>JACNGQ010000254.1 GCA_014384025.1 Planctomycetota bacterium | reverse complement strand
CTCTTAATTGAAGACCCAATAGGATATCGCCCTGTCGAGACCGTTAAGAATCCAAGACCCTGATGCATGGTATCATTTGATGAACCGGGGGGGACGGCGCGAAGAGCAGATATATTCTTCTCTGACTATGCGCCAAGCAAAGTCTTGACCCCTACACCTACATTAAAAAGGAAATCATGAAACTTTTCTGCGAAGATATCGAGGTATACATAGAAGACGGGCATTTTGAGTTTCGCCGAGGTAAACATGTGAATCGTTTCGAGCCATTTATTTATTTGTTAAATGATCCAAAAGCTCAAATAGAGGGCCCCTCAGGTGAAAACACTGCAATGGAATCACATGCCATTATTAGACCGTTCTCAAAGGACGATATCGGTCACCCGGGTATTTCCCGCAAAGACGCTATTGAGGCCTTTATCGCTCGGGGGTTTGCTTCAGTTACAAAGAGAATGTACCTGGCACTTCCAGACGTATACTTCTATGGCGTGGAGAGACTTGAAAGCGCCATTCAAGGATTTGACAGATCTATGCTCTCCGATGGGGCTCATGCTGCCGGTGCAAAAAAATGTGTTTTTGTTGAAAATAAAAAGTTAAACTTGGGGCAGGGCTAATTGAAAAGGGGATCTGCCACATCCTCGAGTTTCGCAGCATTGGAGCACATTCTAATAAAATCTGACGAAGGGAATGCTCAAGTTGAGGGAAAAAAATGATCAGAAAACGTGTTGGTATAGTTCTTTTTAATGATATCGAGGTCCTCGACTTTTGCGGTCCATTTGAGGTATTTTCAGCAACGCGTCTCAATGAGGAGAAGCGGCGGGAAGAGCCTTCACCATTCGAAGTTTTTCTGGTGGCAGGCACCCTCTCTTGTATCACTACAACAGGTGGCATGAAAGTGACACCTCATTATTCATTCGAAAACTGCCCGCGCTTAGATATTCTTGTTGTTCCTGGCGGATGGGGGACGCGCAAGGAATTGAATAATCCCGTCATGCTCGAATGGCTGCGTTCTCGATCTGCCGAAGTTGAAACCCTGACTTCTGTCTGTACCGGGTCGATGCTGCTGGGATTCGCCGGCTTGTTAGACGGACTGCATGCGACGACTCACTGGCGGTCGTTAGACTGGATGCGCGATTCCTTTCCCGCAGTGATCGTTGAGTACGAAAAGCACGTCGTTGAGGATGGCCGTGTATTCACGTCGGCAGGTATCTCAGCCGGAATTGATATGGCGCTTAAAGTGGTTGTCCGTTACTACGGTGAGGATACAGCACGGGCTACGGCTGTGCATATGGAATATCCTTTTCCGGTTAACAATGAACGCAGAATAAGGCTTTAAGCCCAAACAGGCGCTTTCAGCCGACGCCAAGCGCTGCAAGGCTGAAACACCCGTTGGGCAGGAGATAAGGATGATACGGCGGTGTAAAGAACCGGATTCCAATGCCATATTTGAGATTATCAATGATGCTGCTCAAGCGTATAAAGGAGTTATACCAGAAGATCGCTGGAATGAACCATACATGTCCTTTGAAAAACTCAGGAAAGAAATTGAGGATGGTGTTATTTTCTGGGGCCTGGAACATGATGGACAGCTTCTTGGGATCATGGGGATTCAGGACAAAGGTGACGTTACGCTCATCCGCCATTCCTACGTTCGGACGCAAGCTCAAAAGATGGGGATCGGTACAAAGCTGCTCCAGCATTTGGGAAGCCTGACAGAGAAACCCGTCCTTATTGGTACTTGGGCAGCTTCTTTATGGGCAATCTCATTTTACGAAAAGAACGGATATACCCTGGTGTCAGAGAAAGAAAAGAATCGCCTTCTCAGTAAATACTGGTCGATTCCAGAGCGACAAGTGGAAACGTCTGCGGTTTTAGCGAAGCTGAATAAGCGAAATGGGGTCGGGCCGCGATAAATATCTAAAACTATTATAGAACAATCGTAAAAACACCTATTTTTCGAACGTTAAGGTATAATATTCAAACAGTTAGCGTGGCCCCAATTCGCGATCGCAAAAGCTCGTCATAGAGCAGCACAATTTCTGAAGGGATTTTCAGCATAGCAACTTATCCAGTTAGTCAGTAGCAAAATTCGGACCCTTTATCGTCAAACAAAAATCTCACTTACTTGATGCGCAACAAACCAGTAAACGCCAATGAATGTTGAAGCGATTGACCATCTGGTCTTGACGGTTAAGGATATTGACGCAACATGCTCGTTTTACGCGCGAGTGCTTGGCATGAACGTCACTACCTTCGATGACAGCAGGAAAGCGCTGTCCTTCGGTGTTCAAAAAATCAATTTGCACCCGTACGGAAAGGAGTTCGACCCAAAGGCAAAGACACCTACTCCAGGTTCCGCTGATCTATGCTTCGTTATTCGTTACGTCTGTGCCAATTCGTGATGTAATCACGCATTTGGCGTCTTGCGGCGTCAATTTGCTCGAAGGTCCGGTTCACCGAACCGGCGCAAAAGGTCCCATCGTGTCGGTGTATTTCCGGGATCCGGACTGTAATTTGATTGAAGTTTCCAACTATGAAAGCGCATAATGCCCTCTTTGCCTGTGGTCCGGGTACATCCGCAAACCGGCATATCGGGGAGCAGGCCGGTGGAGCGAATATAGCAATCCTAAGAAGATACAAATATTTTTTGGCTCCGGCGGATCACGAGGACTATCATAGCCACGGCTGGTATCAATGCCAATACCGAAAGGATACCTCTAGGATAGAACAAGATAAATAGCGCCACTAAGAGGACTAAAAACCTTGAAGGAAGGTCATGCCTTTTGCGTTCAAAAAGCTTACCGTGGATGGCGGCAGCTGCTGTACAGCATCCAATAGTTAGCACACCCAGAGCATACAGTTGTGCTAAACCAGGCTTCAACAACAAAATATCCCAATTGAAAATCGCGAATGTGAGGAAGAAAAATGGAATAGATATTTGCAGCGTTACCATCATCGTCTTCATGAAGGAGGCACCCGAAATACGGGAAGCAACCGCAGCTACGAGTGAGGTTGGCGGCGAATATTCGGATATTACCGCTATGAAAAATAAGAAGAAATGAGCTACCCAGGGGTTGATCCCGATTCGTA
>JACNGQ010000344.1 GCA_014384025.1 Planctomycetota bacterium | reverse complement strand
TTTATTTGGAGGATACAGTCATGAAAAGCCTTATTGTCTTAACGATGGTTTTAAGCTTAGTGCCCAATACCATCCTAAAAGCCGTCCCTACTATCACCGAAGTATCACATTCGGAATTTCAGGCGGTAGATGGAAGTGGAGAACACGTTTACAACGCAACCGATATGGTTATTCTTGAAGGGATTTTGCTGCACAATCCGGCTGATATGTTAGATCCAACACCTGATGATACTATTACAGAAACGTTCAACCTTGGCGGACAGTGGCAAATCTTCTTCCAGGGCGAAGAAGACGACCACGCAGGTACGGCTGTTTTTTTTGGACAGCTTTATAATAATCTACCGTGGGTCTCTCCTGATGGTGGTTATTCAAACGAAGAGTTTATATCAGAGCTGAGTCGTCTGAACACTGCCCAGTTTAGCCCCGGAGACAGGATACGGGTTACGGGCTATTATCTGTCATATAAGGGGAAATTGAATATAAACGAGCAGCATAACAACAATCCCGACCACGATTTTACCATTGAATTAGTGGAACGAGGTGTCGGCTTGTCTCGGCCGGAGGTTGTTACACTGGATGAGTTAAAAGACGACATTGACGAGTTCGTTTTTGACCCTACTCGGCAGAGCGGCTGTGAGTATTATCAGGCCCGGCTGATAAAGGTCGAAGGTGTTTATTTCGCGGATGCAAACGACTGGGGTCCGAACGGGGAGTTGTTAATAACCGATGGCAGTAAAACATTTCCCGTAAAGTTGGGGCGAGGCAATGGCATTTATGCCGGATCGAATAATCTAAATGAGACTTTTGATGTCATCGGTATTATGGACCAGGAAGGCACTGACTTAACAAGCGGTTACCGACTGTATGTGATGAACTATGACGGAAATGGTTCTATTTTAGCCTCTCGTGAGCACCGCATGGCGGATAAGCCTGGTGACGTAAATTTGGATGGTGTAGTTGACATAGATGATTTTATCGAAATGATCGAGGACTGGCCAATGTGAAAAACTGATGAGGACGGATATTACAAAAGGTGATAAACTGTGAAACGGGGCTTTACTTTAATTGAGTTACTGGTGGTTATTTCCATCATTGCTTTGCTAATGGGAATTTTGCTTCCTGTAATGGGGCGGGCCCGTCTTCAGGCAAAAGTTGTAGCGGTCAATGCCGAACTGCGTGAGATAGGTATGGCACTGGAGGCTTATTCATTTGATAATGACGATAAATATCCGCCGACTCGCGTGGACTGTATGCTCGGGGGCCACTTCTATCAGCTTCCTGTTGAGCTGGTTGAAAGTGGATATCTTCCGACCCCGCCCGGCGATACTTTTATGGCAGCCGGAATAGAAGACAGGTTTAACCGGGGATATACTTATAAGTACAGGTCGGTGGGGGAGCTGATTTATAATAGAACCATCGTTATGCAGGATGGGTCATATCTCTGGGTGCCGGATGGATTTCCAGACAATGAAAAGGAAGAAGGGGATACGTATTACAATTTGAAAGAATCACCTGTAAGCTGGGTCATTTACAGCGAGGGGCCAAAATTTGATCTGAACAATATGAAAGAATTGAAATATCCTGTGCCGAAGCAAACCTGGTATGACCCCAAAACCGGTGCGGGTGTGATAGTCCGGATGCGTATGAAAAAAGGCCGGCAGATTGGTTCGTTTGAGGAGCAATAGCACGATTGTTTTGAATATATAGAAATCTATTTGAGGAGTAGAATCATGAAAAGAATCTGCTTATGTATTGTTGTACTCGGTATTTTCGGTCTGGGGATTGTCGCTGTTTTGGCTAATCAGGACGATCATGTCACTACCGGCCATCATTCAGATGACTCGGTTCGTTCTACTGCCGGCGAGAATCCCTGGAACCAGGGACAGGCGCCCGAGGATTGGTGGGGTGAAATTAAACGAACGCACGGCCATGTCGGGCCCTGGAACGTATTGGGCTGGCGCATTGGTCAGGCGGCATTGCGTGAATTCGATGTCAAGTGGGGCAGGCACGATCTCGATATCATTTGCTATATTCCTATGGAGACTCCGTATTCATGCATGGCCGACGGTCTGGTCATCGGCACAGGCAACTGTATCGGCCGGCTCGATATTCGCCTGGCCGAGGTAATGTTGCTCGACCTTGTTCACGTCGCCGTCCGCCGCAAGGATGGCGCAGGCCCCGTTTTGATTTTCAGGCCGAAATCCGAATACCTCAGACGCATTGAGAAACGCCAGGTACAGGAGCTGGAAAAACTCTCACGCCAGTGCATAAACATGAAAGAGACCGACCTGTTTCGAATCGAGCGGCCTGAGTATTAAAAAATGTTTGTTTTTTACTGATAACTTTCTTGACGCAGTAGCACAAATCTGTTATTTTTATGCGCTACAGTAAGGTTTTACTGTTTTTTGCTGCCATTGGAGCAGAAAGGTAACAGGAGGATATTGTTATGCATATGGCTAATGAACTGCTTTCGGTTCCGGTTGCCGCCGGTACGTTGGCAATAGCAGCAGCCGCGATTGGTTTTATTTGCAGGAAAGCCAGGCAGGTTATCGCCACAGAGAAACTTGCCCTGATGGGTATCCTTGGCGCGTTTGTCTTTGCAGCTCAGATGGTAAATTTTCAGATTCCGGCGATGCCGGGGACGAGCGGGCATATGGTCGGTGCTGTGTTGTTGGCGATTATCTTAGGCCCGCACTTGGGCACGATAGTTATATCTTCGGTGGTAATAATCCAGTGTCTTATTTTCCAGGATGGCGGGCTGTTGGCTCTGGGCTGTAACATTATCAATATGGGACTTGTACCATGTTACCTTGGTTATTTTCTGTACAAGGTTGTTACGGCCGGCCAATTCAGCAGTTTGAAGTCATACATCGGAGCGATGCTGGCCTGTTTGCTTGCTTTGGAGGCTGGCGCGATTCTTGTTCCGATACAGGCGGCGCTGTCCGGCGTTTTAGCCGTGCCGTTCTCGACTTTTCTGATAACAATGATTGGCGTTCATTTCCTCGTCGGATTTATCGAAGGTCTTATTACCGTCGCAGTGCTGGCGTACTTGCAGCAGGTCAGGCCTGATGTGGTTTTAGATTGTCTGCCCGGAAAGGTCAGATTAAGCAGAGGGGCGGTTTTGATAACGTTGGCGGTTTTTAGTATTATTGCCGGCGCGGGACTTTCGTTACTGGCTTCTGATTTTCCGGATGGTCTGGAGTGGAGCTATGCAGAAAGGCCGGACCAGCCCGATTTCGATAGCGTCGTATCGAATGAAGACCCCAGAGTCGCCGCGGTAGATGATTTCCAGTCAAAATATTCTCTGCTGCCGGATTATTCAGGCAGGACATCGAAATTAGGGCAAGTCGCCGTGGACGAGGCGGACTTATCAGCCGGTTGGACCAGCTTCGCCGGTGTGGTCGGCTCGGCGGTTACAATGGGGATCATCTGGTTTGCCGCATCGATTTTGAGAAAAAGGCGGCCGTCAAAAGCGTAATTTGCTATAATACAACTTAATAAAGGTTAAATGCCCGCAGTGCCTGTATCCGGGGCTCTGCGGGTTTTGGTTTGTGAATTTGGATGTACTTATCAAATGCACCACGCACATATTGACAAATTTGCCTATCAGGATTCGGTTATACATCGGCTTGACAGCAGAGTGAAATTTATAGCTGTGCTGGTGTTTACTGCCGTGGTTATTTCCCTGCCGCGTACGTCACTGAGTATCCTGGCCTGTTTTGCCATCGGGCCCTTTGCTGTTCTGGTTTTGGGCGGCATTCCGCTGAGATTTGTTTTTAAGCAAATACTTTTGGTCAGTCCGTTTGTTCTGGTGCTGGCTCTGAGCTGTCCCCTTTATGACAGAACGCCTCTTACCGTTGCTTTTGGGCCGTTCCTCTGGCGGGGCACAATCGGCTGGATGCGATGCTTTGCCATTCTTGGAAAGTTCGTTGTAACAATGTTGGCCCTGATAGGGTTGGTGTCCACAACTCGATTTAACGATTTACTTGCCGGCCTTCAGAAGTTGGGAGTGCCGAAGCTGCTCGTTATTCAGCTTGGTTTTTTATACCGGTACATATTCGTTCTTATCGACAGGGCACATCATATCTTGCAGGCAAGGGCCGGAAGAAAGTTGCGAAATCTTGGTTTTAAAAGAGAGCTGAGAACCGCGTCCGCTATGGTCGGCTCTCTTTTTATCCGCAGTATTGACACGGCCGAACACATAAACATCGCGATGCAGGGGCGAGGTTTTGACGGTCGGTGGCGCAGCATTTCGAAATTGCAGATTCGACGTGCCGATTTACTCTTTGCCATTATATCTATATTTTTTATGTTGGTGCTGTATATTTTTGTAAAACCGATTTTACAGTAAAAATCATTTATGTCAAAAGCGATTGAGATAGAAAATTTTTCGTACGGTTACCCCGACGGCACGATGGCTCTAAGCGATATAAAGCTGAGCATCGAGCACGGGCAAAAGGTCGTTCTGATAGGACCGAACGGCGCTGGCAAGTCAACGTTGCTTCTTACAATGGCGGGCTTTGTAAAAGGAACGGGTAAAGTGTTTATTGACGGCCTGGAAGTCAACAGGAAAAACCTGAAAAACATTCGCACCTGCCTTGGCTCCTGCCTGGAAAATCCCGACGACCAGTTGTTTATGCCTACGTTGTTCGATGATGTGGCGTTTGGGCCGTTGAATATGGGGCTGGGAGTCGAGCAGGTAAAAAAACGGGTCGCCGATGCGCTGCAAACAGTAGGTTTGGCCGGAATGGCCGACAAAGCCCCCCATCATCTTTCCGCCGGCCAGAAAAGAGCCGCCGCGATAGCGACCATACTTTCAATGACGCCCAAAATAATAACTCTCGACGAGCCTGACGGCAGTCTGGACCCGAGAAACCGCAATAATCTTATAAAGCTGCTTGGCTGCCTGACCCAGACGCTGATAATAGCGACGTGTAATATGAATTTTGCAGCGGCAATCGCCGACAGGGCCGTCCTTATGGATAAGGGTCAAATTATTGCCGACGGCGATGCCAAAGAAATAATGTGGGATTTCAAACTGATGAATGGGCACGGACTGGAAGTGCCCACTGCGAGAGATTAATCAGTGATTTTTCGGCTTTAATATTCAGGCAATACCGGCCTTGGGTGTTTTGGCAAAAAGTTTTAAAATATCTTGCAGCAATCCCGCATACCTCTTAAAATTACCTTTTCAAAAATTGAAAAATAGAGGAAACAATATGCTGGCGAGACTGCATAGCGTTACACTTGAGGGTATCGAAGGGATAATCTGTGAGGTCGAGGTTGACGTTGCGCGGGGCGGCTTTGAGAAGTCTATTATTGTGGGCCTGCCGGATGCCGCGGTCAAAGAAAGTATCGAGCGGGTCAGAAGCGCGATTATCAACAGCGGCTACAGCCATCCAAAAACCGCATCGTTAATAAATCTGGCTCCTGCCGATGTGAAAAAGGCCGGGCCTGCCTTCGATTTACCTATCGCTTTAGGTATGCTCATCGGTCAGGGGGCAGTAGTAACTTCGGCTCTGAATAATACTATTATCGTCGGCGAGTTGGCTCTCGATGGCAGGGTAAGGCCGGTCAACGGCGTATTGTCCATGGCGATGACCGCCGCATCGAACGGCTTTAACCAAATGATAGTCCCTCTGGAAAATGCACAGGAAGCCGCGGTGGTCGCCGATATTGAGGTCTTCGGCGTCGGCTCGCTTGCTCAGGCGGCGGGTTTTCTTTCAGGCCAGTTGGAGCTGGAGACAACCACCGTTGATATCGATGAGCTTTTTAACGTATCGTCGAATTACGAGGTTGATTTTTCGGATGTCAAAGGCCAGGAAAACGTCAAGCGCGCACTGACAATCGCCGCCGCAGGTGGCCATAACATTATGATGATTGGTCCCCCCGGCGCGGGAAAAACTATGCTGGCCCAGAGACTGGTGACGATTTTGCCGCCTTTGAGCCTCGATGAATCTCTTGAGACGACCCGTGTCTATTCCTCGGTCGGCCTGCTGGGTAAAAACAAGTCCCTGCTGGCTACCCGCCCGATGCGAATGCCGCACCACACGGCGAGCGGCCCGGCCCTGATAGGCGGCGGAACGATGCCCCGCCCGGGCGAATTGTCGTTGGCGCATTTCGGGCTTTTGTTTCTGGATGAATTCGTAGAATTTCCGCGTCATGTCCTTGAGATGATTCGCCAGCCGCTCGAGGATGGTTTCGTTATCGTATCGCGCGCGAAAAAGACCATCAGGTTTCCCGCCCGGTTCATGCTCATCGCCGCGATGAATCCCTGTCCCTGCGGCTATTTCGGCAGCGATTCAAGGCGATGTCAGTGTACGCCGGGCAAAATTGCGCGCTATATGTCAAAAGTATCCGGCCCGCTGGTGGACAGGATTGATATTCATATCGATGTCCCCGCCATAAGTTTCAGGAAGCTGCGCTCCAAATCCAACCGGCTCGACTCGGCTGCGATGAGACGCAATGTCGTCACCGCAAGAGGCGTTCAGACAGACCGTTTTGGAGATGGAAAGATTTTGACCAACGCGGCAATGAGCCACAAGCAGGTCGAAAAATTCTGCACTCTCGATTCGGCCGGTGAGCTTATCCTCAAGCAGGCGATGATAGAGTTCGGCCTAAGCGCCCGAGCCCACGATAAGGTCTGCAAAGTAGCCCGCACAATAGCCGACCTCGCCGGCGCCGAACAAATCCACCCCGAACACATCGCCGAAGCCGTCAGCTACAGAAGATTAGATAGAAAACTGTAATTGGCTTTTATTTCATTCGGAGAGCCGTCTCTGTTTTGTGCCTACTAAGTTTTATTAAAAAGAGCTAATCAAGGACAGAAATATGAAGAAGACAAAAATCGACAAGTATCATTTATTTTTAGCTGGAGAATACCGCGTAGCCAGTGGACTCCTTAAGAGGGGTATCAACGCCACTGTAACTTTTGGACACGCCAAATCGGCCGATGTAATAGCATACGGTTCTAATCGCAAGGCAGCGGTCATTGAAGTCAAGACTTCACAACAAAAGAACTTCGTGACCAGCTTATACAACAAGTACAAGACCCCGGAATATGAGCACCCGGACTTTTGGGTTCTTTTTCAGATCAAAGTTGGCCCTGAAAGCAATTTCACAGAAAGGTTCTTCATTTTGTCTCATAAAGAACTCTCCATCATACAAGCCAGACGCAACCGAGCATATCATGTCAAGCGAGGTGATGTCACAGAAAAGCAACGCTTGTCATGGGAATATCATTACCGTCTATCACAAAATGGTGTTGATAACGTTTTGTTGACCGATGTCGAAGAATCCAAGGATAAGTGGGACAAAATAGTAAAGGCTTGCAATCAATAAAGAAGAAACAGAGACGCAAGAAGACACCACACCTAATCCCATATATCCCACCACGAAAAACAAACGAGAATATTGTCCTCTTGGATGAACTAACACGAACCCCTGTTTAACAACTGTTATTCTTTTTCATTGTACTGCCTACCTTTCAAAAGGTGAGAGTGGAGCAATTCTACGTACCGGTTCGGTGTTCCGATCATCAAAGGCGTGATGCACGGACTTGAGAGGTTTGCATCTGAAAGAAGCAAACTGAAATGACGAACCAGCGAATGTAGAGAAGGGCACTCCACTCCCGTAATAATTTTTTAACAGCTTTCATTTTTTCAATCCGGACTATCAAGCACACTTCTGTTCGCACCAGGAGTTATGTGACTCTATAGTATTATAGCGAAGCAGTTCAATATGTTCAAGCCTGCCAAAAGAATCAAACACCACACCTAATCCCTACTATAAAGCTACCCGAAAACTCGCTCTAAACAAGGCTCAGATCGATGAGCACCGTCATTAGCAAGGCTCGATAAGAATAAAATTCTCATTTTTATTACGGTTTTTGTAGTTGGTTTGGATACGGACGGCTGGCAGTCACTGAGCGAAGTAGAAGGAGCAGGGATCCAGGAAATAATCAATCATCAATTATCATTAATCATTTAAAAGAGCCTGTCCTGAGCTGGCCGAAGGAAGCTTGCCGAAGGGTCTGTCCTCCGTAGCCAACGGCGGAGGGGGAAGCAAAGTGGATGGAAATTCTCCGCTTCTCCAATTATCCAGGCCCCATATTCTCCGCCTCTCCAATTCCCTTACAAAAAAGTCATATGATCATACTGCTTCTAAGAAAAAAACATTATTTATAATATGCTTTGTGAATGCGTTCACATGCACAAAGTCCTTGCCTTAGTCTGGTATTTCGCTAAAAAATAAAGGGAGCATTCTCTAAAGATGTTTTTCAACGATGTCCAATGTTTCTTCGACTTCATCAGCGGAACCGAAACCTAATGCAATAAGGTCGTTTTCTTTAATATTTTCCAATACAAATGGAATACCTTCACAGGGAGGAATGCGTCCCGATGCCAATGCTTTCATAATTATAAAAGGTTTCGCAATGCTCTGAATAAGTTGAATTCTATCCCCTACGGTTTCTTTTCCATCATATCCGGGATATACAAATCCGGCCGGGTTTAATGGAAAAAGATAAAAATCAATTCCATAATTCATCTTTTCGCATAGTTCAACTGTGGATACTTTATGGGTTGATATTCCTGCTATCAAATTATGCTCATGAATTCGATCTATAAGCGGCTTCAATCCCTTTATCTCACCAGCTTGTGGTGGTCTATCGGCAAATTGGGAATGAATAACACACGCATCAGCTTTAATATCAAGTAAAAATTGCAATTTCTTTTGATGTGTTTTCAAACCGGAAGTCTCATCTATACGAGTTGTCCCGATATATTGTATTTCTGTATCCGATTGAAGTGATGAGACAATTTTCCATATCCGCTCATTTGCACAGGATTCAACCGTGTTAATTCCTTTTGAAAGACAAACTCTAATCGTTTGCATAATGTATTCATCATCAAAACGAGCAAGATATTCTTTATTCCTGGCCTCGCTAAAGTGTGAATGACCATAAAATGGATTCGAGCCGCAAATTATTTTAGAGAATATTTTCCCTTCTATATCAATTAACTTCACTATCTTCTCCTTATGCGCAAAGATAACAAGACGAATTCAGGCGGTACCCTGAATTTATTATACATTTGATTTCTCCCCTGGGGAAAGAAAAACAGCGGATTCGTCCCGAAGCAAAAGATTACCCTCTGATGAAATGCAGGAATTAAATCCCGACTCCTATTTCCTTATTTTTCTGATGCCAATGATCCTCGTTAAGTATTATGTCCAGGGCTGACCCCCCAGGCTCTCATCTGAGCAGTGGATCAAGGAAGGCAAATCATAAAATCCATGTATTCCTGTAATTTTTCAACAACGTGGCGTTGAAAGAGCGAATACTCGATTGTTCAAGATGAATTTGGTAAGATTATTGGTATCGTATGGAGAGGCGTATGGTTTTTAACCGCGTAAATGAGAAATGCAGCTTAAATCTATTTTAAGTAAGCAAAAAATGAAAAAGATATTATTAAACACAACGCTTCGCGATATGCTTTCTCCTATGAGGGCGACGAGCCTGAGAAAGGCTACGTCACCCAATATAGCAGCGAGAGGTGTGACAGGACGGCGAATGTCTGGGACTGGCTCTTCGCGCAGCGGCTTGACAAGAGGTAGTACTTACTCTCGACTCAAAGCCCAGGATTAGTCTTATATACACGCAGCTTCGTTTTCTCACGATACTTCTCTGCAGTCTCAACACGGCCTTTGCCGCGCCGGCGATGCAACTGGCGGAGGTCATATGGGAAATGTCGGTTGATACATTTCATTTCATCCGTTTACTTAATCCCATAAAAATAAAAAAATCTTTGTTTTTTTTGCAAACATTTGAGGTTTAACCCTTCCATCAATCACAAAAATTGACATTCGTGGAGACATAATGTCAACGGAAAATAGCGGTGTTTTCCAGTTCCTGAAAGAGATGACTTTTCGAGAGATTCTTGCATTGTACAACTCAATACGAAGTTATCTATCTTCTCTCAATTCAATTTGTCAATCTCAATTCACTTCGTCGTCCTGGCAATTTCTACGTCCTGTTTTACATCTTTTAAAAAATGTTTCCAGTGAAAACCGGTGAACTCGGGCCAACGGGGCTGATGGTGCCCCATGCTCACATACGGCATCGTGACATATCGGTTATCCGTCAGGCGAACAACTTCCTGCCAATGACCAACACACTTCTTCAGGTAGTTGATAGCTTTTTCCTTTTCATTGGATTGTTTGGATTGGCGGAAGGTTGCCAGAGCAACACCACCGCGAAGCTTATCAGCAAAATAGAGGCCCAGGTTGGCCCATGTGGCAATATCATCTAACTCTGAAATAAAAGCATTGTCACGCTTTTCGGTTTTCTTTCGCAAACCTTTTACTAATCTGAGTGCTTCAAAGCAGTTTTGCTCCACTGTGTCTGCGAGTTTTAGAGGAGTTATTTTGTCATCTGCGATCGCTTCGTTTGCTTGCCGGGATTGGACGAAATCTTCAATACAAATATAACTCTGGTCGAGAGTTTTATGGCGAATCAGTTCATCAACAGAAATAAATGGAGAGACCTGATCATCATAACCAGCCTGCCACGTCGCGAGGAAACCTTCGCAGTAGAGGGTGAAATCCCAGGTACCTTTGTAAAAAGACGCGATATTCAAAGGTACAGAGGAAGCAAGGGACGTGGCCCGTAACATGTCCTTGCCAATCCCGGGACCATATTTTTGCTCAAAGCCGGATTCGAAGAAACGATCGGGCAGTTGCGGATTATAGGTAAGTCGTCCCCATAGATGGTAAAATAACCACTGTTTCTCAAACGCAAAATTCCAGGTTTTATGTGGATGAAGGGTATGAGAATAATCCTTTGCCGGTATGTAACCTTCCGAGCCAACAAAATAACCGTCAACATATTCATGGTGATTTCTGGCAATGTGTTGACGAATGAATTCAGGATCGCCCCACCGCAATACGAAGAAATCTTCATTTCGAATCATCCAGGCGATGAAGTAGTTGCTGGGTTTGGGATCCCAGAAACCACGCATAATAGTACCTGAATCGTTAGAATGTGTGAGAGAG
This sequence comes from Planctomycetota bacterium, assembly GCA_014384025.1. Taxonomy (GTDB): domain Bacteria; phylum Planctomycetota; class Phycisphaerae; order Sedimentisphaerales; family Anaerobacaceae; genus NIOZ-UU13. Next base: position 4,722 of record JACNGQ010000344.1, on the reverse strand, counting down.
AGCTTGGGAGTAGAGTGCCCGTGAGACCAGTTGAATTTAACCTCGACGATTGTTTGTTCCGGCAAATCCGCGTTGTCAATTACACGTCGCATTTCCATCGGATCACCAGCTAGGACAGCACGATGAATAAATTTGACAGGACGATTTGCTGCTTTCATTCCAGCAACAAAAGTTTCCTCAATCCAGTCTTCCCGTTCAGCGGGTGTCATTTTACCCTTCTGGCCCCAGTTACCCATCCAGTCGGCCAGCGTGACCCCTAACCCGGTCAGGTCTTCATATTCATTAATCAACTGCGTCACAGACTCACGCGTGTATTTTCTTACCGGTTCCGATCGATCGTTGTGAACATCAGCACCATAAGCTTCGGCAAATTCAGGGGAGACGACTATGTTCCAGTTCACAAGGTAAGTCTCCAAACCACGATCTTTAGCCATACGGAACAATTCCTTCCAGAAATGTCGCCAGTCGGCAAGTTCCTCGTCATTTAAGTGGGTCGCTCGCGGATAGTTATGAGCCCTAATCATATAAGGGAACGGATGAGTGTTCCAGAGTGAAAGAACGTTGAATCGGTTTTCCACCATCATATTTAAAAATGATTCCCAAAATCTCAAATCACGGCATGTTTCCCAGTGCAGATCGGTCGCCGGTCCCGGCCGGTACGGTGACCAGGGAAGATTGAATTTGATGGCCCGAAATCCAAAGGCCGGATTGACTATCTTTTCTTTAATGGCACTCAATTTGGGCTCGTCACGCAACTGCTCAGCAATCTCCTGCATACCATACGCACAACCGGTTTCATCTGTCGCTATAATAAAAATCTTGTTCTTCTTCGCCGGTTGGATTCGGAATCCCTCTTTTTGAACTCCTTTGATATTACGTTCGACTAATCTCAGAAAATCTTTGTTGCTCGTTTTTGTTCTCGTGGATAGAACAAAAATCCCTTCTTCTGCGGGATGCTGAATATCATGACTCTTGACATCTATCAGAACTTTTTCCAATTTCGACACTGAGATTCTGAGCAAAGTAGAGCTCGTATCATAAGTAACATTCACTTGAGAAAATACAAGATTTGTGATTAAAAAAGAATGTAGATAGATTAAACTGATAAATCTTACTATTTTATTTGATAATATTTTCATCCATTGCTCCTTTATTTAGTTTTGTTTAAGATTCCATAATCCAACATATAGCCAATTTACATGATATTATCAAACATACTAAAAGTCTGGAATCTCTTGATGCACCTCATGGATGGATTTAACGTTAATGTGCTTACACAGCAGTTTCCAGCTGATAAAATCCGCGGTCAGCTGCATCAGCCAAAGAAAGATCAACAAGTATACGGAAACCTTCGCCGGTGATCAATGTACACGTACAGATGGCACCCCGCACGCCCCTGGTATCACTTTCACCACAATAGCGGTTCCGTGAGAGGTTACCGATAGTAATTACATCCCATCGTTTTACGCTTGAGCTGCTTCGGCCTTTCCATCGATGCCGATGAGCTATGGTGGATTGTCCGCCCAGGCAATCTACTGTTAACACCGCAGTAGCGAGCAGCGCACCACCGGCTTGGGACAAAAAGTCACCGCGAGTAAGGAGGTTCGAATTCGTTCGTTTTGTGTTTTTGGCGTGTTTCCTGTTCATATTATATCCTAATGAGGACATGTATTGCCATTAAGGCCTAAATACTTTTTGTAGTTTTTAGCCCATAATCTTTTCCAATTCCTTTTGTTCCCTGACATCCATCGGTTTATTTTGTTTAGCGCATCTAACATTCGTTTTCAATTGTTCAATGTTTGCCACACCTATCACTGCGGTAGAAATTGGGAGGCCTATCGTATAACGAATCAGTGATTGGGCTTCTACTTGATGAGCAGTTTCATCATGGTATGTACGTAGTACCTTCTTATACGGATTGCCGACGACCAGGCAGCCATTACCCCCACCCATGACTTTCATGGCAATCACGCCCATCCGCTTCTCATTCGCCATGTGTAGCAAATCCTCACGGAAGGGACGGCGACGGCTGATTGGATTCAACGTAGTAAGCAATGTGTCGAATTCATACATCTCGATTGCGCGACACAGCATCTCTGCGCTGTCATGGCCTGTGATCCCAATGAATCGAGTCACTCTCTGCTCGCGAAGCTTCCGCAGCGCGGTGAAAACACCGCTTGACTTGCCCCACGCAGGCAGATCTTCACCGGAAGACACCCCGTGAATCTGCAAAAGGTCAAGATGGTCAGTACGCAATCGTTTTAAGCTCTGCTCGACGCTCTGCATAGTACCGTCATATGAGCGGTCACCCGTCTTGCATGCCAGAAAGACTTCTTTCCGGCGGCGTGCAAGCACCTGGCCGTAGTTGGTCTCTGATTGCCCGTTATTGTAGCTCGGCGCAGTGTCGAAATAATTGATACCCAGATTGAGCGCCTCCTCGGCGATAGCAGCAGGATCGTGAACCTTAGAAGGCGGTAGCTGCATGCCGATAACCCCACCCAGAGCGAGAATGCTCACGCCCACGCCGGTTTTGCCCAAAGCACGTTTTGGGATGACTGCTTCATTTGATTTTTTTGACTTGTCAGATTCAGCTCCTGAGATTGGGCGTGTGCAGATTGTTCCTGTGACAACTGCCGTAGCTATTGTTTCTAAGAATTCTCTCCGATCCATTTTTTTCGTCCCTCAATTCTTTAAATGTCGCTTACGCGGTAATTCACCGGCATTTTCATGTCAGTTCTGTCTATAGGTATGTATAGTCTTTGGAGAGTAAAATCTGAATCAATTCCAAACACTAAACACATTCAGTTTTACAGTTATATTATACCCTCCGGTTTTTTGAAATACGAGTTTATTTTGATTGTTTCTCGGATGACTTGTTAGAGAATTCAGTTCGTCCTCCCTCGCAGTCTGGATGGAAATTGCTAAACAATTGCCTCTGTATATTTGGTATATGAATGCTATATTTTGAATTGTCAGTTGTACAAATATTGTGATCGGCAACAAAAATATCTGATTTAATGCTCATCCATCGTAGGGTCGAGGACTGGCGCGTTAGTGTAGGTCGAATTTTGTGTTCACAGTTTACTCGCCCTTTCGTTTGCGAGTGTCACAACATCTCGACCATGTCACGTTTCCAGTTCCCGCCTCGTCAAACGCAGCATGTGGTTTTCCCACATTACGCTTACCTATATGCTTCACACCAAGGTTTATGTGGCTTATCGTGCCGGAAAGACTGACTCCTTCTGAACACGCCAGCCTTAGCTGGTCGCACTACTTAATTCGAAAAAAAAATTCTTTGTTTTATAATCAAATATTCGGGATTTGGCCCTTCCATCAATCGTCAAATTTGGCATTTGTAGTGACATTTTGGTGAGTGCGCCAAGTAAAGCTGTTGTGAGTCAGCTGGACAATCCAGCCTGGTCAAAGGTTAGCCACCAGGCCAGAACGGAACTTAATGTATATTGAGGTAACGAGATATGCAAGGCTTAAGGAAAGGTGAATGGTCAGCCATAACGCAAGTGAAGGTATTGAGCCCCGAAATATGTCTAATCGCATTGGGCCAAGGATTACACCATTTGGAAGCCAGTAGCGCTGCACGCGATAACGGCGAGTGTGTCAGCGACGTGCCGGGGTCGGAGTCCATGGCGGGTCATTCGAAGATTCACAGCGGAACTTGGGATAGCCATATCGTTCCCGATAGTGAAGCTTCCAACGAGCCGAAGAGGCGAAGAAGGAAGTATGACGATGTGGCAGTCGGACCGGTTCATAGTAAAGGAGTAGGTGGGGTAATGCCAACTGAGAGACCATGCTCACTTGAAGGGAACGGCAGTAAAGCGTAGAGGGATGAGTAGGCTTATGCCATACACTGAAATGGATAACATAACGCCAGCAAAATTGGCCATCATATCTCAACGGGCTCGGAAGGAACCTAAGTTTCAGTTCACGAGCTTAGCTCATTTACTGAACGAGGGATTCCTGAAGGAATGCTACTTTAGCCTCGGCAGAGACCGAGCCAGTGGCATTGACGGTGTAAGTTGGAAGGAATATGGAGAAAGACTGGATGAGAACATCAGCGATTTGGTAGCCCGTCTAAAGGCCAAGCGGTATAAACCGCAGCCGTCACGCCGGGTGTACATTCCGAAGAATGAGCATTCGAAGCGCCCGCTCGGCCTGCCTGCACTTGAAGACAAAATAGTGCAAAAGGGAGTGGCCCGGATTTTAGAGGCAATCTACGAGCAGGATTTTCTGGGTTGTTCATATGGTTTTAGGCCGAATCGTAGCTGCCATCAGGCGTTGAACGTGGTGGATAAGACGATGATGCGATGCCCCATCAACTATGTAATTGAGGCGGATATCAAGCGTTTCTTTGATAACGTCCCGCATGATTGGATGGTTAGGTGTCTGCAAGTCCGCATCAAAGACCCGAGCTTCCTTCTGATTATCAGAAGGTTTCTTGAGGCTGGTTATATTGATGCGGGCGAGTTTGTCTTAACTACAGAAGGAACACCTCAGGGCAGTAATTTCAGCCCCATAATTTCCAATATATTCCTGCACTATGTGCTGGACCTTTGGTTCGAGAAGAAAATCAAACCTAAGGTTCGAGGAGTTTGTCATCTGGTGAGATATGCGGATGATTTTATCTGCATGACATAGTATGCTGATGATGCCCGGTACATAGAGCAAGCGATGCGAGAGCGATTTGCGAAGTTTGGACTTGAATTG
>JACNGQ010000428.1 GCA_014384025.1 Planctomycetota bacterium | reverse complement strand
TCGCATCTATCGTTTTATCGATGGAATTTCTATGTGATAATCGTACGGCTGTTTACTATTAGCACAAAATGCCGTTGGATTTTAGATCAAGGTAATAGTCCTTCAGCTTCTTCGGGAAATCGGGTTCTCTGGTCAGCTTCCTTAATTTCGCTGGCACCTTCTCAGGATTTCCTTGTGATCTTTTTAGGAGCCTGCGGACCTCGCGTGCGTCGATGTCAGCAAATAGCTCTTCCAAGCTCGATTTTCCGTCAAGTAGTATGCTCATGTATTCAGGATTTTTCAAGTTCTTTACCAGTGGTGTGTCTGCCAGCATCGTGCATAGCTTCTTCCCCAGAGAACCATTTCCGGTCTTCTTTCGGTACCCTCGTTTCAAATCTCTGAAATCTCTTTCAGAATAATTGTTGGTTCTCTGCGGCTGAATGTACTTTACTCCATCCGCTGTTTCCACTCTTATCGGTTCTGCAAAGAGTTTATCCCGATATTTGCTAATCTGCGCAATCATCTTCTGATGCAGCTCATTCTGTGAGTATTCTTTAGCGCTCAGGATCTCTCTTCTGAAGTCATCTACCTTCTGCTTGATATTCCCGATGGGCACTGATGAACCTTCACTATTGAGACCCTTGTTGTTTGTCTTCGGTGCGATTCTCATAGCATCTCGTAGTTTATCAAAAATCTCTATCTCCGTTCCAATACTATCGACACTCTTCCACAAAGGCTTGTCATTCATGACAGCCGACAGATCGAAAAACGTTTTATGAAGCGGCCTGTTGCATCTGTAATCTTTGGCGAGTCTGATCTTTCTGAGTTCGTCAAGGTCTGTATGGATTTGCCTCAATCTCTTGGCGAACTCAAGGTGGGGCCGGTCAAAGGGGAAGCCGTACCCGTTTCCGTGCTTCTTGCCCTCGAATGCCCAGATTAGCAGGCTATAAGCACCGATGACAGGCATTTTGCGTAACAGATCATCGCTACAGATCGATTCATCCATGTTGATCATCTCAATCAGGCCGATGTCTTCATCTATTTTCTGCTTCAACTTCCGCAAACGGTAATTCAGTTTTGCAGTGATCCCGTGTTTTGATAACCTCTTTCGGATATTGTCATACTCGGCTTCAAGCAGATCCTTGCCTATATCTCGCAGAAAATGGAACTGGCAGATGAAATCCAAGCTGTCTGGAAAAACTATACCAACGGCTTTTATAATGCCTTTGGACATGTCGTGAACCATGGCAAGGGGCTCACCGAATAGATCTTTGATATCCTCAAGAAATGGAACAATATCATCAGACTTCTCACTACCCAGTTTGCAGTTTCCTAGGACGATCTTCATGATTGAGTCCAGGCCGGTCATCAACAAAGGGCTCTTGTCTTCATAGGTTGCGTCCAGGTGAAGAATGTAGCCACCTTTTGAGGTCATGTGCCCCTTTATCCGGGCAGCACTCTGGCGGTGTGAAACCGCGAGATATATTATGAACTTGTTTCCGAGATATCCGACTTCCGAAGGGCTGATCTCTACGTTCTTTTCTGCCAATCGCTCAATGATCGTTTGGTCGGCCAGATGCTCCAAGAACAGAGCTTTGCCCACGTAGACAAGAACGTCGTAACCGAAATTGCATGAGGGCGGGACGATGCCGGCAAGCTCTCTTGAACGGTATTGCGTGCCGCATTCTGGGCACACCTTGATAGTCTCACGTGTTTTGAAGAGGCCGATCTGGACCGTCTTCTTCATACGAGCATCGGTCTTTAGGATACCCAGGCGGCTTCTGTCCTTCAAACAGAACTCGTCTTCAGCCGGGAAATCAAATGTGGGTGGGGTATCAAACGAGGTTAAGCGAGCAACCTTGCCGTAGACTTTTTCCCGGTAATAGCAAAGACAATTCAAGAAGCCACTTGTGGCGTTTTTTTTACTGTCAGCCCATGGTATGCAAGCAGGTTGCTGATGCTTCTGGCCGGAACGGCGCAATTCTTCTCTGTCAACTTCAAAGACAAGGCCTCAGCATTCAGACGCGGATTTTTGATCATCTCTACAAGAATCAGGATAGCTTCAGTATCCCTTGGAAGTTGAGTGATTCTTGTCATGCTGACTCTATGGTCCCTTTGCCGATTGTATTCCAGGTCAACGGCGGAAAAGTGTACAAACCGCCCCTGCAGCTTCTCTCTTCTTATGCCAGAGTGTTCCTGAAAAGCTGAAAGAAACGATCGAACAGGGATCGCAAGTAGTTCAGCCATCTCGGCAGCATCAACCCCCGCCTTTGACAGCCGGATCAGCTGAATCGCTGTCTGTTTGAGGTTGCCATATTTTGAGAAGCGAATTGACCGGTAGGACCACAATCCGTTTGCATCGAATTCCGGTATGTCCGGTAGGGTGTAATAACGCCCGTTTTCGTTATAGCTCGTATATGCTTCCCATAGCTTCAACCGTCTCCTGGCAGTCTTTACAGAACTATCCAACAGTGAAGAGAGAGTATCAACGGTGATCACTTTTCTTCGGTAAAAGACCTTAAGAACCTTAGCATCCTCTGAGATCTTGTTCATCGAGAGCCCCCGTGTCCAAGTATGAAGTATGTACTCCATAATAATATACATACATGGACATTTCAAGGGCAAAAACATCTTTTTTCACGCTCACAAACGGGAGAAACTAGGGAAAAGACCTATGAACCAGGCTATAGGCAGAAGGTTCATACTTGGACAGCCAAAACCAATGTTCGTAAGTGACTCAGATAGTTATATCTTTTGACATCCAACGGCATTTTGTTGTAATAGGAAGATATTTTATATATGTTATAGGAATTTGTTAAAAAAACAGTATGTTACATGTTGTTTTATTCGTTAGCTCACCATTTTCGTCAAAATCTTCGCAGGAGAAAACTATGAGAAAAGACTTTGAACCGCAAATTACCTTCGGTACTGTTCCGATGTCAAATATAAATTTCGATATCTTTTGCCGGCACGAACTTGTTCCCATTCTTATGGCTCTTCAGCATCTGTATTTTGACAAATCTGCTCTCAAAGAAATTTTAGATTTAATCAAAAAAGATATTGTTGGAGATAAAGATGAAAAGCTTGGCTGTTCAGGGATGCATTACTGGGAGA
>JACNGQ010000440.1 GCA_014384025.1 Planctomycetota bacterium | reverse complement strand
TGGGAAATTTCGCCCGCTTTTTCTACCAACCCGGTCTCAGCCCTTTCTACATCCATAAAACCTTCCTGTAATTGACCAGGATGAAAATCCGGTTTTTTTCTTCTTATCATATTAACCAATTCTGCCTGATGACCGGTGGCGTCGATTACATATTTTCCGGCGATACAAAAGGGATCCACCAATAACCCTGATGCTCTTATACTTGTACTGTTAACTACTACCCCCTTAACACGATCTTCTTGTAAAATAATATCTTCAACTTCTATAAGAGTGAATATTTCTGCTCCCGCTTTTTTCGCTTTATAACCCAGAGCTGTGGCAAGCTCTACAGCATCTGCTACGTATAAATCGCCTTTTTTCTGCGCAGCCACACCTATTTCATCTAAAATGCCTTTGTCTTCAACGGTAATGACATTCCAGCCTGCAGCTCCTCCCCAGATTCCTCCGCCTATTGAGAGTCTTTTTTCAAGTATGGCGGTCTTCATCCCCGATTTGGCCAAATAATAGCCAACAGTTAAGCCGGCAGGGCCCGTACCAACCACGACGACGTCATTTTCAAGATGCCCTAATAACTTTCTGCCGTATTCTTCATAAATTGCTTTGGTAATATCGATTTCTTTCATTCTTCTCCCTGACTTTTCCTGAAATTCAAGATACAACCTTGATTAAGCCCGTCATCATGGCTTATAAGCCCGCAATGTTTTTTCTCAAAGACAAAATTCGAATCTTCGATTTCCTGTTTAACGTCACTTACGCTCAATCTTCTGAATTCCTGTATGGGGTCATCTTCCAGAGTATGCTTGGGATAAACGGAAAACAGGCCATCTTGTTTCAAAACACGATAAGCTTCGACGTACAGCTTTTCTCTTTCTTTTTTTTCGTGATAATGAAGAACGTCATAGAATAAAACTGTATCAATAGAGTCGTTTTCTAAGTCTATTTGTATCTGGCCTGAAGTGTTTATTGTTCTTATATTTTTCAAGTTCAGGTGAGATGCTTTTTGTTCCAGTTCATTTAGTGCTTGTTGTTCTTTGTCCACAGCATAAACAATTCCATCGTTTCCGACAACCTCAGCTGCTGGAATAGTATAATGGCCTACTCTACAACCAAAATCTAAAACTCTTTGGCCATATTTAAGTCCAATTTCTTTCAGTAACTTTAGTCCACTGTCTCTTTCCCACCATTCCATCGGGTTATTAGCAATAGCAACTCTGGCCTCAACTCGCTTTGACAGATTAGAATTAGCTCTTTTCATGGCCCATATCCAAGTGTCTTATTCAAAGGCGTACCATTAACAACCGGGTATTTCATTTGTTATGCCCACGTTTTGCATCTCATCACTTTCCAAATATAGGTCTTCCTGTTCTAAGCGTACAGATGAGCTTTGGGTGCCATTGCCGTCTTTGGTTGCTCCGAACTAACGCGGTTTTGTAAGGTAGTAAAGTTCTCTCCAATTTCTGGAAGTTGTATTTAAGACCCTCCGAAAATAGTGAGGCTACATTATGTGCTTAAGGTTTAGCATCACGCTTGAGGTCTAAGCTCTATTGCTGATGGAAATAGTGACAAATCCGTATGTGGCAGAAATTTTGCTTTGATAAATTCGTCCATATAGTCTGGATTTCCCATCAAATCGAAATATGTCATGCTCTCTGCGATTCGCTCAGCCGTTTCAAGGGCCTTTTGGCTGCACAGGGAGGTTTTCGCTCCCGCGATTGAGGTATTGCCCACAAATTGCAGCCTGGCCGGCGGCACATCGAGCAGCATTCCAATGGTTACGGCCCTTTGGACATTTAGAAAGTTGCCGAACCCGCCGGCTATGTAAATAGTGTCGATGTCGTCCAGTTTCGTTTGTGTCGAATTCATAAGTATCCTGATAGCGGCGAATACGCCTGCCTTTGACCGAATCAGATTATTTATGTCAGCCTGTGTTATTGCAATTTCATGGTGGCCGTTTTGGGGCTCGACCAACTGAAACTGCAGACCGTCCTTTCCTTCGGTAAGCCTCGGATCGTCGGCAGCTTTGAGGCGTCCGGTACGGTCGATGATAGCGTTTACAAATAGCTCCGATAACGTATCCAGTAGACCCGAACCGCAGATCCCTATCGGATGGCTGCCGCCAATAGTCTTGAACTGGATTTCGACTCCATTGATGATATTCAGGCTCTCTATGGCACCTGACCCTGCTCGCATACCACACTTGATACCGCTTCCTTCGAAAGCCGGCCCAGCCGAGCTTGACGCGCAAATCAACCAGTCCTTATTGCCAAGGACTATTTCTCCGTTTGTGCCGATATCGACAAAAATAGAGAGCTTCTCTTTTGTGTAAATTCCTGTTGTCAGCACACCGGCCACTATGTCGCTACCGATGTATGCCGCGACAGCGGGCAGACAGTACAGAAGCCCCCGTTTGTTAATCTGTATGCCTGCTTCAGCGGCGCGGATCGGCGGTACGAAAGCCGCTGAGGCAACATAAGGTTCTCTGCGTATTCGTGTCGGGTCTAAATTCAGCAGAAAGTGGATCATTGCAGTATTGCCCGCACATGTCGCCGCTGTAATATCCTGCAAATCGATCCTCTGTCTAACCGCCATTGTCATAATAAGGTCATTCACATCGTGTACTAAGCGATCCTGAAGCTGATCAAAGGAGTTTGTTTGTTCGGCATAAATAATTCTGCGTATATAGTCCTCCCCGAAGTTCATCTGGCTGTTATATGTGGCTTCTGTATCAATGGTTTTGCCGGTCGTCAAGTCAATGAGATGGGCTACAACTGTGGTTGTACCAACGTCGACAGCCACGGCATAGTTGGTTTTACATCGTCTCCCTGGCTCAACTTCTATAACTTCGGCAGTTCCACCACGCTGGCCGATTGTTACTGCAGCTTTGTAGTTATCCTCGCGGAGCACTTTAGAAAGTTTTTGCAGAACCCGAAAGCCGGTTTGCATTATTGGCACATCAACCTGCTTGCGTATCGCAGCATAGAGCCGTTCGTGGTCCGCCGTATGGTCAACAACTGTCGGCGGTGACATCACAACACAAAGTTTCTGTACCAGAGGACTATACTCAAATAACGTCTCTCGCGTCTTGCCAGTAAGTCTGCTGG
>JACNGQ010000439.1 GCA_014384025.1 Planctomycetota bacterium | reverse complement strand
TTGTGGGCATAGCTGCGGCTGTCTCAATTGCAGCGAAAGAATGGCTCTACAGAGTCACGAAAAAAGTCGCCGTCCAATCTCAAAGTACCGCACTTTACGCCAACGCCTGGCATCATCGCAGCGACGCTCTGAGCTCGATAGCGGTCCTGATTGGGTTCATAGCGCTGGAATTCAGTTTCACGCACGGCGATCAGGTCGCAGCAATAGCAGTCGGCCTGATGATTATCTGGGTGGGCTGTAGGATAATCGGCGATTCTCTGCGTGAACTGACCGAGGGCGCCATCGACGCGGATACGATTGAGCGTATAAAGGATGTAATAAATTCCGACTCGTCGATTTGCCAGTGGCATCAGCTTCGCACCCGCACGGTCGGCAGAGAAGTCTTCCTCGACCTGCACATCCTCGTTGACCCGGATTTGAACGTCGCCGCGGCTCACGAAATATCCGAGCGTCTGGAAGATACCCTGGACGAACAGATAACCCGCCCCATAAATATCGTCGTGCACATCGAGCCGGACATACCGAAAATGAGGAAATAAGTGTTTGTTAGCGTGTACTTTCCAGTTGGCGGGCGGTTCAAAAGAGTGTTTGGAAACCGGAATTCAGATTAATTGCTTTAGTTTAGGCCGGTTGGGATTCGGGAAATATCTCGGATTGTTCGGTCTGTCATAGTTAGACGTTATTGGGCGGGTGGGGGTCTTTGCAATACTGGGAGCCAAATAGAAAACCACAAACCTTTTCTTGCAGCCTTTTGTGATTGACCGACCAAAGAACTTCCTCGCAATACTATCGCAGTAATCTATAAAGCATTCCTTAGCTCTGAACTTCTCGTACAACTCATCTTTTTCGATGTTTGCGGACTTCAATTCGACAAAAAGTATTGTGGTTGTTCCGTCCACCGCATTTATTATCACATAGTCACAACGTTTCTGGATACCCTGTGCGTCAGCTAGGTAGGAGCTCCATTTTTTCTTGCGATCCACAGAGAACCACACTGAGTCATGTGCTTTTTCAATAGTAACCTGGCTTAACGTATTCGGCTTACTCTTGTTCTTCGCCTCGACTAACTTAATCGAGGGGTTCGTCGTGGTCGAAATTGAGCATTGCTCAACAATGGCCGAGATTATTTCTAACGGCATTACTTAGCTCCCCCCCCATATAATCTCATCTTGGAGTTTATTCATCCGATTGATGACCTCATCAAAACTGCTAAGCTTTATGCCCAACTCATGGTCTATTTCGGCAGGGACAAATGTGTCAATTCTCGTTTTGCGGGTCTTGCCTTCAAGCAAGATCGGCTTCCTGTCTGCTATAAAAACTCTTAGCCTATCCGCATCAAGTAGTTCATTTGCTTGATAGCCATATTCCGCCATGATTTCTCCCGTATGCCTCTGTTTATTGCTAAGCATGACCAGCGTATTCAATTCCTTCACAATGTAATCGCTGTGTGTCGTTATAAAAACTTTGAGTCCTACGTTGACAAGGCAGGCAAATAGTCTGGCTAATCGACACTGATTCTCCGGATGCAGATTAAGCTCCGGTTCGTCTATTATGAGCAAGTCGCCTTTTTCGGCGCAATGTCTCAAATAAAAGCCCACATCCAGCAAGGAACGCACAGCACTCGAACTTTCGTTCATCAGCAATCTCTTTCCGCCTTGTTTCAGCGAGAAATAAATGCTCCCTTTGACCACTTTATACGTGCCCCCAATGATATCTGAGAACTTCTTGAGAATATCCGGGTGGTCCTTTTCAAGGTAGCTGTCTTGCTTAAACAAATCCTCAAGATTGCGATCAAAGTCCACATTATCTCTTACAGGCAATGCATAAGAAGTATACACTCTGTTCAAGAATTCAAAAGGGTCAATATCTTGCTTCTCTCCCAATTGATCGAGCATTCTGTTGCGAGCGAAGTCCAGGTCTTTCCTGAAAATAGCGACCCCTGTTCTTTCTGCACTTGCAACAAAAACATCAGGCAATATTTTCGCGAACAAAAGTTCTTCCACTTGCCGTTCTATCAGTTCTTTTAAGACAACGAGAGGTGGCTGTTTCCCATTTGTCTCTTCCCTCAGAAGGAAAACATCTAGAACAGAAGAATTAGGCTCTTTCTGAAACTTGAGATTGCCGTATGATTTGTTTGCTAGCGTCTTTGAAAAGGACTCGGAGGGGTCCCATGCGTCGCTCCCAATCTGCAAATGAAACTCAGATTCTTTGAATTTCTTTTCTTCAGAGGCAAAAACTCTGTGAAGAATACCATTGTATCTCTTGCAAGCTCCGTCAATACTCTTCTTTCTCTCTTTCCATATTCGGTCAAGATCAATTCTTATTGTGTCTTGTTTCAAAAGTTCCTCGATCTCGGGCAAACCTATGCCTACATGCATAAGGTCTTTCCATGTCTTTAGGAATCCGTATAGTGCATAAGTTGCATACGTTTTGCCGGTATTGTTCTTGCCGCAAATTATAGTCAAATCGCCGACTTCAAAATCAGCTTCTTTGAGAGGACCTAGGTTTTGCACGTGTATCTTCATGTTGCCACCTAATGTTAAAGATCTCATAATGATTATCTCGTACCGCAAGAGTTTAATACAGGGGCATGTTCAAGTCAAGAGTAAGAAAATGATCAAAGCTGGGTCAGCTTTGAGCGATTCGCTTGAATTGCCACTCGTTGCCTTCTATGTGAGCGAGGCGGAATTGTCCAGTCAATGCTTCTCCGTCGAAATCCAGCAGGAAGGACTCCGTGCCGTCGTCGAGCAGTTGATACCTTCCCGAATCGACTATTCGAACGCTGCCGAGACCTTTGTTGACGCTTCCCTCATACTCCAGAAATCTAAGCGGATGGTCTTGGATTCTCGTGGCGGTGCAGGGCCGGCCGAGTCCGCCCAAGGCGAATTCGGGCGGCAAATCGAGCCGATAAGTCTGCAGGACTCCGCCTGCATCGAGCATCAAATCCCAGTGTGTCGGCTCATCTTGCCGGGTGTGTTCCTGTACAACGAATTGGGCGCCCTTATTCTCTATCTTTCCAATTCCACCATTTCAGCAAGTCCGGGTCGTGCTCGGTATTTGAGGCATAATATACGGCGCACCGAAGCACATAGAGCATGCACC
>JACNGQ010000406.1 GCA_014384025.1 Planctomycetota bacterium | reverse complement strand
GTCTTGCGGCAGCAATACTTTGGTAAACTCAACGAGAAGCAGGCAGAGTATGTAGAGGACATTCTGGACAGCTCCGACCATCTCCTTTCTTTAATTAACGATGTTCTGGACCTAAGCAAGATTGAGGCGGGTAAGCTGGAAATCGAAAGGTCAAAAGTAAACGTAAAAGACCTCTTGGGAGACAGCCTGACTCTTGTCAGGGAAAAGGCTCTGAAGCACAAGATAAGTATCGAACTTCAGATTTCGGAAGCGGCAAGCGACCTGGAGTTTATGGCAGACGAGAGGCGGACAAAACAGGTCATGTTCAACCTGCTCTCCAATGCAGTTAAATTCACCCCTGACGGAGGCAAGGTCATAGTGGAGGCTAAACGAGAAGGAGACGAACTTATTACCAGCGTCTCAGATACTGGCATCGGCATTCAGCCCGAGGACCAGGAGAAGATCTTTGAAGAGTTTTACCAGGTCCAAGGCGGCTCAACGGATAAGACGCCGGGGAGTGGTTTGGGGTTATCTTTGACCAAACGCCTAGTGGAGCAGCACGGTGGTAAGATATGGGTAGAGAGTGAGGGAACCGGTAAGGGGAGTCGTTTTACGTTCACCCTGCCCATTTGGTCGGCAGAGTAGAACATAGGACCAAGTAGTGTTAAGATACATTTGGCAGCAGAAGCCTGTAGGAAACGGTAAACTGAAAAAGCTCGTCTATCCGTGACCGCAAGGGTGCATATGGGCAAAACTATATTGATTGTAGAGGACGACCGCAAGAACCTGAAGTTGTTCCGGGAGCTGCTGCAGGAACTTGGATATTCCACTGTCGAGGCAACGGACGGCAGCCAGGCAGTCAAAGTGGCTAGAGCCGCAAAGCCATCTCTTATCCTAATGGATATTCAGTTGCCGGTTATTGATGGACTTGAGGCCACACGAATCATCAAGTCAGATACCTCTACCAAGAACATCCCGATAGTTGCCTTGACCGCTTATGCTATGAAGACCGACGAACAGAAGGCTATTCAGGCAGGCTGTGATGGATACTTACCCAAACCCCTCAGAGCCCAAACGCTTTTGGAGAAGGTTAAGGAATACCTTAAAGAATGAGAGCTAGATATCAGTCCTGCTAAACGGAGGTGTGAAAATGGATAAAAAGAAAGCCAGGATACTGGTTGTTGATGACGAGGAGCGAACTCTCCGTGTAGTGGAAGACATGTTGACTCCTCACGGCTACGAGATAATCGTGGCTCGGGATGGGGCGGAGGCGGTGGCAGCAGCTCGCAGTAGGCAACCAGACCTCATTTTACTGGACATCTTGATGCCAAAGGTGGATGGTTATACTGCCTGCAATACAATTAAGACGGATAAGAAAACGAATGCGATTCCGGTAGTCATGCTTACGGCGGTTGGTTATGAGCTGAATAAGGAGTTAGCTCAGAGCTTAAAGGCTGACGGGTACCTGACAAAACCATTCAAATTACAGGACCTACTGGGTGTAATCAGGCAATTCCTGCCTGCCTCGTAGAAGTGGCTTTTACTGAAGCAAAGACTACTTGTAGTAGTCGCAAACGCTAACATGCTGTGCCACAAGTCTCCAGAATTGAAAAACCTGAAATACGAAACTTCGGTTTGCCTTCGCTATTCTTCACGGTGCTCAAAGCGGTAACCGACTCTAGGTATGGCCTGGATGCATGAAGCATCTCCTAAGTTAAGCTCTATTTTTCTTCTCAAGCGTGAGATAAAGACGTGGGTATAGTGTCTTGCATCACGACATTCTTGCCCCCAGAGTTTGTCCAGCAGCATATTATGTGTTAGAACCTTGCCTGCATTGAGCACAAGCTCTTGCAGGACACTGTACTCAGTTGGTGTTAACTTAACCTCGCGCCCGGCAACAGTTACCCGCCTTTCCGCAAAATCAACGCTCAGGTCACCACTGGTAAACGGAGTTGGAGTTGGTGGGGTCATAGCATCCTTGGCACGGCGAAGCACCGCACGTACCCGGGAGAGTAACTCCTTTATGCTGAATGGCTTATTGATATAATCGTCAGCACCGAGGTCAAGGCATTTTACCTTGTCTTCCTCATCACCCTTAGCGGTAAGCATTATGATGGGCACCTGCGACCATTCGCGCAGTTGACGACACACTTCTACCCCGTCTACCTTGGGCATCATGATATCCAGGATCACGAGGTCGGGCATTTCTCTTTCAATGACGTGCAGCGCTTCAGCTCCATCCATTGCCACCAGCGCCTCATAATGGTTGGCTTCGAGGCTGGCGCGGACAAACTTTATTAGAGCAACATCGTCATCAACAATAAGTATCCTCTTCCTTCGCATAAAACGCGTCCTTCTTAGTTTCCCCTATCTACTAAAATACTTCTGCCTGATGAGGGCTGAGGTGGAACGCAACATTATCCAACCTTGAAAATTCAGCTTCCCAGCGCCGGGGCTGTCGTGGCCTGGAGAACCAATCATCAGGAAGTTCTTCATCATAATCCATTATAGCACGTTCAAGGTATCTACATGCCTTTTTAGCGAAATCGAGACCAGTCCCCTTAGTGATATTAGCCCTCCCAATTTCACAACCCTGACACTATCGCCAGCCTTCAAGGCTTCATCACATAGGCTCATCTCCCCGGTTAAACCCATCTCTCGAGCCTGATGTGACGACTGGCGTCCTCTATTGGCAGAACTAAAATGTTGAGAAAATGTTGATAAAATCCCGTCAAATCTTGAGCCCTTGTTGAGGACATTGCTTCTATACTAATAACAGATGCAGGGACAATAGGAGTTGGCAATGCAAAACCATCCACTTATTCTGGCTGTAGATGACGATGAGAAAACATTGAAGGTGCTTAAGGATGGCCTTTCTGGGGAAGGGTTTGATGTTATCACAGCCACCAATGGGCTTGGAGCCCTGGCTTTCTTGGAGGAATATGAGCCAGACCTGATTCTTCTGGACATTATGATGCCTGACCTTGATGGCTTTAGGGTTCTGGAAATAATACGAGAGGGCTCTGATATCCCTGTCATCATGCTGACGGCAAAGGTAGGCGGAACCTTCGTCAAGCAAGCAGTAGACATCGGGGCAGATAATTACGTAACAAAACCGTTCCGTATCCACATACTGG
>JACNGQ010000059.1 GCA_014384025.1 Planctomycetota bacterium | reverse complement strand
CGAACCCATGAAGATCGAATTTCGTAACATTCGGCTAAAACAGTTTTAACAGTAGCCAGTAGTAGTCTCCGGTTGTGAGAAAACCATTTTATTGACATATTTGATCAGCGACAATTATTCTTACCGTCGAACGATAGTTAAAAATACCGTTCGTAGATAAAGGTCGGCACACTTTTGGATTGAGCCTCTAAGGCAAGCCAGATCATATAAATCTTATTGACAATGAAAAGTCGATAAGTTACAAAACGAGCGGGCAAATAACTATTTTTTTCTGGAGGTACACATTATGAAACACCAAACATTTTTCAAGGCAATCCTGTATTGTTCGCTGATGCTTCTGATCATGTTCTCGGCACAGGTTAAGGCTCAGTCGTCTCAATCTCGCGGAGGGTTATACGGCGACTGGCAGATCAAGTACGAGGCTGGCGAAAGACAGAGGGAAGCGATTATTTCGTTTTCCCGCGACAGTGAGGGGAACCGGACCGGTCAGTGGATCAGTTTCATGGGACTTAGCGAACTGAAAGACCTAGAGTACGAAGACGGTCAACTAAGCTTCTCGCGAGTCAGTCGCGGTCGTGAGGGTGAATCCACTACGACAAAGTTTACGGGAACGATTCAGGACGGCAAACTCTCCGGAACCATGTCAAGTGACAGAGGAGAATACAAGGTCGAGGGCAAGCCGAGCCCCCGAATTTCCCGCGCAGTCGGGAGCTGGCAAATGACGCTCAAAACGGATGAACGGGAGTTCAACTCGACGATGGTGGTTAAGGCCGACAAGGAAGGCAAGCTCAGCGCCGAATGGCAGAGTGAGCGGGGTAGCATTGAAATCCCTGAGCTGCAGTACGAGCGCGGCAACCTGAGTTTCAAGATGGAAAGGAAGACTGAGGATCGCCAGTGGCAGGCGAGCTTCGAGGGAAGCATCGAGAGAGAAACGGGCACTCTCACCGGCGTACTCAAGTCTGATAGAGGAGAGATAGAGGCAGTTGGAAAACGCGCCGGCACGGCGCTCATTGGCACTTGGAATATCGAATCCACATCCGAGCGGGGCGCCCGCAAACAGAGGCTGATAGTCAATCCGGACATGAGCGCACTGTACGGGGCCATTCCCATCAAGGAAGTCAGTCTTGAAGGTGACGTTGTGAGTTTCAAGATCGTTCTGGAATTCGGGGATCAGACATTCGAGATGGGCTTTAAAGGCAAATTGTCAGATACGAAACTTACAGGAGAACTGACAAGTTCCAGAGGCAGCCAGAAGATAACTGGCACAAAAGCCGTCCGTACATTCAGAAGGCGTAGTGCCTCGTGAATGAAGCATAGTCCAATTGAGCCTGCCGGATCAATCTTCGGCGGGCTCTCTTTTTTTCAAAGGAAGACCGTGATTTGACCGGAGCTTCTCATGAGTTTCAGATCTTCACCAAACCAGCCGGCCCCATTTGTAATCTGAATTGTCACTATTGCTACTACCTTAAGAAGGAACAGCTCTATCCGGAAAGTGAGTCGTTTTGCATGCCCGATGATGTTCTGGAGCAGTACATTGTTCAGCACATCAATGCTTGTCCTGAATCACTAATCCGCTTTTCCTGGCATGGTGGCGAACCAACAGTGCTGGGATTGGACTACTTTCGTAAGATTGTGTCGCTTCAGCGCAAGCACAAACCGTGTAACCGGAGCATTGCAAACGGAATTCAGACCAATGGAACTCTGCTTGATGATGAATGGTGCCGCTTTCTTGGGGCGGAAGGCTTTGCTGTTGGATTAAGTCTGGATGGGCCACAGGAAATACATGACCGGTACCGTCGCAACAAAGACCGGAAGCCCACACATGAAAAAACAATGCGTGGCTATGAACTTTTGAGAAAGTATAAAGTTTATTTCGACATGTTGTGTGTGGTGAATTCATATAATGTCCAATACCCAACCAGGGTGTACCAATTTTTCAGGCAGATCGAAGCCCCATACGTGAGTTTTCTGCCTATGGTCGAAGCAAAGTCGAACGCCGAAAGCGGTGTCAACCCCCTTACAGTTCCCGATGAAGCCTGGGGCACTTTTCTGTGCACCATTTTTGATGAATGGGTGAGCCGTGATATCGGGCAGATCAAGGTGCAGATTTTCGAAGAGGCTGCAAGGACAGCCTTTGGGCAGGAACATTCGCTGTGCATCTTTCGACCGACATGCGGTGATATTCCGGTTGTAGAACACAACGGTGATTTCTTCTCATGCGATCATTTTGTTGATGCTGAACACCGCCTTGGAAATATCCGGGAGACTCAATTAGTGGATTTGCTCGAGTTACCGGCGCAGAGAGCATTCGGGCAGGCCAAATTGGATACATTACCCCGTATAGTACAAAAAGGCGAAAGAGACAGATATTAGCAATATATCTCAGCTCATCAACGCTCAGTGACAACTACCTCTTGAGCAGTTCATCTCTGAGCCTGTTGATCATATTGTTTGGGCAGTCCAAGACTCACGGAAAGATCGTGTGGGCCAAAGCCGGTCCTCTGCCTGCCTCACTTCCCTTCTTCAAAAGCCAGATCTCGGTGATCCGCGATTGCTGACGCCAGTTCAGATGAGCCTCTTCCGGCCGGTCCCAGGTTACTATGATTTGTCCGCTTCGCACGGCATCCTGAGGAACAGGGAACTCCTTGAGTTCGCCGATCCCGCGACCATAAGCTGTCGGAGTCACGCGATTCTGATTAATCCGGGTCAGAGCGTCTCCGTATCCCGTGATGCGGATCACATAGCTGGCGTTCGGGTCTATCCGTTCATATCTCAGGGCAATAGGCCAATCCATGCTCACTTGCCAGGAGAGCCGCTCGCGGCTAAAACCGTTGTTCCACCACCAGTAACCAGGATTCGGATTGCGAACCAACAGAGGATCCGTATCCCATCCCTCACCTCGCACTACATGGAGGCTCTTCTCAACGTTGCCCACGTCATCATAAAAACAGCCCGGCCCGGGATTTTCCCAGGAACGAATTTCTTCCAACCGCTTCAACTTCTCCTGCTCTGACTCCATCGCACGGATCTTCGCAAACTCGTCCTCTAACCACCAGCGGTTGTTCAAGGGATAATCGATATAGTCCAAGACTGCTCCCCGTTCGGGGCCGCTGGCCTGGTGTTTCTTAACGCTCGTCTGCAGACCGATGCTCTGGAAGAGGGCATCGCACAATTCCACAATGTGTCGGCGCAGTTCCAGCGCGGGCGGATTCTTAGTGGCGCGATCGAGGAGCTGTTGGGCATCGTCCATGACCTTCGAACTGCCAGCAACCCGGGCTTTGGCCAGTGCGGCGTTCGCCTCATTCTCAAGTCCCGTTTCATAAAGGAGCCGTCGCCGTGTGTAAGCATCGTAGAAGCTACGAAGCAGGCACAACTGCCAGCGCCAGTTGTTCTTCAGGTCCGGCGCCTTGGCCTCCAGGTTTTGCCAGTGCGAAAGTGTACTCTCCACGGCCACGTTCAGGGACAAGGCACCGTCCCAATTCTTCTCGAGTGCCAGAATGCCGTCTGCGACCGGCTCAGCCAGATCCGGCCGAAAGAAGACTTTCGCGTAGTCCTTCAGGATCTCTCTTACATCCGCCTGCGGATCCCAGCCTTGCGCACTCCAGATCACCTTGTTCACATCATCGTGAATTCCATCGGAATAGGTGAGGAAACCATCCGTATAGGGTGCCAGCCAATTGTGGAGATGGGCGTAGTATGTTGGCCGGGGATTCGGACACTCCCGACCAAGGGTCAGACTGAAAGCCGGGTCCCACCAGGGAACGGGATATTGACACCGTACACAGTGGGTGATGTCGGGGTAATGACGCAGTCTATACGTCTTCGACAGGTGATTTCTCGTTTCCAGGATTGGCGGGCTCGACGGCCCAGCCACCAGTCCTCCCAGCCAGTCGGGTTGTTGCTGATCGATGTACCGGTAGACTTCGTCAATTTGCGCGTCGCTGAACCATTGGAGTGACAGCCACACCCTCGCATCCGGATGCAGAGCCATGAGGCGTTGACCGATGTCCACGAGAAATGGCAGTAGCAGTTCAGGGGGATTTTCACCGGGATCGCCACCCGGCACGAACACCGCATCGAGCCGAGGGCACACTCGGTACAGTGCCACATGCTTCTCAAGTTCAGCTTCACGTCTTGCCCCATCCCGCAGGTCAAATACAACCGGCGTCCACACCCAGTAGTCAAGATCATAATGGTCGCATATCTTGCTCAGGATTCTGTTCATCTGATCCCGTGGGACTGTCATGTGCGGACTCACCTGATCATCCTGAAACGGGATGTTTTCGATACAGTTGCAACCGAACAGTATCAGATCCCGGATGTACTGCTCGTAGGTAGCGGCATTCCAGGCATCGTAGGAGTTGGCCCTGGCCCGATAGCCCAATTGATGGCCTCGAATGGGATAAGCCGGCGAAGTCGAAATATCCGTTGCCTCTGCCAGAGAAACGCAGCCGGGCCCCCAATCAAGCAGTCTCAAAAGGCGTCCTGTTCCGAAGAGTATACCTCTGGCATCGGCACCGATGATCCAAACCACCGGCGTGTCTTGGCTGTCCCGTCTTACACAAATCCGATATCCCTCTTTCTTGTGCTCAGTCACATCCCGGCCGTCGCGGCATGGAACTGCCAAGCCACAGAGTTCATTTTCCGCCATGGAAACCATGGCAATCACCGGTGCGTCGCCGGAACGCTCGCTTGATATCTTCCACGTCAGTCCGGTGCGTTTCTGCACTTCCTGCTGCAACATATCGGCGGCTATGATCTCAGTCTTGACATGCGGTTTCTTCGCAGTCAGTATCACGGCATTCCGTAAGTCGAGATCTACAGCTCTTGCGGCCTGCGTCCCAAAGGCCACGATGAAGATAGACACAGAGACGCATAACATTCGCAATCGAGAGCATGGCATCATCCTTTGCTCCTTTAAAAGCCCCGGTTCAAGACCACTCGTCCGTCACTGTCAACGAATGCCATTCATATTACTGTCATCTCCCTTGGGGTTCAAGAAGTACTTCATTGCAAATATTTGATTATCCAAAACATGCAGTAAACAGGTCTGCGCCATGGACGTTGAACTGGCCACGGACAATATCAATTACTGGGTGGTCCCTGATCTCAGCCCTTGGATGGGTAAAGACCTGCTCATGCGCACGCACCAACACCCCCTTGCTAATACACACATCCTTAATCGGATAAGACACTAAAAACCGAGGTCTTCGCCATTGTGGATTGCCAGACCAATTTGCTCGACCCCACCTTTCCGGCCGTTATACCACAGCAGCCAGCGGTTGGCTGGCTGCTCATATATAGCGAAAGGTTTGTAACAGGCATCCTCATCCCAGGAGCCTCTTGTCGGGAAGATAATAGGATTGGCAGGATGACGCTCCCAGTCGGTGACGCCATCGCGTGAGCGAGCCAGGCCGATCTGGGCGTGGTGCTCGTCACGAAAACCAATGTAGAACATAATGTGCCAGTCGCCGGCAGGGATTACCTGGCAGGCAGTGACTTTGTGCTGCTCCCACTCGTTATTTGAGTCGGCCGCGAAAACCGGTGTGTCCTTGTGCTTCGTCCAGTGGAGTCCATCCGGGCTGGTGGCATAGCCGATTGCATTGGGCTCGTACTGCTCCCCCGCGGAGTACCACATCCGGAACAGTTGCCTGTTCTCATTCCAGAGCACGTGCGGGCACATTACAGCGACGTTTTCCCATGGTTCTTCAGGTGACAACACCGGCTCAGCCGAGCGTCGTGTCCAATCAATGCCATCAGGGCTGGTCGCGTAACCAATCCAACTGTGACCCCTGGCCTGGCCTGTGTACCACATGTGATAACCGTCTTGAAGTTTTATCACGGCGGGGCGATTGATATCACCTTCCCAATTCGTGTCGCTGCTGGGCCCCAGAACGATCTGCGGCCTGCTCCAATTGATGCCGTCGCGGCTCTCGACCAGCGCGACGGATCGCTTCGGCCGCCAGGAGAACCACATGCGATAGGTATCAACTTCCTTGAGCAGCGTCACGTCGAAGCATGTCCCGAGCCTGCCGCCAAGAACGGGACCGCCTTCGTACTTGGTCCAGCCCGCTGAGGTTCCCTCCGCCGAAGTCGGCAGCGTGCCTGTAATGCGTTTGATTGAATCCGTGCGAGCGATCTCGGCGCCATCGGCGAACATGCGAAGCCCTTTACCTCGCCCATATTTCTGTCCCGTTCTGTCCCAGAGAATGGTGAGTATATGCCCGTGGTAGGCAACATTGTCCAAGCAGAACCAGTCCCATGCATCGGAAGGAATCAGCGGATTGACTTCGACGATGTTGTCCGACCTCGGACGTAGGCCTATCAGGCCCGTGATGACCAAATCGCAGTATGTCGAATGGTTGTAGTCCTTGCCTCGCTCTTTGCCACCTTTGCCTGGGTCCCAGGTACCGTTCTTCCAGGCCTTCAATCGTGTACGAGCAATCCAGTCGCCCGTGTAAGGGTTGAGATTCTCGTCTATCCAAGGAATGATGCGGCCATCCTCGCGCCTGATGCGATGGCTCTTGGTGTAGATTTGCAGCATCCGGAAGTAATCAGCTTTTGTGATGACGGTCTGTTCATAATTATTGAGTAGATTTGCCAAAGCTGTAAGGGTTATAGAAGTTGCAAACGGCCAGCTCGGTCCATTCCATTGGCATTCGTGTCCATTATAGGAAATGGCAAACCGAGGGTGTCGCTGCTCTGCCGTCGTAGGGCCGAATGGGGTATAGAAACCGTTCGGATCTATGAGTTGTTTCCACGCCTGCTCATGGCCCGTATCGGGCAAGTTGACGTACCATGGTGTATAACCATGCAGCTCACGAACATCGACAAGCTTTTCTTTATCTCGCGGCAGAGTCTTGAAGAACTTAGCGTTTTTATCCCAAAGCTTACTTTGGACAAGGTTCTTAATTTTCTCGGCCTTCTTACAGAATTCATCTGCAATATCTTCCTGACCTGTAAGCAATGCAATGTTGGCTATAGCCACGGCATCACCGTACATATAAGAATTAATAGTGGCACGTTTTCCACTGCCACCAATTGAGACTTCCATACCGTCACGGTCGTCTATTTGCCAGAAAAGCCCATCCGGTTCAAGTCTGCTCTTTTCCCATTCTCTGTAATTATTAACAAGATCCGGCAGAAGATCGACGATAAGGCTCTTATCCAACGTTACCAGATAGCTGGCCCAAAGGGCATCAGCAGCCCAAAAGCTGTAACTTCGTACACTGCCACCTTTACGAAACCAGAACACAGCATAGTCGTTAAGGTACTTGGGGGTATGGAGCCACCGCCCCTCATAGAAATGGTGCCCGGCAGGGCAGCTGATGGTGTTGTGTTTGCCCGACCATCCTACTTTAGGAAGAAATTCGGTTATTACAAAGCCATTTGTTGCAAGTTTGATGTGCTTACGGTAAGTCCACCAGCGAAAGTAATATGTCTGCTCGAAGTCCTTATCGGGGCATTCAAAAAGTGGTATATTTACTCTGAGAAATTCCCAAGACTTTTCATTTGGGATGTGCTGGATATAGAGCTCCTCATCGTTCTCGTTGAATGTGTCCACATGGTGCTCAAAAGAGGTAGGATTAAGCACAGCAGGCCCTTGTATATAATCGGCTGCGAGCAAAGTCGCTGTTAAGAACATCGCTGTCACGGCCCAAATAATAGTGCCGGTCCTAATAGCTCTGATTTTTAGAACAATCATGAACTTTTCCTTTCTTTTTCCGAAGGCACATTACCAGCCTGGATTTTCTGCTATTTAGCCATGAATCACTTTAGGTAGCATATCAAATCCGGCAGTATGTATCAATCTTCATAAGCTGCGTCTGAAACTACAATCTTGTGATTGTGGGTATTTAGTCTTCATCTTACGCAACGCCAGCTTTGTTTCTCTCAAGTTATGTGACCCTAAAGCATCAAATACAACTCTCACGCTCTTATTTCTTTGAAGTAGCCCCAACGCTGTCGCCTTGACCGCATCTTCTATTTGTTCATGCTTAATACTGGAACGGTTTTATATTAGAAAAGGATACCGGTAATATCATCACTACTCTCGCTCAAGTCTATAAGTGCACACGCTTTACTTTTTCAGAATCGTATCTGCTTGGTTCTAATATGGACGTATATGATATATCAGATGTGGATAATTGACTTAGGTCTCAAGTCTTACACGCCAGACACCGTAAAAAATGGGCCATCACCAGATGGTTACCGATTGACAGCCGATCTCAGGGAGTGTACCTTAATCTGTATCGATAAGTTATGTGCGCGACCGAAATCCTCTGCTTTACGGAGCTATAGCCATATGAAACACCAAACACTTATCTGCTTCATCGCAATCCAAACCTTTGTTTGCATACCTTGTCTGCCTGGCGCCGGGTCCACAATCGCCGGTACCATTGACGATTTTGCTCCCGGGCATGTTCGGGCGGCCACGTACGTGGTTGACCAAGCGGCCCCCGGCGCAGCCGACACCAATCCCGGAACTGAGGAGATGCCCTTCAAGACCGTACAGCGGGCGGCGGATATGGCCAAGCCGGGTGACACCGTCTATGTCATGGCGGGCAAGTATGACGAACGGGTCAAGGTGAAGGCTGGCGGCACTAAGGGCAAACCTGTTGCCTTCATGGCGATGCCCCGGCGTTCGGCGACCGTGAGCGGCTTCGACCTGGAGGCGAGTTACATCCGTGTAGAGGGCTTCGAGATCACGGACGACAAGCCGGGCACGGCTGTCCAACTGCGCGCCAGCCACTGCGAAATCCTGGACAACTACATCCACGATATGATGGTGGGGGTCAACGGGACGGTCGGCAAGCCGAGTGCCGATGGCAACACCCGTGACTATTCTGCGGTAACGCACAACCGAATCGCCTATAACAAGGTTTATCACTGCGAGTACGGCTTCATCCTGGGCGGTGAGGACTGGCTGGTTGAGAACAACGAAGTCAGCCGCCTCTTCATGTACGCTCCCGGCAACAGGTATGACGACTGCGATTACTCGCGGTTCTTCGGTAAAGGCTGCATACAGCGGTACAACTATTATCACGGCAGCACCCGTCAGGAGATCAAGACAGCGCACGTCGATTGCCTTCAGACCTTCACGAACAACGGCGAGATCGCGATGGATCTACTCTTCGAGCACAACACCTGTTTTGATTTCCATCAGATGTGCATGGTTGAGAGTGCACCGCACATCGGCAGCGTGCGGGGTTGGACCTTCCGGCACAACATCGTCTCGACCAACTCACCGACGATGCGAGGGGGCTGGGGGCCGGACATCATTCAGACGCTCGACGTGACGATCGAGAACTGTACCATCTCGACGGTGAATTGGGCGACCATCGGCCTGCGAGGTAAGGAATCGACCGGCGGATTGATCCGCAACAATATCCTCTGCGAGGCGGAGCGGGCCGTCGTTGACGGCGACCAGCACTTCTCCGCGGCCAATCCGGTCATCGAGTACAACCTGACGTTCAAGACTGCTCCGTTGGCGGTCGAGACGAACATCAACGGCAAGGATCCGCTATTCGTGGATCCCCGGAAGCGGGATTTCCGACTGAAGAATGGCAGTCCGGCCATCGGGGTCGGCAAGGGCAGTGTGACAGTCGGAGCCCTGGAGTACCCCAACGTGTATTACGTTGATCCTCGTCACCCAGCCGCCAAGGATGAACCGGCTTGGGGCTATCCGGCCGTGCCGCTGGCGAGTCTGGCCAAGGCGTGCGCAATCGCTCAGCCAGGAGAGACAATCGTGCTGCGGGGCGGAATATATCGCGAGGTCTTGGCCCCGAAAAACGATGGCGTGACGGTCCTCGCCATGAAGGGTGAGAAAGTGACGATCAGCGGGGCAGATCTAATCGAAGGCTGGAAGCGCGAGGTAGATGGCAGTTGGTCGGCGAACTTGGTCACCGAACCAAAGAAACTGCTGCGCGACGGCCAGTCGTGGAGCAGTTTCAGTTATGACAGGGCAGCCAAGCGAATCATAGTGAAATCGGGCGGTGACCCTCGGATGCACATCTTCGAGACGGTCCTGCGGGAGCAGGTTATCGACCTGATCGGCAAGAAGAACGCAAAGATTAAAGAGATCACTGTAGTTGAGACACTGAAGGCGAGCACGGCGAATCCGTGAGGGAGCAGGTGGGATGTCGAATCGGCCACGCATCGGTTGAGCTGTTGATTCCCAAACTTTCAGGTAATGCTAAATTTTAATGCGATTGCCCTGAACAGCATCTTGACCTGCCTTGTTTCAGAGGGTATACTCATTTTGATGGTTGAAGAATCAAAATACCTATTAGTATCAGTTATCGGTTACCCCAAAGGATGCTCAGGTCAATCATGGGTAGTCTGCAACGGCTTTTTATATTCTTTATATGCCTGCTAAGCGGGTGCGCGATTCATAGTGTCGATGAACAAGCCCGGCTTCTGGAGGTTGAAGTTCCTCCGCGTTTTTCTGAATCTGAATCTGCAAGTGGGGCGGTCCAACCGAATGATTGGAATTATTCCTGGTGGGAAACGTTTAAAGATGAGGATTTGAACCGTCTCATTGAATCTGGATTAGCTGCAAATTTCGGACTGCGGCAATACGTAGCACGCATCGAACAGGCCACAGCCCTTGCCCGCCAAGCGGGCGCTCGTTTATATCCCTCGCTGGATCTCGATACGGGCTATGAATTGGAATGGGATGGCGAAACCGGAAGTGGTGAATCTCGTGATCGGCAAGAAGCTTCAGATTTAGGCTTTCTTCTGGGTTGGGAGATGGATATCTGGGGACGTTTATCATCCCTGCGGCGGTCGGAAAACCTGGCGGCCCACGCGACGATTGAAGACTGGCTGGGAGCCCGGCTCCTCCTGTCAACTGCGATTGCCGAAACCTATTTTGAAATTCAGGAACAACGTCGCCAGCTCGAAGTGATCCGTACGCAAATCAAAACTAACGAGACCCTGCTTCAATTGACTTCTCTTCGTTTTGGTCAGGGGCAGTCTTCCATCGTAGATGTCCTGCAACAGCAGGAACAATTGGAAACCACCCTGGCCCGTGTTCCACAAACTGAAGCTCGCATCGGACAACTGGAGTATTCGTTGGATGTCCTGCTTGGCCGGCCACCAGGGAAGGGAAATCATGTGACATCAAGCCGGCTGGGCCGCCCGTCGCCACTACCTGCTGTGGGCATCCCGGCTCTATTACTGACTCGCCGGCCCGATCTAAGGGGAGCGCAGAAGCGGGTTCTGGCACTCGATTATGATATTGGGGCGGCCTTAGCCGAGCAGTTACCAACTTTGTCGTTGGGGGGTTCCATTGGCTGGAAAGGCGATCCCAGTTTCGCTGATGCAATCACCTCGGTTTTCACTGGATTAGCTGCCCCGTTGTTTGATGCGGGAGAACGCCGCAGTGAAGTGACTTTTCGCAAAGCGCGCCTGGAGGAAGCCCTTGCCGGTTACTCGAATCGGTACCTTTCAGCACTGTTCGAGGTGGAAGCCGCCTTGCTTGAAGAGCGAAAAAGCGAGGAGCGGCTCGTGCTGGTGGAACAGCAACTGGCGACTGCCCAAAGGCTTCTGACTGAAGCTCGCAACCGTTTTAGCCAGGGCCTCACGGATTATTTACCTGTGTTTACTTCTCTGTCTATTGTGCAAAACCTCGAACGCGATGTGGTCAGCTCCCATAGAAGTGTATTGAGTGCACGCGTCGGCCTGCATCGGGCACTGGGTGGCCCTATGCTTAACCCTGATACTCCTGTTATATTGTCCTCTGCAAATGAATAAAAAATCCATATTTAGTACGTTTATTGTAATTGTGTTGATTCTCGGCTTCGGCGGCTGTGCGAGCCTCATGTTGCTCTGGACGGGACCCGAAACGGTTCCAGAGGAAAAAATCGATTCAGCTAAGATTGTGCAAACGATTCCGTTAGTGTCACAGACACGCTCGGTGGCGGTCAGTGCTTTTGGAAGTGTTGTTCCTTCGAGGAAGGTGGTCATTAAGCCTCAAGTGACGGGTCAGGTGATTTGGCAAGGTGAATCGATCACCATAGGCGGGCAAGTGAAGGAAGGCGATGAGCTTATCCGTATCGATCCTAAGGACTATGAGTTGGCTCTGGCTGAAGTGCAGGCTAATTTCGAGCAGGCCCGCTTCGAACGGGAGGTGGAAAGCGGCCGCCAGGTCATTGCCGAGCGCGAATGGAACGAGCTTCAGTCGGATCTCGACATGGAAGATGTCAACAAGTCTCTGGTGTTACGGAAACCTCATCTCAGGCGTGCCGAGGCACTCATGGAGAAGGCCAGAAACGATATCGAAATCGCCGAGCTAAAACGCTCCCGTACGGTCATCACGGCCCCCTTCAATGCCATGGTAATCGAAGAATCGGTTGAGGTGGGACAATTGTTAGATCCTGGTTCGGACATTTGTGAATTGGTGGGGACGGATGAATTTTGGATCCAGGTAACGATTCCTTTTTCTCAATTAAAATGGGTGCATTTCCCTGGAAATGGCCAGCCTGGGGCGGAGGCGCAGGTGATTTTAGATACGGGAGACGGAGAATCCGTGACCTGGAAGGGCAGGGTCATACGTCTTTTAGGCGACCTGGATCCTCTCGGCCGGATGGCAAGGCTGGTTGTGTCGGTAACGGATCCCCTAAAGCTTCATCATAGCTCCGGCAGCCAATTCCCCTTGCTTTTGGGCAGCTATGTCGAAGTTAAAATCGATGCCGGAAAGTTGGAAGATACGCTGACTATTCCTCGAGCTGCCCTGAGGGAAGGAAACCGGATTTGGGTCGTGGGTGACGATCATGTGTTAAGAATCCTCCCGGCCACCGTCCTCTGGCGCGAAACGGAGACGGTGCTCATTTCCAATAACCTGGAAAAAGGAGATCAGCTTATCGTGAGCGATTTGCGCGCGGCGTTGCCGGGAATGGAAGTGGCCCCTCAACCCGCTACGGCTCATCCCGAACTGGTGACAGGAACACCACAGAAAAACTGATATGGAACGTAACCCGTTTAATGACACGTCTACCGCGACCGGGCTCTTGGCCTGGTTTGCCCGCAATCATGTGGCGGCGAATCTGTTGATGCTGGCGGTGGTGGTGGTGGGATTGGTCGTCGCCCGAAATATCCGTCAGGAAATCTATCCGATTTTCGAGCTTGATACGGTTGCGATCGATATGCAGTATCGTGGCGCCAGCCCGGAAGAGGTCGAGCAATCGATCCTGCTGCCCATTGAGGCTGAGGTTCGCAGTCTGGAACTCACCCGTCGAATCGTATCATCGGCCTCTGAGGGACGCGCCTTGGTGTCGGTCGAAATCATGCCTGGGTTTGACCGCAACCGAGCGCTCCAGGAAGTCACGGCTGCTGTGCAACGCATCAGTATGTTTCCGGACGAGATCGAACCGCCGGTTATTTCTTTGGGATCTGATCGTCGTAGAGGGGTGGTCTACGTGTCGGTGTTTGGTGACCTGGATCAACGTACGCTGATTCAATTTGCCCACCAGGTTGAAGATGGTCTACTGGCCCAACCGGAGGTATCCCTGGTTGTCCTGCGCGGTGTGCGTCGTCCTGAAATCCGGATTGAGGTGCCTCAGACGCAACTCCGTGCGCTTGACCTGACGCTTGGAGAAATCGCCAACGCCATTGACCGCGCTGCCCTGGATGTACCCGCCGGTACCATGCGAACGCCGGGCGGAGATATTCTGTTAAAGACCACTGAGCGTCGCTACTTCGGGAGTGAGTTTTCAGAGATCCCTATCAAGAGCAGCAATACCGGTGCTGAAATCAAGTTAGGGGATATTGCCACCATTGAGGATGGATTTGAGGAGACCGAACGGGAGTCGTATTATAATGGTAAACCTTCGGTTTGGGTTGGGATTTATGCTTCCGAATCCCAGCCTCCTTTGAAAGTGGCAGCAGCGGTACACCGGTATGTCGAGCAGGTCAATGCAACCTTACCGCCTTCGGTCGAGGTGAATGTGTCCTATGACAGGACGGAAGATTACCAGGAGCGAATCGATCTGTTACGGTTTAACGGAGTGATTGGTTTGATACTGGTGCTTCTGGCACTGGGATTGCTGCTGGAATTACGCGTTGCCTTCTGGACAGCCATTGGTATTCCGGTCTCGATTCTCGGCTCGCTCATCCTGCTGCCCTTGATGAATGCCAGCGTGAACATGATCTCTCTCTTCGGTTTTATTGTGACTCTCGGCATTGTCGTCGACGATGCGGTGGTGGTCGGAGAGGATATTTTCCACAAGATTTCCCAGGGGATGTCGCGCATGGATGCGGCCGTGGCCGGTGTTAGAGAAATGGCCATACCGGTGATTTTTGCGGTGGGTACGAACATTATTGCCTTTTTACCATTGTTGTTTGTGCCGGGGGAAAGTGGCCGATTTTTTAACATTCTCCCTTCGGTGATTATTGCCGTGTTTACCGTGTCCCTGGTTGAGGCACTCCTTATTTTGCCTTCACACCTGGCATTCACCCGGAAGCATCCTCACCCGGACTCGATCTTTTCCCGATTTGACCGAATCCAAACTACACTCCGCCTTAAAATCGATGCGGCCATGGAGCGTTTCTACCACCCCATCCTGGCAGCGGCACTTCGATTTCGTTACATCACCCTGGCGATATTTGCCTCCTCATTTCTGATATTAGTTGCCTACCTGTTCAGTGGTCGGGTCAATTTCACATTTAATCCTGCCATTGAAAATGACTACATTCAGGGAGAGATCGAAATGCCCACCGGCACGCCCGTGGCACGAACCCGGGACGTGGCATTCCTGGTTGAGGCTGCGGCCAAGCAGGCAATCGCCCAATGCGGCGAGGATGGCATCGTACGCGGTGTCACTATTTCGGTGGCGTATCGTAGCAGTAATCGCGCCTCGGTCTCCTGCAAGTTGGTACCGCAAAGCCAACGCAAGATTACAGGCGCCGGCTTTGTTGAACTGTGGCGTGCGCAAGTACCGGAAATTCCCGACATAGAGTCCCTCTTTTTTGACTACCTGGTGGGTCCCGGCGGTGAAGCGGCCATTGATATTCAACTGGCGCATCCCGAAGTCGATA
Organism: Planctomycetota bacterium; assembly: GCA_014384025.1. Classification (GTDB taxonomy): domain Bacteria; phylum Planctomycetota; class Phycisphaerae; order Sedimentisphaerales; family Anaerobacaceae; genus NIOZ-UU13. The sequence continues at coordinate 874 of JACNGQ010000059.1, read as the reverse complement.
CCTTGCGTCGTGCGGCTGAAGTGCTCGGTGACATGGTGGTACGTTATCCCGGCGTGACCGATATCCGTAAAGGCTTTGGCAAGGAGATGCCGCAAATCAGTTTTGAGATCAAACCGGCAGGACAGGCACTGGGGATTACCGCCCGTGATTTGGGTCAACAGATCCGCCACGCGTTTTACGGGGCAGAGGCACTGCGACAACCGCGTGAGCGCGAAGAGCTGCGTGTGATGGTGCGTCTGCCGGAATCTGACCGACGGTCCCTGAGTGGGTTGGAAGGGCTTTTAATCAAAGCAGCCAATGGTGCCGAGATTCCGCTTAATCAGGCAGCAGACATCATTGAAGCGACCGCACCCGTGCGTATCGACCGCGTGGACGGAGGCCGGGTCCTGAATGTGACAGCCAATGTGCTCCAAAACATGACCAATGAAAACAAGGTGTTGTCTGCTCTGGAAAGAAAAGAACTGCCGGATCTTTTGAAACGTTTTCCCGGCCTGCGTTACTCCTTCGAAGGTACGCAGCGAGAGCAGCGTGAAGCAACGAAAAATTTGAGCATCGGCCTGATAGCCTCCTTGTTCGCGATTTTCGCTATCATGGCATCGTTCCTGAGAAGTTATGTCCAATCAATCATCGTGTTGCTGGCCGTTCCCTGGGGATTGGCCGGGGCGGTCTTGGGCCATATTTTGTTGGGGTTTGATCTCAGCATTTTCAGCGTATTGGGCATGATCGCCCTGTGCGGAATGGTGGTTAATGGCGGCTTTGTGCTGGCCATGACCCGCAATCGTTATTTGGCTCGAGGGATTCCCGTCAAAGAAGCCAGCATCAGGGCGGCTGAGCGTCGTTTCCGGCCCATCTTCCTGACCGCTATCACCACGTT
>JACNGQ010000220.1 GCA_014384025.1 Planctomycetota bacterium | reverse complement strand
TATCCAATGAAAGGATTGTTTCGATGAAAAAAGCCACCGAAAAGAAAAAGGCGAAGTACGCCAAGCCTAAGATCAAATATGAGAAAAAGTTGGAGGCCTTTGCCGCTGTTTGTGGCGGAAATTCTGGTTTCAAGGCGCAATTCGGAATGCCGGACGGGTTGGGCGGTACCTGTCTGCCTCCTTTCTACACGTGACGGCGGACACGCTCGTGGTTGTGCCGTGTCTTGGTTCCTCAACGACGGAACCCATATCAGGGGATCACCAATATTCAGAGAACCATAAATGAGTATCTTGAGTGATGTAACCTATTGTGATCTATAGATAAATGGGCTAGAGGTATTTCTCAATAGAACGTGTGCAAAACAAAAAAGGTAAAAACGCAACTAGTTGATATTATTGGTAAATTAATTTTGTCTTTTCTATTGACCGACTCAAATTGAAATGGTATATTAATAACCATGTATACGAGTCGGCGCGTTAAAGATTTTCTTGTCATGTCAAAAGAGGAACATCGACCCTTACGAGGCGATCGAGTTCACTGCCAAGTGTTCTTTAAGTATATTCCTGTGGCTTCATTCTATGAGAAAGACCTGCCATCTCAAAAGATCGCGGCTATGCAACTTGTGGAATTGTGTTTGGCTAACATAATAGATGCGGCGGAAGTTGTTGGGTTACATCGCAATACTATTTCGCAATTTCTCCAATTAAAACAAGAGGTTGGCATTAGTCGTGCGATTCAGGATGATCGGGGTCGCAAGGAACCGATTCACTACACCGATGAAATAAAGGCACATATTATTAAGTTGACTGAAAACAATCCCGATTGGACGGACAGTGAAATTGCGAAGCAAGCAGCGAAGGATCTGAAAACAAGGGTGTCACGGCAGGCGGTAGCCCGAATCCGTATTAGGCATCTTGAACCTTTCAATAGCCTTTCACCGCCAAGCAAAAAGGAACTGATGGCGGTAGAAGCTATGGCACGGCGAATGGAGCAGCAGGTTCGTCAGAAAGTCCAACTAGAGTTCGATTTTGAGAACAGACCAGAGGTAAAAGAAAAAGTTGAAGAAATTCAAAATGAACCGAGCCTTGAAGTCAATTGTGCCATTGATGCCAAAGCTCTTTGTCAATTACAAGAGGGGGTCGCCACTCCACATGCTGGTTTATTGCTTTATCACACTTTTTTATGTGAATTGAATTTTTCCAATATTTTTAAGGGGATTGAATTACCAGGAGAGTATCAATCTGGCGAAATTTTTCTATCTCTATTTTTCGGGCTTGAGCACCGTTTGCAATCCATAGAGGCCCATAAATTAGTGAATGCATCTGAGTTAGGACCTCTATTTGGGATGCCCCGGAGTCCTGATCCGATTACGATACGGTCCTGTTTGGAAGATATCGCAGAGCAGAACATTGCCGATTCGCTTATCGACAAGTTTGCATTGCAAGTCCTTCAGATGGGAGCAATTAATCCGGAAGTATTTTTTATTGATGGACATTTTCTGCCGTATTATGGGTTGAGTCTGTTGGCAAAAGGGTATCATACAGTTCGCCGACAGGTGCTTAAAGGTAACGAGATCTATGTAGTGAGTGATATGAATAAACGGCCACTGATGTTTATCACAGAAGGCTGTGAAATAGATTTTCGGCCTATCATCGATAGGACTGCAGATAAAATAATTGGTTATGGTATCGATCGGCCTTTGCTTGTGTTTGATCGAGGAGGATACGGCATACATTTTTTTAGCGAATTAAGTGTAAAAGCAGATTTCGTTACATGGGGAAAGTATATTCGAGATGAAGAGTTATCTTCAATAGCGGATGAACAATTCACAGTGGGTTTTCGTTTTCGTGATAAGTGCTATGAAATGGCAGAAATTACGAAAGAACTGGTGGAAAGTGCGGATACAGCGAAGAAGGAAGGCAGAGATGAACGGAGTCGCATCAAAGCACGGATGATAGTGATTCGGACGATTGATGACAAGAGCGGAGAGGAAGTTGGAAAGAGATTGTCTGTGATTACTTGTAACCAGGACCGAGAAAAATGGGAGATAGCTTATTATATGCTGAATCGATGGGGCAAGTCTGAGAATTTTTTCAAAGAGATCATGGCTATTTTCAAGTTTAACTATCATCCGGGATATGCAATCGAAGAGATGGATCAACAGCCCCTCTTTGATAATCCCGAAGTAAGTATTATTCGATCGGCGATCAAAGCCCTTACTAAAGAGATTAAGATCCTTGAAGGAGAGAGTGCCATTTTACAACTGGAGTATCAAAACAATAAAAAAAAGAGGCTATTAAACAAGATTAATAAATTAGAGGAAAAGAAACAGGAGAAAATAAAGGATAAGGAAGGCCTAGAAAAAAAATTGCATGAACTCCCGGAGAAGGTATCGCTAGAAACTCTTTTTAGCAAGCCAATGAGTCATTGTGATCTGGAAAAGAAACGACTCTATGATTTAATACAAATTATTGCATATCATGCACGGGAAAGATTAGCAGATGAATTCCACCCTTGTTATAATCGAACTCAAGATCTGAAACAGATATTGGACAAAGTGACCAACAGGGGAGGCTATGTTCGAGCAATCGGCAGCACCTTGGTGATATTGCTGGATTGGATAGAAAAGCGATCACACCGAGAAGCTGCTAAAGAACTTTGCCAACGTATTAACAGATTGGGGATCACGATGCAAGGACGATTGCCGTTGCGTCTTCATTTTGCTATATCAAACTCTCCCCTCGTGGGAGTATAGCGCACATATTCACCCGAGAAAAATCGGCCAATTTTATGGATGTCTGACGAGGCCAAGTGGCTCGATCGCAAGACAAAGGTCCGCCTCCAATCTTCGTCACCAATGGCCCTGAAGGTCGATGGATCGAGCGCCCCACCCTTCATGTGATTCCGATACTCTTCGATGACGGACTCCATGGCCGGCAGCCCGGCGCCGGCTCCCATCGAGACGCCCATACGCGCTGGGTCGACCTCACCGGGGCCGATGCCAGCAGCGTCGAGGGCCATTCGCGTCGCAGCGACGCCGAACCGGAGCGGCCGGTTCATGTACGTCTCAGACACCTTTTCCCGGGCAGCCTCCATCGGCTGGAAGCCCCTCACCTCGCCT
>JACNGQ010000441.1 GCA_014384025.1 Planctomycetota bacterium | reverse complement strand
GACGGTCATGTCGGCCGAGTTAATAAAAGTCCAAAGGACAGCTATCGCTAAATAATAAGACGTATGTCTAACTCAATATGCATATCCTGTAATGCAAAAGCAGATTTTTAAGCGTTATGATACACGAAGGAGATTAGATAAATGCGGGTAAAACATGTTTGTTCGCCCAATACAGTCTTATTTTTATCGTTGGCGGGCATATTCTGCACACTGGCGGTTGTCAGTTGCAGTAAAAAAGAAACCGGGGACAAGCCGAAGGAGCTTGAACTTTTATGCGGCAGCTCATTTCCCAAGCCGATGGAACAATTGTGTGCTGAGCTCACTGCTCAAACAGGTGTTCAGGTTCCTACGACAATTGCAGGAAGCGAAGATTTTTTGCCTCTTGTCAAAGCTGGTCAAAAAGGGGATATCCTTGTTACACACGATCCTTTCCTTGATTATGTCCGTGACGCCAACTCATTATTCGATTATGTCCATGTAGGGTTTGTGGCCCCGGTACTGGCGGTGCAAAAAGGTAATCCCAAAGGATTGAAAAGTATTCAGGACCTGACACAACCTGGGCTTAAAGTCGCTTTGACCGATCCACAGTATTCCACATGCGGAGAAATGGTCTTTGCGCTTTTGGAAAAGAAAGGCATAAAAGAGGCGGTACTGAAAAATGTCGAAAATCGCTTAACCAAAGGGCACAGCACCTTAGGGAATTTCCTGAAAACCCAGACAGTTGATGCGGTCATTATGTGGAACGGCGTTGCCCATACATTCCGAGACAGTTTGGAGATCGTTAAGACACCTTATGAATACGATGAAGAAATCCGCGTGCATATCATTGGCCTGAGCTATACCAAAGAACCTGAAGCACTCAGGCAGTTCATTAACTTCGCTCGAACTAAAGGGCCCGATATTTTTGCCGAGTATGGCTATGTAAAATAACGGAACAGGAAAACAGCATATCAAAGGTTTCAATTCGAGCGAAGAGCAGGACATTTTATAGAAACTCCTTTACATGGCCGAGTCTTCTCAATAGAATATGCGCTTTATTTATTGGAAGAAATGACACTTGATTGTAATAATCTGCATGGGATATATGCTGTATCATAAATTTAACAAATGGGGTGTTTTTGCGTCTTTGAGTTGGCAATGAAAACAGTTTTGGACACTCCCGTAAGAGGTTGGCGCGACCGCATTTTTTCTGCTGCGGCATTTTTCTTTGTGTCCGTCTTTGTTATCTTCGTCCTGATGCTGATAATTACAGATATATTTTATGTGGATAAAAAAGCAGTCGCAACAGTCCTGACCTCCAAATTCATCCGCCATGCTCTTTGGATGAGTGTCTGGACAAGTTGTGTTACGACTTTGATAGCGTTGCTTTTCGCGGTTCCTATGGGATACTCGTTAAGCCGTTTTCGATTTCCCGGTCACATTCTGGTTGATGCCATTGTGGATTTGCCCATAGTCTTTCCCCCGCTTGTGGCCGGTCTTACGCTTTTGGTATTTTTTTCACAGACAGGCCTCGGCCGCTGGATACAGGATGATTTGGGGCTTGTGTTTGTTTTCCAGCCTAAAGGGATCGTGCTGTGTCAGTTTGTGACTTCAGCAAGTTTTGCCATCCGCTCGGCCAAGACCGCTTTTGACGATGTTGACCGGCGTTATGAAAACGTGGCTCTTACCTTAGGCTGCACACAGTTCGGCAGTTTCCGCCGTGTTTGTCTGCCATTAGCCAAAAACGGCATTATCGCCGGAGGTATTTTAACCTGGTCCCGTGCATTCGGGCTTTTCGGACCGTTGATGATTTTGGTAGGCTCTTTCCGAGGTCGAACCGAAGTTTTAAGTACAACCATTTATCTCGAACAATCCATCGGCAATCTTGAAGTAGCACTGGCAATAGCATTACTTCTTATTTTCGTGGCCCTGATTGCAGTAACCTGCATTCGACTTGTCGGAGGTTCGACACTGGCAAAATTATGATTCGCACAGAAAAAATCTCTTTTCATATCGGCACGTTTGAGCTGCAGCGATTGAGTATCAACATCGCGAAGGGAAAATACTTTATACTGTTAGGCCCGCCGGGCGCGGGCAAGACAGTCTTTCTGGAGTGCCTGTGCGGTCTTAAAAAGATTAATTCAGGACGTATATACATCGATGGAAGTGATGTAACGAATACCGAACCTCGCGCTCGAGGTATCGGGTATGTACCTCAGGATTACGCCCTTTTTCCGCATCTTTCCGTAGAACAAAATATAGCTTTCGGTTTACGCGCTCGCGGCTGTCAACGCAAAGAGATGCAATCTAAAATAACAGAGACAGGAGAACTGCTGGATATCCGACAGTTAATGTCACGCAGAATTTACGGTCTCAGTGGTGGTGAAAAACAACGAGTCTCTTTGGCACGGGTACTGGTTTTGCAGCCAAAAATATTACTTTTGGATGAGCCCGTGTGTGCCCTGGATGAGGTTACAAGACAGGAAGTCTGCGCTCAATTGCTGAGTATTCAACGCAGGCTCGGCCTGACTACCATCCACGTAAGCCATAATCTGGAAGAAGCATTTACAGTGGCAGACCGGGCGGCTATTTTGAAAGCGGGTATCCTGCAACAGGTCGGTCGTCTGGATGAACTGGTAAATAAGCCGAGCAACGATTTTGTTGCCCGCTTTATGCGACGTGAAAAACATCTTTCGTGTAAATGCGATGGGCAGGGAAACACCGAACCTGGTCAGTCTTGTGAAAACCGGTAATATTCGATTGCAGATGTCAAGGGATGTATTTGTTCAACTCTTCTGCCAGAGTATTGTCTCTATTAAATTATCCGTCCCTGACTCATTTGGAGTGTTTTAGTTGCGTGTGCGGCCGCCCTGATATCATGAGTAACAAGCAGCACACATCCACCATCAGAGACATAATTACCGAGGTAATCAAATACAATATCAGCGTTGTCCTCGTCCAGATTTCCCGTAGGTTCGTCAGCCAAAATAATTTTCGGTTTATTCAGGAGGGCACGAGCCAGGGCTGTTCGCTGCCTCTGGCCGGTACTAAGCTGCGCCGGTACATGGCCGGCACGATCATCCAGCCCGAAATTACTCACAAGCTCCTGCGTTCTTTGGACTGCTTCCTTAGTCGGAAGAGCCAGCGAAGGGGCCATAATGTTCTGTCGTACTGTCAGGTATGGAATCAGGTGAAACTGCTGAAATACAAATCCTATCATGCTTGCCCGCATCCGGCTTCGCATCTCAGAGCTGAGCACATACGGGTCCTGACCATCCAGACTGACCTGCCCGGCGCTGGGTCTTAGCAAACCGCCAGCAGCTAACAACAACGTGGTTTTTCCACAACCACTCGGGCCACGTACGGCCAGGAATTCTCCCGGCGATATGGAGAAGCTGACCTCATCGAGAGCAGTTACCTTCCCTTTGGGTCCATCAAACCACATACTTATATTTTTGAACTCAAGCATTATTTTGTATCTCGTAAAAAAACCCATTTTGCAGGAATTCAGGCATCTCTCACTTTACTCCTCTCTTAATACTTCCGCCGGGTCCTGACGAATCGCCGTCAGAGTTGGAATCCATCCGGCAATGACCGCCAGAACGGCAGCTCCTCCCACAGAAAGCACCAGTAAACCAGCCAAAGAAAGGTCCATATCGGTTATCCCTATTCGTGTGTCTTCGAGAGCTGCGCCGAAGTAAACTGCCGCCAGCACACCGGCGCAAAAGCCAAGCGCCCCGCCCAATACACCAACCATGACATGCCTCGACAGAAACATGACCAGGATACCTTTGGCAGATACTCCGAGTGTACGGAGAACTCCAATTTCCTCTCGCCGTGCCCGGACGTTCGTGAATCCTAATAGTACAATCCACACGGCACAAGCCATCACAATCACAGGTGTAAGTATGGATGCCAGTCGTTCTCGAACAGTCCTGAGGTTTTGCCGGCCGAGTTTTTCCTTTTCGATGGCAACTCGGGCCTCCTGTTCGACTTTATTACGAGCCTCAGCCCGTACCAGAGCCCGTGAGCCTCGTTCGATAACCTGCGTTCCCGGCAGAATGGCTGCAATTTCTTTGCGTATTATCGGTAACGCGTCTGTGGTACACAGGCATTCCAAAGCTAAGATTGCATTTATAAGACCCTTTTTATCCAGCAATTCCTGGGCTTCCGCCAGGTATATCCAGGCAGTGATATCGTCTTTGTTCCCACGCTCCTCGTGGCAGGCATGCACAGTAAATTGCCGTTCCATCAAAGTAACTTTATCGCCAACTTTGATATTCATACTTCGGTGGAGTTCATGTCCGAGACTGATGGTTCCAGGCGGCACAGGCTGAACCATTGGTTTTACAGGATTCTTATGTAGATTGGGGACTTCGCCGCGTGTACCTACAAGTATAACCTTTCGCTTTTGCTCGGGCCATTCAATTTTTTGTTGAAGGCTCGGCAAGAAATGACGCACTGTAACAATGCCGGAATCCGCCAGGCGATGCACGTAATCTTCGGACATATACTTTGATGCGTAATCGTCCGCATACCAGTCAGCCAGATTCTGGTCTTTGGGCAGAATGACAACGTTAAAACCAAGTTTGAGCATAGCCTTGCGGGTAACGTCCGTCAGCTCAACCATTCTGTCGGCCAGCTCATCCTGTTTGTCCTGAAGTATCTGGTTTGTACGGATGTCATGGATATTAAGAAGTGTAACGGACCCAATGAAAGAAGCGCTCGCGACCATTACCGACAATACACCTAATGCAAAGTTCATCCTGCGATGCAGGATTTCACTGAACACCAACCTCCAGATTGTCATAGCTGACCCTTTCTGCGAGGGCTGAGCGCCACAGTTCCCAAAATAGCCGCCAAAATAATAATCGCCAGCATTAGTCCGGTTGTTCCCATAAGACCCAATCCAAGAATCTTTTGCTTTTTGACTTCGACCGTTGGGGCCTGTTCGTCAGCAGCAAGGGCTTGGGTACTGTCAGACTCAAGGACATCGGAGCTGAGTGTATTTTCAACAGCTTTGCTTTCTGTATCAAGTTTCGCAGTCGGCGCTTCCGGCATCACGCCCGTCAGTGCAGGCACTTCGTTGTATGTCTCGTAGAACTCCTCATAGAACTGCATCGCTGCCGCGTCCCAGTTTGCAGCCATAAGTAAATCCACACCCGGATTCATCATTTTTATTTCGCAACCGCATGGGCCGACTACAAAAGCAACGGCTTCACGAATGTTATCCGTATTAATACCCTCTCCAATGAGCGCATAAAGGGCCCGGCCCCGTCCAAATACTGGAAATATGACAGGCTCACCCGAATACTCGTCGAGGTCCGGCTCGCTATTGAGTAGCAGGCTCAGGAGCACGCTTTCATTGGGATCAGAACGTGAAACAGGCAAAATAGAAAATTCGTATTTTAGCTCAGGACCAGCCAGTTCATCAGGCATAGATTCAGCCTCATCTTTCAACTCCTGTGTCGCCGTCTCCAGCTCCTTTTCGAGCAGTCCAAGAGCAGCTTTGTCCTTAGCGGCATTGCCCGATTCAAAGAAAATCCATACGGCTGTTTGGCCTTCAGTTAAATACTCAGCCAGCTTTTGACGCACCGGGGATTGAAGAAATGCCTTCACCGTAGATGGCGTCAATCGGCCCTTCCAGATGGGGGGTGTCCGCCCTTTTTGCCAGGGATACCAGAGAACAAGAACCGGCAGTGTCTCCGGAAATTTTTCGCTCATCAAAAGAGTTTTAACTTTCTCCTCTGTTGATGTGGTAATATCCATCTCTAAAACACGTAAATTCAAGAAAGGCCCCTCTTCAGAACCTTCTTGCCGCAACTTATCCAGAAGCTGCTTTTCGTCCTGGGTCAACGGACCACGATGGATGAAAACCGCTTCATAATAATCAGCCGCCCATCTTTCCAGCGCATATCGAAAAACCGGTGTTGAACATGCAAAGGCCGATGACGGTACTAAAATTAACAAAACCGTTAGAATTATGATTGTGATGCGCTGCCGTTTCATATTTTTAAACCCCTACTGATTTTCTGCAAAACACAATATTTTACCACTTGTGGTCGCAAAGTACAACCGATTATTTGCCGCAGCCATTTTCTCCCACACAGGCAGGAATTCAAGCTCGTATTAGGCTATTTTCCACCCATCCGAACCGTATACGGCTAACAGCATACCCCTTTTTATACCTTCAAGGGCGACACTTTGTTCAGCAAGCTTGCCTTAATCTCGTTTCAAATCAACTCCTTTAGAGAGAAACTGGGGAAAAAAGATTCTAACGGGCTTGACAGGATTGGTACCTTTTAGTATGATTTTCTTCGTTTTGTCATTAGGATTTGACGGGCCGGATTCCTGATAAGAAGGAAGGCACCCCCCCCTTGCGGGAATACAAGGGCAGATTTTAGAAGAGTAAGGTAAGGATTGATATGTATGAAGTTGATTTTACTTGATATTACTAACGATACTCGATGCAACTTTTACCCATTGGCGCTGGGACGTCCGATCTGGGAGCTTAGATGCGGCTTCAATTCGCTCGGAGATAAGCTAATCGCCAAAATCGGTGCAAAAGATGTAGCATGTTTCGTACCTGATTATATGGCAGATTCATACCGTACGAAGACCAAATACCCGGTCAACGATTTAACCGTTCTTCAAGTCAATGACCTGCTTATACTGAACCCGTGTATCAAAGCGGAAAGCTTCGATGTAGCTGTCAGCGGGCCCAGTGAGGTCGGACTGGATGAACAGGGTAACGTAATGTATGCCCGCATTGCCAAAGATGACACTGGAAAACTATCAACAGATAACATCGAGGCGTTCATAGCAGACGTCAAAGCGAAACTGCCCAATGTTAAGTCGGCACTGCCGAGATGGCAATACATCTGGGACCTGATTCTGAACAATGCCGAGCAGATATCGACTGACTTTTCAGCAGCCGGACAGCACGGTATCGAAGGTACAGTAGAACAGCCGAACGCCATTCGGGGCAGTAAAAAGGATATCTATATCGCCCCGGGCGTGATGGTACATCCGATGGTGGTTATCGATGCCGAGCACGGGCCGGTCTATATCGATAATGATGCGGAAATACATCCCTTCACTCGTATCGAAGGACCCTGCTATGTCGGTAAACAAGCTATCATGTTAGGTGCGAAATGTCGCGAGGGTAATTCAATCGGGCCTCTCTGCAGGATCGGAGGCGAAGTGGAAGAATCGATTATCCACGGACACTCCAATAAGTACCACGACGGCTTTTTAGGGCATGCCTATGTCGGTGAGTGGGTCAATCTTGGGGCATTTACGACCAACAGCGACCTGAAAAACGACTACTCGAACGTCTCGGTCATGATGGACGGACGACACGCAATCGATACCGGCTCGGTTAAAGTCGGCTCTCTTATCGGAGATCACGTAAAGACGTCAATCGGAACGCTTTTTAATACCGGCTCTTATGTAGGACCGATGGCCCTGATTATGGGTACTGGCAAGCCGCTGCCGAAATATATACCGGCTTTTGCGTGGTTTATCGAAGGAATCGTAACTAAAGGATTCGGCAAAAGGAAATTGTATGAGACGGCCAAAATGGCAATGAGCAGGCGAAAGTCCCAATGGACACAGACCGAGCAGGATATGTGGGATGCCGTATTTGAAATGACGGCACCTATTAGAAAACAAGCCGTCAAAAAAGGCCGAAGAGCAATGTTAACTCGATAAAAGAATAGGAAAAATCTCAATGGCAACAGTAGAAGAACGTGTTAAAGAAGTAACCGCACAGGTCTTAAAACTTGACTCGGACCAAATTAAACTCGACGATAGTTTTACCGCTGACCTTGGGGCTGAAAGTGTGCAGTCCATCGAATTGGTGGCTATGTTTGAAGAGGAATTCGGCATCGAAATGGACGAGGACGCGGCCTTATCGGTAGAAACCGTCGGAAAAGCGGTCGATTTCATTACTCAAGTCTGCGCCGAACAAGGCGTTGACGTAGAGGAATAAGCTGTAGTCTGTAATATCAAAAACGAAAGGGCCTACAATGAACAGGGCAAAAAAACGACATCCCCTCGTGGATGCCAAAAAACCAAACCTTCTGGAGGATACATATCCGTACAGCTTACCCCCGCTGATTCGCTTTGAAGGACCAGTGATTGAAAATATAGACGGCAAAGCAGTGGAATTTGACTTCGGAGCTGTTAAAGACCGAAACATCCTGATTAGCGATACGACATTCCGCGACGGCCAGCAGGCGCGTCCGCCTTATACTATTGACCAGATGGTGCATATCTACGACCTTTTGAGCCGTCTTAGCGGCCCGAATGGAGTAATAAGGCAGACCGAGTTTTTCCTTTATACAAAAAACGACCGCGAAACGCTCGATAAATGCCGTAGCCTTGGCCATAAATATCCTGAGTGTACCGGCTGGATTCGGGCGATTAAAGGGGATTTTCGTCTCGTTAAAGAAGCCGGACTAAAAGAAACCGGCATGCTCACAAGCTGCTCAGACTACCACATATTCCATAAACTGAAATTCCGCAGCCGTGCCGAATGCATGGACAGCTATTGCGAGGTTGTGGATGCGGCTTTCGAGGCCGGCGTGCGTCCCCGCTGCCACCTCGAAGATTTGACACGTGCAGATATCGACGGTTTTGTCCTTCCGTTCGTAGAGCGGTTAATGGAAATGAGCAGCCAGGTACCGGAAGAGCTCACAGCCAAAATTCGTCTTTGTGACACAATGGGCTTTGGAATTAGTTATCCGGGTGCTGAGCTGCCAAGAAGTATTCCAAAGCTTATCTACAAGCTAAACCAGGAATGTGGTGTGCCGAGCGACCGGCTGGAGTGGCATGGACACAACGACTTCCACAAGGTGCATACCAACGGCGGGACAGCATGGCTGTACGGCTGTGATGTGGTAAATACGACATTATTTGGCTTCGGAGAACGTACAGGGAACCCTCCACTCGAAAGCGCGATTTTCGAGTATATCGCATTAAAAGGAGACCTCTGCGAAATTGATACAATGGTAATCACGGAATTAGCCAACTATATGCGGTCCATTGGCCTGCCAATACCTGACAACTATCCGTTTGTTGGCAGGTCGTTTAATACTACCCGGGCCGGTATCCACGCCGATGGGCTTCGTCGCGATGAGCAGATATATAACATTTTCGATACCGAAAAACTCCTCGCCCGGCCGCCTCGCGTGGCTATCACCGACAAAAGCGGGACCGACGGCGTCGTACACTGGGTCAACGAATTCTTCGGCCTTAAGGGTGAAGACAGAATCAACAAGATTAAAATACACAAAATTGCTCGCTGGGTCATCGACCAGTATGATGAGCACGGCCGTCTTACTGCCATCAGCGACCAGGAACTCGAAGCTAAGGTAAAAGAGCTGATGCCTGATTATTGGGCAAAGTATAAAGCCAGTTAGAAATAACACGCTGCTAAAGTCAAACAGGATAGCTGCTAATAATTTATTATTAGCAGCTATTTTTTATGATGATAATTACCGTATTGTAAAACAGTATCGAACATTGCGAGGACATTTTCAACGGGGGTTTCTTCGAGAATTGTGTCATGGCTGGCACCGGCAATATAGCCCCCGCCTGGCGCCATGATATCAAGCACTTTACGTGTCTGAGCGGAAACGGTATCCGGCGTGCCTTCAATAAGCACGTGATGTGAATCGATTGCACCGTTGAAGATAATCCTGTCTCCAAAATCTGCTTTGAGCTTTTTCAGATCCATCCCATAGCAAGATGGCTGAATCGCATGGAGACCGTCAAGGCCGGCTTCAATCAGCATCGGAATCAACGGAGCAAAACCACCGCAGCAGTGAAGCTGGACTTTCAGGCTATAGGAATGGCCAAGGTCAATCAGCCTTTTAAGATGTGGCAGGATAAATCGCTCAAAAAGGGCCGGACTCAGCAGAGGACCGGTCTGACTTCCAAAATCATTCCCGATGAAGAATATATCAATAACATCTGCCGCGGCATCGAATATTCGCTGGCTGACCTCCGCATAGTAATCAACCAGATGCTGCATTATCGAATCGACAAATTTCGGCTGGTCATACATTTTCATATAAAAATTTTCCATACCAAGAAGGTCGATAGCATCATGCCAAAATGGTGACCAGTCGCCCCCGAGGATTGCATATTGTCCCTCATAAACCTGAGCTTCTGCTTTTACTTTCGAGACATTCATCCGCTCCGGGTCAGGCCAGGGATAATCGTGCACCTGTGGTATGGCGGCATTTGCCAGCGGATGGCTCATCGGCTGGCCATAACCAAGGCCCTGTCGTTCAATTCCGAATATAGTTCTCGACGTGGCGCCCTCAGACAATGGAAACTCTGGCCCGTCATATTCGGCAAATACCCGCCGGAAATCATCCCCTAATCGCATACGCAGGCCTTCGTCATCAAGCTTAAGCTCGCGTTTGGCTTTTCCCCAGAATTCGACCGATGCCCCGCACCAGCAAGGCACACGGTCGGGCTGTTCGTGTTCAAACGCCGTTAGAACACGCTGTCGCGATGTCATATTCAATGAACTACCTCTATCTAATATTACCTTTGCTATGCAACTAAACTTTTCCAGGCGTTATAATAACAGAATGAGCCATACCATTTCAAGCTGCTTGATTAATATCCGTTACCCGGCAAAGAACAATATACAAACAGCTCTCGAAAATATCCTTGCCATATTCGAGGGCATTCGAGAATATGGTGTCTATGAAAAAAGATAAACTTCTGGATGATTAAATGTCTTTGAATTATTGTGAAATCCTGCGCATGCAGAACATCGTGAAAGAATTTTCAGGTACGCGGGTACTTGACGAAGTGGATTTCGACGTCCGCGGCGGTGAGGTCCATGCGATCATCGGTGAGAATGGCGCTGGCAAATCGACACTTATGAACGTGCTTGCGGGCCGGTTTGACGATTACAGGGGCAGTATAAGATTCGACGGCCGTGATGTCAGAATTTGCAATCCCCGCCAGGCGCGTGATATGGGTATCGCCATTATCTACCAGGAACTTAACGTGCTGCCTAATTTCACCGTGGCCGAGAATATTATGCTCGGTGACGAGAAGGCCATGCGCTGGATACGAAAAATGGACAGAACATCCATCAGTGACGAAGCATCCAAAGCAATTAAGTATTTGCGTTTCGATCTGGACCCTGATGAGCCCCTGAGCAGGCTAAGTAAGGCCCGGCAATGCCTGGTTGAGATTGCCGGTGCGGTACGCCGCAATGTCAAGCTGCTCGTATTTGACGAACCCACAGCTTCCCTTGGCAGTGAAGATATAGATAAACTATTTCAGGTAATTAAAGATCTCAGAAACAAGGGTCTGGCGATTGTGTATATTTCACATCGACTGGGAGAGCTGCCCCGGATTGCCGACCGCGTCACCGTACTTCGTGACGGGAAAGCAGTAGGCACCAAAAGCATTAGCGAATGCGAAATATCGGATCTGACCCGCATGATGCTCGGACACGATTTGGGCGAGATATTTCCCGAAAAAAAGAACCGCCCGGGAAAAACTATCCTTAAAGTAAACGCTCTAAGCAGCCCGGGAGTCTTTGAAAACATCTCTTTCGAGCTTCGCGCCGGTGAGATATTAGGCATCGCCGGCCTGGTCGGTTCTGGGCGCACCGAAATTGTCCGCGCTATCTTCGGAGCGGATAAAGCTTCTGGTAAAGTTGAATTTCGAGGTAAGCCCATTCCAGTACGCTCCCCTAATTTATGCTGTAGCCTGGGTATCGGTATGGTTCCTGAAAATCGCAAGCTTGAGGGCAACATTACAGGCAGGCCGGTTTGTGAAAATCTCAACATAAGCATACTCGAACGGCTCAGCGGTGCTTTCGGATTCCAGTCGCCGCGACGCCTCGCCAGCCGCGCCCAATGTATGATTGAAAGGATGAGTGTTGACCCACCCGATTTGAAGATGGAAATACAAAGTCTCAGCGGTGGTAATCAACAGAAGGTCATTGTAGGTCGCTGGCTGGCAGCCGATTCGAATGTGATTATTTTCGACGAGCCCACTCAGGGTATCGACGTAGGCACTAAGGCGCAAATGTACAGACTTATTATGGATTTGGCATGTGAAGGAAAGGCAATAATTCTCATCTCATCTGAGCTGATAGAGATTTCCAAACTGGCCGACCGCATCTTAATTATTCGGAATGGCCGGCTGGTACGGGAAATGCCGGAAACTGAAACCGACGAGGATGAACTTTTCGCTGAATGCGCGAGAAAGGACAAAGGCTGAATGAGTAAAGATGCCAACAATCCCGGCGCCGGAGGAAATCGAAGAACTCTTTCATTCAAGAGGCTGCAACAGGCTTCTATCCTGATACTGCTGGCGGTTCTGTGTGCCTTTGCTTCTTTCAGAAGCCCAACTTTTTTTAGCTGGACTAATCTTGTTGACAACCTTCTGACAAATGCCGCAGCACTTGGGATTATCGCCGTCGGCATGACCTTTGTAATGATAGCTGGCGGATTTGACTTGTCAGTGGCATCCAATACCGCCGTCTGCAGTGTGGTTCTTGTATTGACTATGGACAGTCTTTCGTCTTATGGCGCTGTGGTTGCGATTTCAGCGGCGCTGCTATTGACAACCCTGGTTGGGATTAGCCTCGGCGCGATTAACGGTGTACTTATCGCCCGGGTAGGCGTGAATCCTTTTGTTGTAACACTCAGCACAATGCTGGTTTTTCGCGGGATTGCGCTTATCCTTACCCGTGGAGGCCAGGCCAAACAGGTCGCCGACATTGCTCTTCGCAATAAGTTTAACTGGATTTACGATGCACAAATTCCAATCTTCGGGCAAAGCTACCAGATTTCTATGCCTATTGTAATATTCCTGTTGGTTTTCGGTATCGGTACATACCTGCTGCGGTTCACACGTTTCGGGCATTACATTTTTGCCATTGGTGGCAACGAAGAAGCCGCCTGGCTGGCAGGCGTAAATACTCACAGGATAAAGATGATTAGCTATATGCTTTGCGGCCTGACTTGTGCTATTGCCGCGGCCATATTTCTGGCAATGACTGCAACAGCCCAGGCTGAAAGTCACATGGGCAAGGAACTGGATGTTATCGCCAGCGTAATTGTCGGCGGCACACCATTGGGCGGCGGCAGCGGCGGGCTGACCGCAACACTGACCGGAGTGCTTTTACTGCGGGTGATTGACAACCTTTTGACGCAGTTCAGCGTCGGAGCCGAGTACCGAAAAGTTGTTACAGGCCTGATTATTGTTATTGTTGTGACCGTCGATGTGTTAGCCAAGGGGCGAAGCCGAAAGTAGTTTTTGTGAAAAACACAATTAAGATTAGAAAGGAAAACTTCAGGATGAATTTCATCAAAGTGACTAAGGCCTTAGTTGGAGTTATGGTGCTTTTGGCTGTTGTGACATGCGGCTGCAAAGACCGCGGACCGCGAAAACAACAGATAGGATTTTTGATGACACTGGATCACCCCTACTGGCAGAACATGCGTCTTGGAGCAAGGGACGAGGCCCAAAAACTCGGCGTCGATGTCACAATCCTCAACGCCAAGGAGGATCCGGTTCTCCAAATCGAGCAGATAAAAGAAATTATTGCCAAACGCGTGGATGTGGTCTGCCTGGTCCCAATGAAGAAAGAACCACTGGTGCGAGGCGTGCAGATGCTCAACCGCAGCAAAATTCCCGTCATTATTGTAAACCGTGAGATCGGCGAGGATTGCGAATATATATGTTACACCGGCACTGATACCTATGCCGGTGCAGTGACTTCGGCGAAGATTCTGGCCGAAGCAATGGGCTCAAAGGGCCAGCTCGTTGAATTCCACCAGCATCTTGGAACCGGGCCTGAGGTTGCGAGGAGCAATGCCCTGCGTGACGTGCTTAAGGATTATCCTGACATCAAACCCATTGCACGTATTCCCCACAAGGGCGAACGCGACATTGTAAAGACTGAAATGCAGACGCTTCTTCAAAAATACCCCAATCTCAGCGGCGTCTATGCTCATGGAGACAACTTCGCTATCGCTGCCGCACAGGTATGCCAAAAGGCCGGACGTACGGACGTCAAAATTGTAGGCATGGGCGGCAGCAAGGAAGCGATAGAGGCAATCAAACAGGGAATACTTACGGGAACCAGCTATCAGCAGCCTGAGGAAGAAGGCCGAAGCGCAATCCGCCTGGCAGTCAAGTATCTTCAGGGCGAAATTCTCGACAAGGCCTATCCGGTCAGTTGTCCACCCATTACAAGAGAGAATGCCGACGAGTTTAAAGGACAGTTCTAATAACATTGAAAGGAGAATATTGTAATGAAAAATTGCACGAAGTTAATGATAGTCACCACAACATTACTGGTCTTTAGCTTTATATTTGCCGGATGTGCACAGCAAAATGTAACACGCTATGGCAGTGTCATCGGTCTCAGAGCGGAAAAACTCGAAGAATATAAGGAGCTGCATGCGGCTGTCTGGCCCGGAGTACTAAAACAGATAAAAGAGTGTAATATCCGCAACTACTCGATTTATCTCGGTGAACTGGAAAAGGGTCAATACTATCTGTTCGGATACTTTGAATATACCGGCGACGACTTCAAGGCCGATATGGATAAAATGGCTGCCGACCCAACAACACAGAAATGGTGGACATTCTGCGAACCCTGCCAGATTCCGATACCAACACGAAAAGAGGGCGAATGGTGGGCCAATATGGAAGAAGTATTTCACCAGGACTAATTCATTCAGAAAATTGGGGATTTAACAATGACATCAAAAGAACGAATGATGCGTGCGTTGAATAGAGAAAAGCCTGACCGTCTGCCGGTCTCATTACACCAGTGGCAACAGTACCACCTGGACGAGTATCTGGGTGGGATGAGCGACATGGATGCGTTTGAGAAGTTCGGCTTTGATGCACAGGCCCAGTACTTCGGTGACGTGGGCCAGACACAAGTGCAAAGTGCGGCATTAAAATCATCAACGGACAACTGGAAGATTGAGCCGGAGGTCATCAGCAGCGATCCGGACAACCGCGCCGTCAATTATACCATCCACACACCGGAAGGCACTCTTACCTATAAAAACGCCGGCGACAGGAAAACCACTTGGGTAACCGAATATATGGTCAAGCGAGATGAAGATATCAGGCTGATTGGAAAATATATGCCTGTACCTACTCTAAGCCTGAAACCTGTCAGCAAGTTATACGACCAGCTTGGTGACCGTGGAATTCTACGCGGATTTGTCTGGGGTGACCAGGCAGGCTGCTGGCAGCACGCCTGCTGCCTGATGGATGTTAACGAGCTGCTCCTTGCTTGTTTTGATAAGCCGGATTGGGTGCATGAGTTTTTAGGCTACCTGTTGGAAAAGAAATTGCAGTTTATCGAATCTATGAAAGGCGCAAAGTTTGACCTGATCGAGACCGGCGGCGGAGCAGCATCCTCAACACTTATATCTCCAAATCTGCATAAGGAATTCTGCACTCCCTATGACCTTAAAATTCACAATGCTCTTCACGAGCTGGGATTCAAGGTCAGCTATCACACCTGCGGCGGGACACTGGGAATTGAAGAGATGATTATCGCTAATGGATGTGATGTTTCCGAGACATTGGCTCCCATAAGCATTGGCGGCAATCAGGAGCCATGGGAGTTTGCAGCGAAAGTGGATAACCGACTGTCTCTTATCGGTGGAATGGATCAGTTCAGTATTCTTACCAACGGTACAAAAGAAGATATTCGGGCGAAAGTGCACGAACTTTTTGAAAAAGTCGGCCCCAACGGTGGATATATCTGTGCTGCATGTGACCACTTCTTTGAAACACCCTTAGAGAACCTTAAAGTATTTGCTGACGCTGCAAAAGAATGTGTTTATTAACGTTGTCTTTGTGAGTATTATAGATATAGCGGATTCAACTCATAAGTGCAACTGAGTCGCCAAAATTATGGTGAGCTGGTAT
>JACNGQ010000061.1 GCA_014384025.1 Planctomycetota bacterium | reverse complement strand
GATCATGATGATGTTAATAAAAAAGCTGCATGATACTTTATGCGTTACTACTTAGTTCCTGTTTCAATTCACCAATTTTAACATCCAACTCTTGATATTTTTTCTCTGTTCTATAAAAAACTATATTAATATCTTCAAGATAACTTTGGAGTTCTTCTTCTTCGTCTACTTTACCCAAGTAAACATAGAATCCTTCTTCGTTATGTGAAAATCCACGGAAATCTGTGTCGTCTATCACATCATTCAGAAACCAAGAATCGCTCTTTATTTTGAAACCAGCCAATTCAAAACTTCGCAGAATAATTTTTTGTGATATAAAGTCTGCTCGCTTAGGCTCAGCACCTTCTTCCGTAATCTTTATGGCATCCCTAATGGCCCTATCTAGCTCTTTTCCGATGTTTTTCAAATTGTACTTTATCGTGTCATAGCTTTGTATGTTGAAAGCCAGTTTTAGATTTTCTTTTTGTAGCGGTATTATGTGCTTCTCCAAAGAAGTCATTAAGCCATACTCATAGTAGACATTAGGATTTGGAATGTTTTTACCATCATCAATTTCATCATCTAGAATCACAACGCAGAATTTAGATTCAATAATTTTACCACAGATCTTCGTACAGAATATATCTTGTCCATAAGCACGCTCTTTAACTGCAATGACCGCCTCGATTCCAACCTTGGCCAACTTCTCAGAAATTAGTTCCAAGATTGGCTCAAGCTCATCTTCCTTCGGACACGCAACAAAGCATGATTTCGATGCTCCTTTTATCTTACCACAGTCATGGTCTTTACGAATGAAGCAGCGTTCAATAACCTGTAAACCACCCAAAGATCCATGAAATCTATCCCTTGGATCAAATCTGATAGGATAAAATCCCCGGTAACGCGATTGCCAACCCATATTTATCTCCTAATTGAAAAAATGGAAAAATAGAGATACTCTATTTTTTCTAGTTCATATTAGATTATCAAATTACCAAAATGTCAATTCCCGCAAAAAATTTATGTCGCGTTTAGTCATTTCTTGTGTTGTTTCCGCTCCCGGTTGTATCACGCATTTAGGGATAGAGGATAATGTAAAGCTTGAGATGAGTCAAGCTTTTTAGTTTTGAATTTTAAGTGTTGAGTTTTGAGTTGAGGATGCCCTTCAGGCGGCTATTCGAATAGATCCCTCCACTTCCAGGCTGTGTCGCAATTACAACTCTAAGATGATTCTATTTTTTTACCGATATGTTATAATGTTCATGTCTTAAAGAAAGGATTTCTTATGGCATATCGATATGGAGATCGTCAACAGCGGACCCTTTTTCCTCAAAGCGTTGATGAATATATTGACGGGAAGATTGAATAACGCAGAGAGCCGGTCTTGTTATACAGGTATTTGCAGCCGGATGGTTATCATCAGGGATTATTAATAATAAAATAAAGGTTTAAAAAATTGGAAATGTGGATTAAATTTTGTACAGTTTATTCTTGACGAACAACGAGAAATCGGTTTTATATATTAACGAGGGCGGTGGAGCCGTAATCTATTAGGCTGTAACGGCTTGTAAATAAAGTGCTTAAGTATATTAAGGATGGCTGAGAAGAAAGTGTCCTAATTTTCTTGGAAAGGATTGGAAGATGCGAACTGTCAAACTGTCAATCATTTTTCTTTTGGGCGTTAGTTTTTTATTTTTGAATGGCTGCGGCTCGGAGCTGCAGGACCTTAGAATCCAGAACAATACACAAAGGGAACGAATTGCAGAGCTTGAGAGCGAACTGCAGACGGGTATTCTGCAGCTTGATCAGTTAAAGAGAAAACTTGCTGCGGCTCAGGGAAGCAGCAGTGTCGAGATACAAACACTGCAACAGGAAATTGCCGCCCTTGAGGAAGACATTGCCAAGAAGAAAGCTTTGATTGCATCTATGCAGGAAAGGCTGCTTTTAGGCGGAGGGGCGCTGCCGGTGGAGCTTAGTACTCTGCTGGAGGATTTTGCGTCAAAGCACGACATAGTAACGTACGATTCGAGCCGGGGAATGATAAAGTTCAAGAGCGATTTGACTTTTGAAAAGGGCAGTGACAAGGTTCAGACTTCGGCAATCGAGGCTATCAAGTTACTTTGCGGGATTTTGAATTCCCAAGAAGGCAAGGGATTCGACGTTATAATAGCCGGGCATACAGATGATATACCCATCGGCCAGCCTGAAACGCGTGCGAAACATCCGACCAACTGGCACTTGTCTGCGCACAGGGCCATAGCCGTGCTGAACGTTATGGCCGGTAATAAAATTGATTCTACGCGGATGAGCATACGAGGTTTTGGTGAGTATCGGCCTTTAGAGGCAAATAAGCCCAACAAGGGAGGTAATCCTCAGAACAGACGAGTCGAAATTTACATTGTTGCTAAGGGAGTATAATTTTCAGGATTCGATTGTCGTTGTAAGAATCGGAAGCTGGAAATAGAAAATATTTTTCAATGGCTGAACGCACTTTAATTATTATCAAGCCTGATGCTGTGCAGCGACATCTGGTGGGTGAGATAATCGGAAGATTCGAGAAAAAAGGTTTTAAGATTGTTGCTGCAAAATTTTTGCAACTGTCTGAAAAACAGACCGGCCAGCTCTATGCGGCCCATGTCGAGAAAGCATTTTATAAACCTTTAGTAAAGTATATTTCTTCGGCCCCGCTGCTTGTGATGGTCTGGGAAGCTGATGGAATTATAGATATGGCCCGCAAAATGATGGGAGCGACTTTCGGTTACTACGCCGAGATGGGTACTATCAGGGGGGACTTCAGCAGTTCCGAAAGATACAATCTTGTTCACGGCTCGGACAGCCCTGAATCCGCTCAGCAGGAAATCAAGTTGTTTTTCGCGCCGAATGAAATGGTAGATTACAAATTTACTGATTCACACTGGCTCTACGGCAAAAACACCTAATCAAGAGAAATAAGCTCCTTTCTAAATTTTGGCAGAAATTTTCCTGCGCGAGATGATGGACTGTAAGGTGCCAAGAATCTTTAGATTGCTGCATAAGCATTTGATGCGAAAATTTCCCAGATAATCCTTGATTAAACCGCGTATTAATAGTAAAATCCCCCCTTTGCTCTGAAATATTATAAACAAACCGCCTGAACCGAAAGGAGGGCAACTGATGCAAAAGCTCATGTCACCATTGTCAATGCGAAAAGAGGCGATTATTCTTTTGGCATTATCGTTCTGCTTATTAACAGCTCAATCGGTCAGCGGAGCCGAACCTCTGGCGAGAATCACCGTCGAGGCGGGAGATTACACGCGAATCGATACGCCTGTTACGGCCTGGCTGGACGGTGTGCCGTTGGGCTTTCCGGCTGATGAGATTCGGCTTGTGGAGGTGAGGGGTTTAAGGCACATAGATGTTCCGGTGCAGCTCGAAGCTGGCAGTCCGCCGCGATTGTGGTGGGTGCTTTCCGGAGAAACACAAGCGGGCAGCAAACGTACGTATGAGCTGGTCAAGGGTGGCAAAACAATGAGCCTCGGTGTCAGCGCAAAGCGGAACGATAAGGTCCTGTGGATAGAAAAAGACGGCAAGAAGGTTCTGAGTTATAACCACGCTGTTGTCCCGCCGCCGCCAATAGAGGTTATGGGAGAGAAGTATAAAGGTACCCGGGATCTATACAACCGCAGCGGCTTTATTCATCCGTTATGGTCACCAACGGGTTCGGAGCTGACAAGTATTCATCCTGGCGACCATTATCATCATGTTGGAATCTGGATGCCGTGGACCAAGACGAAATTCGAGGGCAAGGCAGTTGATTTCTGGAATCTTGGCTCAGGACAGGGAACGGTTCGATTCAATAGATTTCTATCGACGACAAACGGTCCAGTCTATGGTGGTTTTCAGGCCGAGCATGACCACGTTGCGCTTAAAACCGATGATGGCGAAAAAAACGTACTTAAAGAAGTATGGGATGTGCGTGTTTATAATGTTGGCGGTTCGGATAAAGGCTACTGGCTTGTGGATTTTGTTTCTGCACAGCGGTGTGTTGCCCAGAGCGGTCTGCTTTTGGAAAAGTATCGTTACGGGGGATTTGGTTTTCGTGCTGCGGCCGAATGGAAGGGTGAGAACGCAAGTTATCTGACCAGCCAGGGCAGGACCCGCAAGGATGGTCATGCGACGCGGGCGCGCTGGTGTGATACAGCCGGTGTTTCCGACGGGCAATGGAAGGGCATAACGCACTTTAGCCATCCTGATAACTTCAGACATCCGGAGCCGATGCGTATCTGGCCTGAGTTCGATAATGAGGTGTTCTTCAACTGGGCGCCGGTACAAGTGGATGATTTTGAGCTGAAGCCCGGAAAGGACCATATCTTTCGCTATCGTATGTATGTACACGAGGGGAAAGTCGATGTCGAGAATACCGAACGGCTGTGGAATGACTATGCTCACCCGCCGAAAGTCGATGTTGAAACTGTTGAATCGAGCGATGTGATTATGCTGTTCGGCGGCACTGACTTTAATCACTGGACAGCCGGAGATGGCAAGGACATAGGATGGAAGCTTGTTGACGGTGCGATGAAGATTACGCCGAAGACCGGCAGCATAATGACCAGGCGGGATTTCCGGGACTTCAAAATGCACATTGAGTTCAATACACCGCAAATGCCGCCGAACGTTAAGGGTCAGGGTCGGGGAAACAGCGGAATCTATATTCAGCGCCGCTATGAGCTGCAAATTCTCGACTCCTACGGTCTGGAACCGAAGAATAATGACTGTGGTTCTCTTTATAAGTTTAGAGCGCCGGACAAGAATGTCTGCAGGATGCCGGGCAGGTGGCAGAGCTACGATATTATCTTTCATGCCGCGAGGTTCGATGGTAATAAGAAGACAGAGAACGCCCGCATTACAGTGTGGCATAACGGCATTTTAATTCATGACGATTTAAAGCTGGATAATAAAACCGGTGCCGGACAGCGTGAAGGGCCGGAGGCCGGCCCCATCCTGCTGCAGGACCACGGCAACGAGGTGATGTTCCGTAACATCTGGATAGTTCCACTTTAGTGTGAAAAGTTACGATTGCCGTTTTGAATTAGTGTCCAGGTTAAAGTGTAAAGTGCAGAAGAAAATTTGAATTGCGTCTCACCTTCTGCAGGTTATAATATAAAATTGTTCTTAGCTTTTTGGCAAGGGCAGATATCTTGTTGGTTGTAAGTTGTTTTAGTGAAAACGGTTATATTGATTTGGCAATCTAACCGGAGGAAATTGCAATAGGATAATGTTTGTAGGCATTATTTCTTAATAGTAAGAATTCTTTTTACGGAAAGCTTGAAGACAATTTTTTATAAGGAGAATTAAAAATGGCAAGACCTGTAACTCTTTTCACGGGCCAGTGGGCTGATTTGCCGCTGGAAGAATTAGCTAAAAAAGCAGCAGGCTGGGGTTATGATGGTGTGGAGCTGGCTTGCTGGGGCGACCACTTCGAGGTGGACAAGGCCCTGGAGGATGACGGCTACTGCAAGGCCAAGCGTGACATGCTGAAAAAGCTGGGGCTTGAAGTTTATGCGATATCGACACATTTGACTGGTCAGGCGGTATGCGACAACATCGATGAGCGACACAAGATGATTTTACCGCCGGATGTCTGGGGTGATGGCAAGCCTGAGGGAGTCAGACAGCGTGCGGCTGAGTCTGTCATCAATGCCGCCAAGGCAGCCAAGAAGTTAGGTATAAAGGTTGTTAACGGCTTTACGGGCAGTTCAATATGGCACATGCTTTATTCGTTCCCACCTGTTACACCGGATATGATTAAGGCCGGTTACGATGACTTTGCAAAACGTTTCAAGCCAATCCTCGATGAATTCAAGAAGCTGGGCATTAAGTTCGGTCTTGAGGTGCATCCGACGGAGATAGCTTTTGATATTGCCTCGGCTCAGCGTGCCATTGAAGCGATCGATGGGCACGAGTGCTTCGGCTTCAATTACGATCCCAGCCATCTCGGTTACCAGGGAGTGGATTATGTGAAATTCATCCGCACTTTCGGGGACCGCATTTTTCATACTCACATGAAGGACGTATGGTGGGGACATGGGGATGGTACCGTTGGTGTATTTGGCGGTCATATCGATTTCGCAGATCCGCGCCGCTTCTGGGACTTCCGTTCAATTGGTCACGGTGACATTAATTTCGAGGAAATTATCGTAGCCCTTAACGACATTGGATACCAGGGTCCGCTTTCTATTGAGTGGGAAGACAGCCGGATGGACCGTGAGCACGGTGCAGCGGAGGCCTGCGGATTCATCAAAAAGGCTGACTTCAAGCCGTCGCAGGTTGCCTTTGATGCGGCGTTTGAGAAGAAATAGCAGTAACAGAAAGGTTGATTATGGCTGACAGGAACTCATTGGGCCGGCGAGATTTCTTAAAGAGAGCCGCCAGCACCGCTGTGGGGGCGATTGGGTTTCCCTATATTGTTTCTTCGTCGGCTTTGGGTAAGGACGACAATGTGCCGCCGAGTGAAAGAATTACTATGGGCTGCATCGGCGTAGGCTGGCAGGGCGGCAGCAATATGAACTCATTCCTTCGGGAAAAAGACTGTCAAATTATTGCCATCTGCGATGTTGACAAAAACCATCTTCAAGATGCTGTTAATCGAGTTAACGGTCAATACAAAAATAAAGACTGTGCTGCTTATGCGGATTATCGTGGGCTGCTGGCTCGCGACGATATCGACTCGGTATCGCTTGGCCTGCCCGACCATTGGCATGCGGTTCCTGCTATAGAAGCTGCGAAGTCCGGCAAGGACATTTTCGGTGAAAAGCCTCTCTCGCACGATTTGCGACAGGGCCGAGCTATGTGTGATGCTGTCAAGCGTTACAGCCGGATATGGCAGACGGGCAGTTGGCAGCGTTCGGAGACCAACTTTCGTTTTGCCTGTGAGCTGGTTCGCAATAGCCGTATCGGCAAGGTACATACCGTTGAAGTGGGGCTGCCTTCGGGCCATAGCGACTTTGGCAATACCAAGGGTCAGGAAGGGATTAGTGCTCCGCCAAAAGAACTGGACTATGACTTCTGGATTGGTCCTGCGTTATACGGGCCGTATTGTCCGGCACGTGTGCACAAAAACTGGCGATGGGTGCTCGACCACGGAGGCGGCCAATTAATGGACTGGATCGGACATCACGTTGATATCGCCCACTGGGGTATGGATATGGACTACGGCGGGCCCTATGAGATAGAAGGTTCCGGGGAATATCCGAAAGAAGGTTTATGGAACAGCCCGACAAGGTATCGTCTGACAGCGAAATATCCGAATGAGATAACGATGATTATCGCCGGCGGCCATGAAGATATTCGCGGGGGGACGAAGTGGATAGGTGAAGACGGATGGGTCTGGGTTGATCGTGGCAATATAGATGCGCAGAACAAAAAGCTGCTTGAAGAGAAGTTCGGCCCTGACGAGATACATCTGTTTAATTCGCCGGGCCACTGGCGAAACTTCCTTGATTGCGTCAAGAGTCGTGAAACTACTCTAACGCCTTGTGAGGTTGCTCACCGCTCGGCGACGCCTGGCCACCTGGGGCAGATTGCCATGCTGCTGGGGCGCAAGATACGCTTTAATCCTCAAACCGAAGAAATACTTGATGACCTGACAGCAACGAGTTTGCTCGGAAAATCAATGCGCAGTCCGTGGCACTTGTGAAAAAAGGTTTATTTATTGTTACAAAGGGTAAACTCGTTGCTTATTTAAAATGATTTTATAATTTTTTGGCAGGAAGGTTGAGAATCAGTTGCCATTTGATTGGGTAGCATTGAGGAGTGTTTATGATAGAACAAAGGGAAATTAATCGTCGTCAATTTATCAAAAGAGCAGCCGAGACCGCAACGGCGGCTGTAAGTTTTCCGTATATTGTTCCTGCATCTGTTTTTGGTCAAGCCGGTGGTATCGCGCCGAGTGAGCGAATTACGTTAGGCTTTATCGGTGCAGGCAAGCAAAGTAAACATCTGATGCGGTCTTTTCTTAATTCGCCCGGCACGCAGGTTCTGGCCGCCTGCGACGTTGATAAACTCAAGTTGGCTCGGGGAAAGAAAATAGTCGAAGACCACTATGCCGGCAAGAACGGCGGCTCATACAAAGGCTGTGATACATACGGCGATTTTCGTGAGCTGCTTGCCCGAGATGATATTGACGCCGTTGTAATTTCCACTCCTGACCACTGGCACGCCATTACGGTTATTCAATCTGCTATGGCAGGTAAGGATATTTACTGCGAGAAACCTCTTTCACAAACAATCGTCGAGGCCCGGTCTATGGTCAATGCGGTCAGACGTTACGGACGGGTCTTTCAGACCGGCAGTATGCAGCGTTCGGACTGGCACTTCCGCTTAGGTTGTGAACTGGTTTTAAACGGTTACATTGGAAAGTTACAACATGTTACGGTTGGTGTTGGAGGACCGCCTGAGGATAAAACGCTGCTGGCAGAAGCCGTGCCTGATTATCTCGACTGGGATATGTGGGTAGGCCCGGCGTTGCTGAGACCGTATAACTCGGAGCTGTCACCGCATTTAAGCTGGGACGGCTTTCCTAATTGGCGCAATCATAGCAGCTTTGGCGGCGGCGGGATGACCGACTGGGGGGCGCATCACTTCGATATCGCACAGTGGGGTATGGGTATGGATGAAAGCGGACCGGTTGAAATTATTCCTCCCGACGGTAAAGATTACAAGGTGCTTACTTATAAATATGCCAGCGGAGTTACGATGACCCGCGATAACGCCAACGGTGTTTTATTCACCGGTACCAAGGGTGAGGTTGAGGTCAATCGCGGGCATATTCGCACGTCGCCTGATAATCTGAAGAATCAGCAACTCGGCCCCAATGAAATACATCTGTACGAAAGCAGAAACCATTATGTTGACTGGCTGGACGCCGTCCGCAAACGCAGCAGGCCGATTTGCGATATAGAGACCGGCTGCCGTTCAGTCGGTGTTTGCCATTTGGGTAATATAGCATATAAACTCGGCAGGCCGCTGAAGTGGAATCCCGAAGACGAGGTGTTTGTCGGTGATGACGATGCCGGCCGATTACTTTCGCGGCCGATGCGAAGCCCATGGCACTTGTAAATGATTAATGATGAATGATAAATGATTATTTTAATCAGATTAAAGTTTGAAGAACAATAGAAAGGGCTGAAAATGAATAAGGTGCGAAAAGTGATTGTTATTGCACTTTTGGGGTTGTGGTGTTTTGCATTGCCTTTGAGTACTTTGCAGGCGGAATCCCCGGCTAAACTGCGGGAGGTAACTGCAGAAGAAGTGCAAAAGATTGAAAGCGCAATACCGAGAAGGGCTACCATACGGACATCCGAGCCTCGAAAACTGCTGGTATTCTGGCGGTGCGAAGGATTTTTCCACACATCGATTCCCGTGGTTAATAAAGCGCTCGAAATGATGGGTGAAAAGACCGGGACGTACGATGTAGTTATTACAGATGATTATTCGGTGTTCACGCCCGAGAAGCTCAAGCAGTTCGACGCGGTGTGCCTGAATAATACGACGGGCATGAAGTTTGACCCCAAAGAGACCCCGGAGCGTTGTGAGGCGTTGATGGATTTTGTCAAGAGCGGCAAAGGCATAGTAGGTGTCCACGCGGCGACGGACAATTTTAACCAGTGGCCTGAAGGTCAGGAGATGATGGGCGGGAAATTTACCGGTCATCCCTGGGGCGGCGGCGGAACCTGGGCGATTAAGATTGATGAGCCCGACCATCCGCTTATGAAGGCCTTCAGAGGAGAGGGATTTAAGATAAGTGACGAGATTTATCGAACGGACCCGCCGCTGTATTCACGGGACAAACAACGTGTCCTGATGAGTCTGGATGTAAGCGACCCTACTACGCGTAATGTCAAAGATTTCAAACCGACTGATACCGATACCGGTATAAGCTGGGTCAAGGCCGTCGGCAAGGGACGTATATTCTACTGTTCGTTGGGACACAATGACCATATCTTCTGGAACCGGGCGATATTGCGGCATTATCTCGACGGTATTCAGTTTGCATTTGGTGACTATAAAGTTGATACAAAACCAAAACCTATCGTTAGTTCAGGAAAGGGAGTAGAAATGGCAGCATTACAGGAATTACTGGAAAAGCTAAAAACTTATGATTGGGGACAGAGCCGTTTACCACTGACCGAGGTGAGCGATATAATAAAAAATGCA
The DNA here is from genome assembly GCA_014384025.1 of Planctomycetota bacterium. Taxonomy (GTDB): domain Bacteria; phylum Planctomycetota; class Phycisphaerae; order Sedimentisphaerales; family Anaerobacaceae; genus NIOZ-UU13. The sequence goes on along the minus strand of JACNGQ010000061.1, from coordinate 5,793 downwards.
CATAGTTCGTCTGCGGAACTGAGCAAGATTGAGAAGAGTTTGCTTGGCGTGCTCACTTCGGATTCAACGCGGGCGGGCAAGCAGTTTGTTTGCCGGGAATTGAGCATTATAGGCACGGACCAATCTGTTTCCGTTCTGGGTAATATGCTGATGGATGAGGAAACATCTGATATGGCAAGGTATGCTCTGGAGCGGATACCCGGAACGGCGGTCAATGATGCTCTGCGTGGTGTTTTAAGGAAGGCAAAGGGCAAACCGAAGATTGGCATAATCAACTCATTGGGTCAGCGCCGTGATACAAGAGCGGTTCGTGCTCTGAGCAGGCTCGTTGGCAATTCCGATGAGGGGGTTGCCACCGCCGCCGCCGCCGCTCTCGGTCAGATAGCTGATTCCAGGGCCACTGCAGTTCTGGCGGAAGCAAAAGACAAGGCAACCGGTAAACTGCAAATGGTAGTGTTGGATTCTTATTTAAGGTGTGCCGACCAGCTTGTGGCAGATGGTAAAAAAGCCGAAGCTTTGGCCATTTACAAAGAACTCCAGAAACCGGACATGCCCAAGCCTATACGAACGGCTGCACTGACTGGTATGCTTAACGCAGCGAAAAGGTAAAACAAGGTATGAAAATCAAGCGTACGATTTGTTACTCATCAGCTCTTTTGTTTGGATTGTATTGTTGTACTGTTTGTTTTGGAGCTTCTGAACAGCAGGACGAGGCTGTTGGGATAGTTCTGGATATTCTCAAAAGCGGCGACCAGGAGATGCAGGCCGTGGCCATAGCAATGGTAAAGGACATGCCTGGAGCAGAAGTAACAAAGGCTTTAGTCAAAGAGCTGCCGAATCTTTCTGCCGCCAGTCAGGTACAGCTTTTGTCCGCCCTGAGCGACCGCGGAGATGCTGCTGCTTTGCCGGCTGTTATCACCGCTGTGAATTCCAAAGACGAATCCGTTCGGATTGCAGCTCTCAAAGCGGTTGGGCAATTGGGTGATGAATCGAGTGTTGATTTATTGACACGAACGTCGGCTGCGACCAGGGGTGCTGAACAAAAAGCCGCTCGCGAGAGCCTGTATCGTTTGCGAGGCTCAAAGGTTGATGGAGCGATTTTGACAGGCATTACAAAGGCGGAGTCAAAGACCAAAGTTGAGCTGATAAAGAGCGCAGGCGAGCGCAATATCTCCGCAGGTGTAAGCACTTTGTTAAAAACTGCAAAAGATTCGGACCGCACGGTTCGCCTCGAATCGCTGAAGGTATTGAAGGTTGTTGCCGGCCCGGAGCATTTGCCGGCGCTGGTCGAGCTTCTGTTGAATTTGCAAAGCTCATCGGACCTCAATGAGGCCGGGAAAATGATAGCCTCGGTCGCCCATAAAATCGAGGACAAGAACCGCCAGGCTGAGGCGGTGCTTGCAGAGCTGCCTTCTGTAAAGGATGTCAAAAAACAATGCTCTCTGCTGAGCGTGTTGGGTAAAATAGGCGACAGGAGTGCTTTGCCCCGGCTACGCGAAGCGCTGGGCAGCGACAACGAAGAAATCAGAGGAGCTGCCATTCGCGCTCTGGCGGAGTGGCCAACTTCCGAGCCGGCGGCTGATTTGATGAAAGCGGCGGAGAATTCCGAAAACAAAGTTCACCGAATACTGGCACTGCGAGGGGCGGTTCGACTGCTTGGGCTGGATAATAAGCGGGGTGCAGAAGAGATAATCGGGATGTATAAAAAAGCGATGTCTCTGGCTCCGGATGCGGGCGAAAAGAAAAGAGTGCTGTCGGGACTGGCCAATACGAAATCTCTCGATGCGTTAACAATGGCGACAGGTTACCTTCAGGACAAGGCTTTATTAAAAGAAGCGGAATCAGCGGTGGTAACAATCGCCGGTAGTATCTACGAAAACTTTCCTCAACAAACCATGTATGTATTAAAAAAGATTGTGCAAACCACAAATAATGAAGCATTGCAAAAACAGGCACAGGAAGTAATAAATAAGATAGAAGATGGTTCGAGTAAACAGGTGGAGGAATAATCACAAAAAAGGGAATTGACTGTGAGTCGATACTAAAATAGGAACAAATTAGCAGGAGAGACAATTATGTTTTCGAATAATGTAAGTACAGTTTTTTCAATTAACAGCCGTAATGTTGTAATGTGTGTATCGATGCTGGCATTATCTGTGCTGTTGTCCTCTTGTATGGGCCCTTCGGCAGTCGATCCGACCGTCGAGGCGAGAATGGGGATTGAGAGTGCCGATTCGGTTATGGGCGACTGGGAGGGGACCTGGAAGCTTGATGATGAAAGTGATTCAGGGCCTGTGGTAACCCAGGTGATAGCTTTGGGAAAAGATAAATACACAGCTAAGGTAATGGGAGAATTTGATACCCGCGAGGATCCGATAGCAGTACTTGAAGGTCAACGCGATGGTGCCCTGGTGCGTTTTGCAGGACCCGGCCGGGCTGGATACAATGAGTTTCAGATCAAAGCGGTTATTAAAGACGGGCAGTTCGGCGGTAGTTTCGCCGGAGATGCATCGGGCAGCTTTGTAATGGAAAAGGTGATTCGAGTTTCACCTACAATGGGGGAAAAACCGCCTGCCGGTGCGATTGTGCTTTTCAACGGCAAGGATTTTAAGCAATGGAAGCATACGGGGGAAAAACCAGGCAGCGACTTGGTGAAATGGACATTGCTAAATAATGGAGCGATGGAAGTTAAGAAGGGCAACGGTTCTATTGTAACTAAGAAAAAGTTTACCGATATCAAGCTGCATGTGGAATTTCGCACGCCGTTTATGCCTGATGCACGGGGGCAGGGACGCGGCAACAGCGGAGTGTATCTGCAGGAACGGTATGAAGTGCAGGTGCTTGACAGCTACGGTTTGGAAGGTAAAGACAACGAATGTGGCGGAATCTATAAGATAGGAGCGCCTTCGGTAAATATGTGCGCACCGCCGACACAGTGGCAAACTTACGATATTACTTTTTACGCCCCAAGCGCCGACAGGGAAAACGCCCAGATTACAGTTGTTCACAACGGAGTTACGATACATGACGAACTAAAGCTTCCGGGCCCGACAGGCGGAGCGCTGGATAGTGATGTTAACAAACCCGGCGGGATATACCTGCAGGACCACGGCAATCCTGTGCAGTATCGTAATATTTGGTTAGTTGAGTTATAACCGATGCTACTCTACGCAGTACGAGTCGAGTTAAGTATGCGTCGGTTTTAAGTATTTGTTATTTGTTTTTTTGACAATTTATGATGAAAGTTTATTTATTGAGGAATACGAAAATGAAAGACCAGAAAAAAATTACCAAACATCAGGGCAGCAAAGTATCTCGGCGTGATTTTATGGGTGGCGCTGCGGCAGCGATGGCCTTTACGATAATACCCAGCCATGTGCTGGCCCAGCCTCCGAGCGAGAAATTAAACGTTGCTTCTATCGGTTCCGGTGGTATGGGTGGCGGCAATACCAGAGCATGCGAGGCTGCCGGTGCAAACATTGTTGCCTTGTGCGACGTGGACTGGGATCGGGCGAAAGATACTTTCAAGAGATATCCCAAGGCCAAGAAATATAAAGATTTCCGTAAAATGCTTGATAATGAAAAAAGCATCGAGGCCGTGATTGTCGCCACTCCCGACCACTTTCACACAGTAGCTGCAATGGCTGCAATGCGGCGAGGCAAGCACGTTTATGTTCAGAAACCTCTGACTCGTCTTGTGTCGGAGGCTCGTGCTTTAACCGAAGCCGCCAGGAAGTACAAGGTGGTTAGCCAGATGGGCAACCAGGGTCATTCAGGTGATGGTGTTCGTGATATTTGTGAATGGATCTGGGCGGGCGTGATAGGCGAAGTTAAGGAGGTCCACGCCTGGACAAATCGTCCCGTCTGGCCACAGGGATTAGACAGGCCCAAAGAGGTGCATGAGGTTCCCAGCACGCTCGACTGGGACCTCTGGATTGGACCATCTCCAATGAGGCCGTATAATAAATGCTACATGCCATTTAATTGGCGCGGCTGGTGGGATTTCGGCGGCGGCGCCCTGGCGGATATGGCCTGCCATGTGCTGGATCCGGTTTTCAGTGCTCTGAAGCTGAAGTACCCGACGAGCGTTGAGGCCAGTTGTACTCCTGTCAACAAAGAGACGTACCCACTGGCTTCCATAGTCCATTACGAATTCCCGGCCCGTGAGGGCATGCCACCGGTGAAAGTGCACTGGTATGACGGCGGGCTTAAGCCTGAACGGCCGAAGGAACTGGAGCCGGGGCGCCCGCTGAATCAGGAATCGAGTAATGTGCTCTTCATGGGCAGCAAGGGCGTGCTGAGATGTGGTGAGTATGGCGGTGACCCTAAACTGCTGCCGTACGAGCGGCATCGCGAGTTCTACAGGAATAAGCCTCCGCAGACGCTCAAGCGGATTAAGACGAGCCACGAGGGCAACTGGATTGAGGCCTGCAAGACTGGCGGCCAGGCAACATCTAACTTCGATTATTCCGGGCCGTTTACTGAGATGGTTGTAATGGGCAATTTGGCGATTCGTCCGGAAAATGTCGGTAAGAAACTGCTATGGGATGGAGATAATATGACGATTACCAACGACGAGAAGGCCAACGATTATGTTAAAATGCACTACCGCGAAGGCTGGTCACTGGAGATGTAATCAGACCGGCGGTTGGTTTTATTACGGCGAATAGATATTAGTTGGTTGTGGAAAGGTGAGTTGAATATGAAAAGAGTGCAAGACAGCCGTAAGCCGGTAATTTCACGGCGTGATTTTATGGGCACTGCGGCGGCGATTGCGGCCATTACGATTGTGCCGCGTCATGTACTTGGCGGCCAGGGTCGCATCTCGGCCAATGAGAAACTTAATATAGCCGGTATTGGCGTTGGCGGCCGGGGTGCCAGCGATATTAATGCATTGGAGAGTGAGAATATTGTCGCATTGTGCGATGTTGATTGGGTACAAGCATCGGGAACGTTCAAGAAAAACCCGAATGCCAAGACATATAAAGACTTTCGCAGGATGCTGGATAAAGAGGCAGAGAACATCGATGCTGTTGTAATTGGTGCGCCGGACCACATACATGCGCCTGCCGCGATAATGGCGATGAAGATGGGCAAGCATGTTTATTGTGAAAAGCCGATGGCTCACACAATTTACGAGGCCCGTCGGATGACGGAAGTTGCCTGCGAGACCGGAGTCGTTACGCAGATGGGCAACCAGGGACACGCCGGTGAGGGCTTACGGCTTACCTATGAGTTTATCCATGACGGTGCAATCGGAGCTATTCGAGAAGTGCATGTCTGGACGGACAGGGCCGGTGTGCCTGAGAGAGCATGGTGGCCTCAGGGTATTGACAGACCGAAAGGTTCTTCGCCGGTGCCTGAAACATTGGACTGGGACATGTGGCTTGGACCTGCCCGCTGGCGGCCTTATGCGAAGTTTAAAAATAGTAAAGGTGATATGGTTTCATACTGCCCGTTTAACTGGCGGGGCTGGTGGGATTTTGGCTGCGGCGCACTTGGTGATATGGCCGTGCATAATGCGGACCCGGCATTTTTCTGTTTGGATCTTGGCGCACCTATAGCTGCCGAGGCTGAAAGCGGCCCGGTCAATGACGAGACCTTTCCCGTGTGGTCCATCATTACATATTACTTCCCTGCTAAAGGTAATCGGCCTGCGATAAAGATGAAGTGGTACGACGGCGGGAAAAAGCCGCCGAATCCCCCGGAACTCAAGGGCCGTGAACTCCAGAGCAATGGGATTATGTTTGTCGGCAGCGAAGGCAAGATTGTCTGCGGAAGCCATGCAGGCTC
>JACNGQ010000064.1 GCA_014384025.1 Planctomycetota bacterium | reverse complement strand
AATCCCCTCTCCCGCCTAAACCCCCCCCCGGGAAGCCGCTGTTTTTGTCGCGTTTTTTTCTCCTTTTATACCCTTCCCCGGTTTTTTTTTTCCTGTATTTGGACCCCCCCTTCTGAAAGGCGCGCCCCCCTTTTCACCCCCGCCGGTATCACTTACATCCGCCGTGACTGTTATCGGCTTGCCCGCCTCGGCACTGCTGATGTGTTTATGCCTTACTTGCGGGGATTCATCGTCTTTTGTAACCACGACTGCAATCGGTTCGGTCTTCGCTTGTCCGCCGCCTCCGTCACCAGCTTCGATTAAGTAATTCAAACCCGGCTTCACATCTCTGCCATTTATCTCCGCAAGATAAACAAATGGCCTGGTCTGCTGCATTTTTTTCCACACAAAATCTCGACTACCGTTGCGGTAGCCCATTTTAACTTCCACCCCGGACCCCCCTGCGTTTACTGTCGCACGAACGACCAGCTTTTTTCCGGGCTGTGCCTTACGAACTGGCACATGGGTTATCGCCAGTTTCATCTCGGCAGCGGCCGGCAGGAAACTATCTCTTTGCTGCTTGAGTTTTTCAAGCCCCTCTCTTAGCTTTACCAGCTCATCCGACCAGTGCCCGGACAAGCCGGCGCTTTCCCTGCCCATAATAAGGTCACTATGATATATATCCCCCGCCGCCTCTACCAACCGTTCCCACGCCTCAATTGCCTGGCTTTCATGTGCGATAGCATCATCAAAGGCATTAAGGTCCTGACTGTGCTTGAATAACGCATAACTAACACCGGCATTGGCTCTGTGCGAGTGGTACATTGATAAATTGGCAAGTATTTTCATATCTGCTATGGTGGAATTGAATTCCTTACTTTGATTGTTTCCAATTCGCTCTTGAGCTTGTTCGACCAGCTTCAGAACATCTTTAGACACCGCAGCGAACCACCGGCTGGACTGCTGCGGCCAAATCCTTGCGGAGTCTTTTCCTTCCAACTGATATCGTGCTGCATCGTCAATACTTAAAAACTGCTGCGTGTCACTCGGCAGGGCTTTGGCGTACTCCGGCAAATCTTCCATCCGTTGTTTCTCTGCCCACCCTCTCGTTGTCGGAAACATATTATAAGGGTAATTATACGCAACGATACGCGGCAGAATCCTGCTTGCGCTGTGGATAGCTCGTTCGACAAAAGGTGCTGCTCGTTTACCGAATCGCCGTTGAAATTCCCTTTGCCAAATCTCAGGCGGCGTATCAGGATTATAACCAATCCTGCCGAACACCTGGAAGAAATACCAGTACCGCTCGAACTCCCAGTCATAGTACTGGTATTGTGGCTTGAGCAGCTCGAACGGCTTCATATCATGCGGATGGTCCTGCATTTTCGTTGCCAGCGGCTGGCTCACCTCGAAGCCCTCACCGTCGTAAAGGTGAGTGCTCTGGGCAAAACGACGGACATATTCCGGGTCACCCCAAAGCAGTATGCGTGAGGTACCGCTGTTCCACAGCCGCCAGTGCATCTTGTACCGTTGGGGATAGCGCAGCAAATCGGCATAGCCGTGCCGCCGGTCATGTTGATTACCCGGATGAATGTGCGTCGGATGAAATGGAAGGCTCATCTGTTCCATCCAGTACTTGGTGCATATCCTCATATTAACACCCATTTCAACGGCCTTGTCGATAAGTGTATCGGGGAAGTTCTTCGCCCGTGCATCAAACCTTACATTCGGCCCATGCTCTTTCATCACCTGATAGACGTTCTCCCAGAAGCCGCCCATCTCAGTCCTCTTGAGCCCCGACTCTCCGTGCATCCGAAACTGAATTGCATCAAGCTCAGGCACTAATTTTAGAAGCTTCGTTAGCGCGACCCTCGTGTAAGCGGTTAAAATGTCTGCCGTCAGACCCCACACTATGCCCTCGGTCGGTTTGCCAACACGATCTCCCGGCCCCTGGACACCGCCCCTGTATATATGGTCCCAGATGCCTAAGGTAAAATTCATACCACGCTCGTGCGTCATATCGATGAGCCTGTTCAGCGCCGCGAGATTACGCTGCTGTTTCTGCTCTGTGATTCCTACCACTTTAATATCGGGAAATTCTTCCACATCGAAAAAGTACGGGTAGGGCGGAGTAAAATATCCCCAGTTCTCATAACCCAACAGCAGGGCAAACGTATTGAAACGATTTTCCGCCAGCATATCGAGGTATCTTTCCCAGTAGTCCTCGTCATAAAAATAGCTCTCGAAGTTCGCCTGGTGCATGGTGTAAATGGAAAGTGCTCGCTCGGAAACAGCCGGGCTTTCCTGAATGTTATGCACCTCACTAAACGGCCTCGACGAATTGCTGCTCCACCCAATGCGGTCGGCGACATCCAGAAGCGCATACATCAGCCCCCTGTCATCGGCCCCGCTGACAAGCAGTGTTTTTTTACCTGACCATTTTGTTTCTCGAATGAGCAGTGACTCGGCTCCTTTCGGCCTGGAAATGTCAAGACTGTCGTGCAGTTTGGCTGCGGGCCCGGCTCCAACTGAAAGACCCGCTACAAGTAAGAGATTCCCGTTTGTTTTTTCGAGAGATGTTGTTTGTTCAACCGCTATTCCTTTTGCCTGCAGAGCCATTCGCACTTTGTTCACGCCATGTCGGCCCGCAGGGCCCATGTCACCATCCATAATTAGTAAGACGGCTGAACTCTCGGAGCAAACTGAAAGAGTTGGAAATAGAAAAAAAACTGTAATGGTAAAAAGCACAATTCTCAAAGACGATATGTTAAACCTTCGATTCTGTTTCATTTGTTTTCTCCTCTGGGAAGAATGATACCGAAGCATAATTTCAAGGTTCCGTTCAATTTAAATCGAATTTAGATATAGCCGACGCCCACAAATGCGCCAAGAAAAATCTGACGATTACTTGCATTTGGCTGTTACCTCCTAATCCCTGTCAGCTTTTATAGATACCTCTGGCAATTTATCACTGATTCTGTTATACTTTTTTTCGATTATTGTCCCGGCCCAGTGTGTCGCATCGCGGCAAGTTGTCGGATATACATCGATTGGTTTTGAACAGCCTGTTGATGAATTTTTCAATGAAAATCACTTAATTTTTGTTGGAGGTAGAAGCAAAGATGTTAGTTAGAAATACTGCCTTGATAACACTTTTCTGTCTTACTGCATATTTCCTGTTGCCATTAACCTCTAACGGAATAATCGCCGCTGAACAATCCGAATCCAAATTCACTACCAGCCCGGTTGACCAAATTACCAAAGCCAGGTCGGACCTCGAACTTGTCAACTTCACCGCTATGAAACTGGCTGTCAAGGACCTCATGAAGGACTTCCCCGAGAAGTACACAAATGGCGAGAAATATTTAAGAGCCATTGAAAACTATGAAAACCGCCTGCCTACAATTAAAAAAGCACTGGAACGCGGCGAGAAGGCTGCGGCCCGGCAAATCGATGAAATCATAGCATTACAGCACCTCGCTCTGCTTTCAAATCCCCTGCTTGACTTCGACAAACTCCTGCTAATTAAACGCAAGCCGATTGGCGACCCGCGCCGGGCGGATGAGCCGGACAGGGGCATAGGAAGATTCATAGGTATGCCCCAGCAAAGCTCCTGGCAGATTCAGACAATGCCCGATACAGAGGGCTGGGACAATGAAATCTGTGTTCTTTCAAATCCTCGACAAGAAGGCAATCTCACATCTATCTATAGACCTCCCGGAGGAAAACTTGTCTCTGAGATGGATTTGCATTTTGACGCCGAAAAGATAATGTTCTCAATGCCGGACGACCGCAAACTCTGGCAGGTCTTCGAGGTTGGAATCGACGGCACAAATCTGCGGCAGGTTTCTCCGAAAGACCAGCCCGATGTCCACAACTTTGATTCGTGCTATCTGCCGAACGGCAAAATCGCTTTTATCTCAACCGCGCCTTTTCAGGGTGTCCCGTGTAATGCATCCGTCAATGTCGGTATGATGTATCTCATGGATGCCGACGGCGGCAATGTTCGCCAGATATGTTTCGAGCAGGACCACAATTTTTGCCCTACGGTGATGAACGACGGACGCATTCTTTACCTGCGATGGGAGTACACGGATATCCCGCACGTCTGGGCCCGGTTTTTGTTTACTATGAATCCCGACGGCACGACGCAAAAGGAGTATTACGGCAGCGGCGGATACTGGCCCAATGCCATCTTTTACGCCCGCCCCATACCCAACCATCCCACAAAAGTAGTTGGCATAGTGACAGGTCATCACGTCGGAAGAGTCGGCGAACTCTTTATCCTTGACCCTCCTTTAGGCCGAACTGCCACCGAAGGCGTCGTACAGCGAATACCCCGTCACGGTCGAAAGGTAAAGCCTCTCATTCAGGACAAGCTTGCGATGGATTGTTGGCCTAAATTCCTTCATCCATGGCCCCTCAGCGAGAAGTACTTCCTCGTTTCCTGCAAGCCGAGACCAAATGACCTATGGGGCATCTATCTGGTTGATATCTTCGATAATATACTTCTCTTAAAGGAAATCGAGGGCAGTGCGCTGCTTGAGCCCATTCCGATTCAAAAAATAAAGAAACCACAGGTCATTCCCGACAAAGTTGACCTCAGCCGCAAAGATGCCATTGTCTATCTTGAGAATATTTATAAAGGCCCCGGCCTAAAAGGCGTTCCGCTTGGAGCTGTTAAAAAACTGCGGTTGTTTACTTATCATTTCGCTTATCACAAAATCGCAGGTATTAATCATCGCGTCGGTACGGATGGTCCGTGGGAACCCAAACGCGTACTGGGCACCGTACCTGTCGAAAAAGACGGTTCGGCTATGTTCCGCGTCCCTGCCAATACACCAATATCAATCCAGCCGCTCGATGCCGAAGGCAAGGCCCTGCAGTTAATGCGAAGCTGGATGACTGCAATGCCCGGTGAGGTTGTCTCCTGTATAGGATGTCACCAGAAGCAGAATGCCGGACCCCCGAATCTGCGAACTATTGCCTCTCGCAGCAAGCCGTCTGAAATAGAATCCTGGTACGGGCCGGAAAGAGGTTTCAGTTTCAAACGTGAGGTCCAGCCTGTTCTGGACAAATACTGCATCTCGTGCCATAACGGCACCAAACCTGACGACGGCCACAAGATTCCCGACCTTCGCGGTGACCAGGATATGCTCATTGCCTATAAAAACGGAGTCCCAAAAGCCAGGGTGATCCGTGGAGTACCTCGGGAAGAGCTTGTCAAAGTATTTGGTGGGGTCTTCGAACCGTCTTATGTCACCCTGCGAAGTTTCGCAAGAGTGGGAGGGCTTGAAAGTGATTTGCGTTTACTGGCACCCGGTGAATTCTCTGCAAATACGACCGAACTTCTCCAGATGCTCAAAAAAGGTCATTACGGTGTTCACCTCGATGCCGAGGCATGGCAGCGAATCACAACATGGATAGATTTGAATGCCCCCTGCCATGGAACATGGACAGAAGTTGTCGGCTTCGAGAAAACACGGAACGACCACAGACGCCGCCTGGACCTGCGCAAGCTCTACGGCGGGACAGTTGAAGACCCGGAGGTCTATCCGAAAATGCCTGAAAGAAGAATTGAACCTGTCGAACCTGCACCTGTCACAAAACCAAAGGTCGAGGTTCCCCGGGTCCCCGAATGGCCGTTTGACGCCGCCGAAGCGCAACGCCGCCAGACCTCCGCCGGACAAACACACAGAACTATTGACCTTGGCAATGGTATCAAGCTCGAAATGGTCCTTGTTCCGGCCGGTTGGTTTGTGATGGGGGATAAGAATGGATTTCAAGATGAACATCCGCTTACACCGGTAAACATTAAAAAAGCTTTCTGGATGAGCAAGTGTGAAGTAACGAACGAGCAATATGCAATGTTTGACCCCTCACATGATAGTAAGTATGAACATAAAGGAAGCTGGATGTTCAATGAGTGGGACCTTGGCTGGGCATTGAACGAACCCGGACAGCCTGTTGTTCGTGTATCGTGGAAAGAAGCTGCGGAGTTTTGTCGCTGGCTTTCCGAAAAGACCGGGCAAAAAGTTTTATTACCTTCTGAAGCTCAGTGGGAATGGGCTTGCCGGGCGGGCACCGACACGCCACTGCACTACGGCGACCTGGACAAGGACTTCTCACCGTTCGGCAATATGGCCGATTTCACCATACGTGACCTCGTGTACGATGTAAGAGACCAATACACCCCGGACATAGTACCAAGAGATGCACGATTCAATGATAAGAAGCTCGTTACGGCAGAGGTGGGCAGCTACAAACCAAATGCCTGGGGCCTGCATGATATGCACGGCAACGTCTGGGAGTGGACGCGCTCCGCATATAAACCTTATCCCTATTCCGAATACGAACAGCGTTATGATACCAATGATAACGGCGAAAAAGTGGCCCGCGGCGGCTCATGGTATGACAGGCCGAAACGCTGTCGTTCGGCTTCGAGACTGAGCTATCCGGCATGGCAGAAAGTTTATAACGTAGGTTTCAGAATAGTTCTTGAAGCCGACAACCAGGCTCAACAGTTCGTAAGCAATAAATGAGCAAACTCCTGGTACTGAAACAAGCAAAAACTTTCAAGAATCGTCTTTGTGATCAATTAAATAAGCTCCTGAAGGTGGATATTAGCAGCACCTGTTCGTTGAATCAAACAAATTTCCGCTTATATCAGAAACAATGGTCATTTATAGATTTTTTGATTGACAACAAAGGAGTTAATTTGGTATAGATAATAGTGGTGAAGTTTGTATCCGCAAAGCTGGGCATCTGTGGGTTTACGCCTTGCAAATAGGAGTGATTTATACAATTTCCCGAATAGAGGAGGATGTTTTTATGCTGGGGATAAAGTTGGTTTTGACAATGGCTTTGTGTCCCGGAATTGAGCTTTCATATTTCAACAAAAAAAATCTTCCTATAAAAACAACGAGCATTTTGGTGTGTGGCCAAAACATAATTCATAATTTTTGTAACTTATTTAAGGAGGACTATTATGTGTAAAAGATTGATTTATCTGGTTTCTTTTGTTTTTGTGCTGAGCCTGGTTCTAACGAGCGCAGCCGGCGCTGCCGACCCTGACCTTATCGGGTGGTGGCCGTTGAATGAAGGCTCAGGGGATACTGCTATTGATTTGTCCGCCTCAGGAAATGATGGAACCATCAACAACTTCGACGGCGGCGGCCTGGGTGCAGGCGGTTCGGTCTGGGTCAATGACCCGGAACGCGGCATGGTAGCAAGTTTTAGTGGAGACAACAGCAGCGGAGCATATATCAGCACCGACCTGATTATTCCATTTATGGACTTGGACAACGATTTTACATGGGCGTTATGGGTCAAGCAGGAAGGCGATGGAACTGGCGTTAATGAAGTGATTTTAGGCAATCGTTATGGTGGCACACCGACGCCGGGATCCGGACAGTTCATCAAATTCACTTCAACAAGATTTGAATACTATCACGGTGGGCACAACGGTACCATTGACTACGACGACCCCACCCCGGGCGAGTGGGTTCATATGGTAGTCGTTAAGGAAGGGGCAACTCTCACACACTATCGTAATGCTGAACTCTCCGCTTCAGAAACTACCACTGCGACCATCGACGAAAATCCTTTTGGCATGGGTGGCGACGCCACTAATGCCGCGGAGATGTGGAGCGGTCATTTGAGCGATGTGCGCCTCTACACAAAAGCACTTTCGCCGGGCGAGATTCTGGGTGTTATGGAAGGAGCTGGTGGATTATGGCCATACGCTTCCGGGCCAACACCGGCTGATGGTGCCTTGCATAAAGATACATGGGTAAACATTTCGTGGAGGCCGGGTGGTTATGCGGTCTCACACGATGTCTATTTGGGTGAGAGTTTTGACGATGTGGATAACGGTGCAGAAGGCACGTTCCTGGGCAACCAGACAGACACGTTTGTTGTTGCCGGCTTCCCCGGATTTGCCTATCCGGATGGTCTTGTTCCGGGTACGACATATTACTGGAGAATTGATGAGGTTAATGACGCCGAGCCGAACAGTCCCTGGAAAGGCGATGTCTGGAGCTTCAGTATTCCTCCCAAAACCGCATACTTTCCCAACCCGGCTGATGGCGCCGAGTCTGTAGGTGTCGATGTGATCCTTAGCTGGACGGCAGGTTTCGGTGCGAAATTGCACACCCCGTACTTCAGTGGCAATTTTGATGAAGTGGACACTGCAACAGGTGGCATGGTACAGGGAACTACGAAATATACTCCCGGTAAACTTAAAATGGCCAAAACTTACTACTGGCGTGTCGATGAGTTTGATATTGTCGAAACGTTTAAAGGTGATGTCTGGAGTTTTACTACCGAAGGCGCCGTTGGAAGCCCGAGCCCGGCTAATGGCGCTGTCGATGTAACGCAAACACCTGTTCTAACATGGACACCGGGATTTGGTGCTTCACATGATGTTTATTTCGGTGCCGATGCAAGTTCACTTGAGCGTAAAGGCGGCGGCAACCTTGGTTCCGAAAGCTATGAGCCCGGACAACTCGAGTGGAATACTACTTACTACTGGCGTATCGATGAGGCCGATAACGCCAACGCCGACAGCCCGTGGACAGGTCCACTCTGGAGCTTTACTACGGCCAACTTCCTTATCATAGACGATATGGAGAGCTACAACGACCTTGATGAAGGTGAACCGGGGAGCAACAGGATATATCTCGCCTGGATAGATGGATTCGACAACCCGGCAACGAACGGTTCTGTTGTTGGCAACCTTAATGCTCCATTTGCAGAGCAGACTATCGTTAACAGCGGTTCTCAATCGATGCCTATGGCCTATGACAACTCCGTCGGAAAATCCGAGGCAACTTTAACATTGAATTCCAATCGTGACTGGACGGTAAACGGAGTTGACACACTGACGATTTGGTTCAGAGGTAATTCATCCAACGCCGCGGAGACTTTGTATGTTGCCCTAAACGGCAACGCCAAAGTCAATAATGATAATCCGGATGCAGCATCGATAAATAAATGGACGCAGTGGAATATCCCCCTGCAGGCCTTTGCCGACCAGGGTGTGAACCTTGCCAATGTCAATTCGATTACTCTTGGCCTTAGCTCGGTTACTGGCGGTACAGGCATGATGTACTTTGATGATATCCGGCTGTATCCACCTGCACAGTAGGCAGGGATTTGACCGTTAAGTAAAAGTATGTAGTAGATTTGTAAATACCGGGCCTATACCATTTCGGTATAGGCCCCTTTTTTATGGTTTTATATCGACAATGATTCTGCGATAACTGTAAAGACTCGGCCTTCCTTCGTCTTTTACCTCCAAAATGATATGAACGGCACCCGGCGTCTTGACTTTTGGTACTACAAAATGAGCTTGTTGTGACGAGTTATCTTTGATATCGACTGAGCCATTATAGCTCCCCGCTTCTTTATAGACAAACCAGCGATAGGAGAATTTATCACCATCAGGATCATAGGTTCCGTCGGCGCTGAGTTTAACTGTCTCTTGGGATTTTACGGTAAGGTTTACTACCGCTTTGCTCTTGTCGTTGTCAAAAGCGACTATTGGGTTGTGATTAGCTTTCTCATACGTCTTGGCAACACACCAGTCCATCCGGGCCGCGAAGTCATGCTGATAAGCCTCACGCCATCTCCAGATGGTTGCCTGGGCGGAGGTATCTTGCATACCGTTTTCAGCAATTACCGTGTCCTGGCAGCCTCTTGCATTAGTCCAGATGGGACGAGTCTCGGCGTATGTTTGATGAAGCACGTAACGTCCACCCCATCCTCCGTAGGACGGGCTGATGCGGCTGCCAAGGCCGTTGCTGATTAGATTAAAGAACGATGGTGTGTCACCTTCCATGATGTATTCCAGTTTGGGATATAGTGCTCCAAGCGGACCGTGATCTTTAATGATGTTTTTTTCAAGCCACGGATTATCGACCAGCTCAAACTTATGCATCGGTGCATTTTTGTAATGGCGGTCGCCGGAAATGCCTGTCCAGGTTGCCTTGTAATATTCCATATTGTCAACACTGCCGGGAGTTACAATGTAAAACAGCTTCGGAAAAGTCACACGCAGCCAGCGTCCGGAATTGTCCTGGTCAGAAATTGTGTAAACCCGAAGTTTCGAGACAAAGGCGTCCAGCTCTTCCTCGCTGCGTGTATACTTCACGTCCCAAAGCGCCTGCGCTAAACAATTAGCTCCGCCCCAGACAGTTATCCAGACCGGGCGGTCATCCGGTCTGTCGATAACCTCGATAATGTGCCGGGAGCCTTGTGAACTTTTACCCGGGCCAACTCCCTTCATACCGAACTCAGGCAGACCAGTCTTTGTAACATTGAGCAAATGTTCCACAGTTGGATAACCGGATGCGTGTTTTAAGAGATTGTTCCGAACCTTGCCAAATGCTTCGATACGTTCACGGATATTTTCCGGCCGGATTTTGTCCCTCAGCCAAACCGATGTGGTCGCAATCAAACCTTCGACATCGAATTCGTTGGAATAGACCAGAAAACGAACCATAGACTCCTCATCATCCGGTTCGTTGGTAATGTCCGTAAGAACAATGACACGCGGCTTAGCAGGTTTTTCGAAGACTACCTTTTGACCGGCAAAGCTTGTTTGAGCGGCAATCAGAACAGACAGCAGAGCGAATAAACTCTTTGTAAAAATGCGCTTAATATTTTTCGTCACCATAGCTCTTCTCCTTCGTATTATGTTACTTACAAAAATTGCGATACTACAGTCTTAAACCCGCTACAACTGCCGTTTTACGGCCTCGGCATGGATTAGTTCGAATACGGCCTTGATGAATTCACTCTCCAGGCCAAGCTGCTTGGCTTTAGCCATGTGGTCCTTCAGAAGGTGCTCCCATCTGTTAATCTGAAGAACGGGAATTTTGTGCTCCTGCTTGAGTTTACCTATTTCCTCAACCCACTTCATCCTTTCCGCAAGGTCCTGTATGATTTGTGAGTCCGCGTGACTGATCTCCGTGCGCAGGCGGGCTATCTGTCTTTTTACCTGTTCATCTGTTATAGCCGTATTTCTTGCCCGAAGCTTATCGAGCAGCTTCATCAAGGCGGTGGGCGTAATTTGCTGTTTCGAATCGCTAAGAGCTCGCTCCGGATTATTGTGAGTTTCTATCATAAGACCTTTGATGCCTAAATCCAATGCAGTCTGAGAGATAGGTTCTATGAAATCCCGGTGGCCGCCTATGTGGCTCGGGTCACATATAAGAGGCAGGTTCGGCAGCAGCCTTTTCAGTTCGATTGGAATCTGCCAGTTTGGATTATTGCGGTATGCCATCCGCACGTAAGTTGAGAAACCTCTATGGATGGCGGCAAGTTTTTTAATCCCGGCGTTGTACAGCCTTTCGATGGCTCCCAGCCAAAGACCAAGCTCGGCATTAATAGGATTCTTGACAAGTACCGGCACATCGACTCCTTTGAGGGAGTTGGCTATTTCCTGTACAAGGAACGGATTCACCGTCGTTCTTGCTCCGATCCAGAGAATGTCAACCTTGTTTTCGAGGCAAAGTTCAACGTGCTGTTTGTTTGCCACCTCGGTTGTAGTAAGAAGGGAGGTCTCGGCCTTTACTGCCTTAAGCCACTCTAGGCCGACTTCGCCGACCCCTTCGAAAGTGTTGGGACGTGTACGAGGTTTCCACACTCCCGCACGAAAAACCTTGACATGGGGAGATTTTACCAGTTTCCGAGCTATCGAAAGGACCTGCTTTTCAGACTCGGCACTGCAGGGGCCCGCTATCACCCAGGGAATCTTGTCAAAATTCAACCATATTGAAATATCTGATAGATGTTGATTCAGCTTTTTCAGGTTCTCAGTCATTGATAGCTTAAACCTCGTACTAACTTGATATTTTCGGTCTCTTAAGTTTGATACTTTACAAATATAGCTAAAAATCGGAAGGTATTGCTCATAGGCTGTGAATTGTAACCGGCGAGAAATATAAAATCAAGAGCCATCAAAGGCATATCAGTAAAGAAGATATCCCTCTAATAGCGACGAATGTTTAATATGCAGAGTTTGTGTGGCGGCAGTTCGAAAAAGAAACGTGTCCTGCCGCCTTTGACTACAAATTTATTAGTTATTAAAGGCTTTTGTTCTTCACTATTTTTGATTGTTAAGGTAAGAATATATTCACCCGGCTTGAGCAAGTAAAACTCCGCCGACATCGGGCGTTTTTCCCTGCCAAAGTGGAACAGCTCCGCAGCAAATTGTTCGGTTCCCGATTCTCTCACTAACGCCGCAATATTACGGGGCTCTGTCAGCCAGCGGACCGCGTTGAGAGGAAAGTATCCGGCATCGCCCGGATCGCCGGTTACCGTTGAATAAAGAAGCGATGGATTCGGGATGTGAATTGTTCCAATAGGTTCGGACAATGTTTCGTTACCTGTAAATAGTGTCGGGAAGCGCAGGACACGGTCGGTATAGCGGACTTCACTTGTATAACCTTCGAAATTTACCCGTAGGGCCTCAGCATTGTTGCCAAGCGCAGAAATTAATGAGCTGAAATCACCATCCATTCTAAAACGAATATACGGTAAACTCTCCTTAGATATAAGTTCATCGAACTCGGTATTGCCTGTCAGGAACCTGTATTTGGCGATTACGCTCGACAGGCCGCCAAGTTTCGAGGCACACCAGGTCTCGGTGCCGGGAGCCGGCTCCTTTTTCGGAGGTGAGCTTAGATACTTGAGACGGGCTTTGGCCACCGAACGGATTGGTTCGAGGTATTTGGCCCTACCTGTAATGTAATGAGTGAGTAAAAGTGTGTGGGTCATCTGGCTCATAGCACTTGGGTAAAGATAAAGTGTATATTCACCATGATTCCTGGGGTCCCACCAGTCAGGTGACAGGCCGCCTACTTGTCCATCTGGCCAGTGGATTGCCGTAGGAATAATGCCGGCCGGTTTACCTCGTTCGGCCCGTGCCGCCGCATCGACCCATGTATCCATCCAGGCGGAAAAGAGTCTCGTCAAGTTCGCATCAGCGGTCCGCTGCCAATAAAGCAAAGTCGGCTGAATCACTCTCGGATGATATACAGTGTCACAGGCTCGCGCCGGATTCATATCGATTTTGTTTGCAGTGAAATACGTGCTTTTGAACTGTAGGAAACCGCGCTCGTTTCGAGCGGTCCAATACTGTTCCATTAGCTCAGCCATTCGAAGGGCACGCCTGCGCCAGAGGTCATTGTCCGGATCGAGGTGCATCATCGGAGTAATGACGTCGGCAGAGTCCTCGGCAGTATGTTCTACATCCGACATTCTCGTTGTATAGCCGAGTTTCATATGCGGCTGGTCCATCAGGGCTGTGGAAAACTTCGCTTGTGCCCGCGAAATCTTCGGGCTGTCGAATCCAATCAATACTGGCACCCACCAGCGCCACATCTCACAATCGTCCCCCCATCCGCCGCCGTACTCACCATTTTCCTGCATGCGGTGGTCTATCCACCACTCGATAATATCCACCAGACGTTCCAGCCCCTCTCGCTGGTAAACTGCCCATTGAGGTGCCCCCGAGACGGCCTGGTATTCCTTATAAGGGCCGGTGGGGCGACCAAGATACATCCGTACAATCTTGTTTTCAGGAAATGACCGGGCGGCTTTCTCAAAAAATCCCCTCGCAATCCCAAAAAATTCATGCCGTCTTTGTGGAATACTCCAGACCCCGCCGGACTCCAGCGTGTACCAGATGACCATCCTGCCGCGATACAGCCAGGTCAGCGGATAAAGCAGAGAACTTTCGGGAATGTCGAAATCGAAGTCTTTATTGCGGCTTACCTGCCGGCCAAAATAGTCCAGTCGTTGTTCGTTCAGCCAGCGTTCGATCTGCGTGATTAACTTTGTAAGGTCTTCCCTGAGAGATTCATCCAAATTTGGTCGTTCCCTGAGTTGTTTTAAATAGTCCAGCCGAACTTCATCGCTGTCGGCATTACCTGCCCGTTGAATAACAGCCGCAATAGAATCATCCCCGGCCTGAATCTGCGTTGCATAAAACACAACGGTCAATCCCATCGCCAACCACAAAATTACCAGTTGCCGTCTTATACATTGTTTACTATTACGGAACCGCTCCATTATTTTTTGCTCCTCCGAAATCTTGTCTATTCTTTACGACCATTATTACTTGCGCATATTTTGTTGGCTAATGTAAAAACAATAAGATTACAGAATACACCTATGACTAAGCCGCTTATTCCCATCGGTGATTTTAAGAGGCCATTCCATATTAGTACACCCACTGCTCCGGCTATAATACCGCTAAAGAATCCGGCCCTGGTGACACGGACGCCAAGCAGCACTGCCGCTAACGGAACGAGGATAACCGGCGCCCAGAAATTATATGCGTAAATGAGAATGTCGAGAATACTTTGAATCTTAATGGCGAAAATAACCGCCAGAACACCCACAAAGCAATTCGTAAGTTTAGCCAGCAGCAGTTCCTGCCGTTCGGACAACGGTTTTTTCCTCAGAGGTTTGACAATATCGTTGATGCAGCCAGTGGCCGCTCCATTCAGAAAAGAGTCGGCCGAGGACATCACGATCGAAATCACTCCGGCAATGACAACGCCCCGCACTCCCGCAGGCAGCACTGTGCGAATAACGTAGGGCATTGCCAGATTGGGATCCAGTTTCGGATCCAGCGTCAGGGCGACCAGTCCGATGGCGCCCGTAATCACAAAAAACGGAATCGAGAAAATACCGCTAAGCATAGTGCCGCGGGCTGTGTGCTTAGCGTCCTTGCCGATAAACAGTCGCTGAACGTAAGGGGGCACAAGTGTTTCACCTAACAGAAAAGTGAGGAACAGTGACAGGAAAGCTCCGATTGTCATAGTATCTGCCGGGACTGAAAAGTGACCTGCCGGTACTGCCTCCCTGATGGCGGAAAAACCCCCAAGCTTTACAATGCCGAATATAAGAGCAGCCGGCAGTCCAATGGCAAGGACGCAGAACTGGATAACGTCTGTCAGCACAACAGCACGCATCCCACCTATCGTTGAATATACAATTACAATTCCGCAGCCGATCAAAATGCCCCAAATCGGTTCGATGCCGACAAACTCCTTGCAGATGAGTCCCATCGCACCCACCTGCGCACCCACAATCCCTGCGCAAAGGAAGATAGAAAAAAAACCGGTAATGACTTTCGCCGGCTTGCCGTATCCCCGCTCCATAATGTCACCTGCGGAGATGACGTTGGGAAAATTGCCCATCTTTGGTGCAATAAACCTGGCGACAAGAATCTCTTTAAGGCTGAATCCCCAAAGCGCTACGATATTTGCAATACCAAAGCGAAAAACCTTCTCGGCATTACCGATAGAAAATCCACCTCCAATAAATGAAGCTGAAAGGGTCGCGAAAATAATTATCGAGGTATATGACCGGTGGGACACTGAAAATTCCTGCAGGCTCTTCATACCCCTGCCACTCCATAATCCCACCAAAAGGACCACGCATAAGTAGAAGATGATAATGGCATAGTCCAGATAATTAAGCATAATGTTCAGGATTTCCTACAGGTCTTTTTCTGGACCAAAGGTCAATTATTAAAAGCTCTCATACTGCTGTCTCAGTGAAAAAAGCAACCGGCGGAATATCACTTATCGTTTTAAGACCGGGGCTTGCCGCAAGAACAGACCTCACCGCATTAAGAGTAATAGCACATGTGGCGATATCACCATTAACACCGCCTGTAATTTTGGATTTAATTGCAGGTTTACCATTGATGTGCACCTGTTCCTATGATTCAGGTTCACTGACCGCAGCCTTAAAATTCAAAGTAATGAACTCTTTGTCGCCAATAAAACCCCTGCCAACCTGATGCACCCCACAGGCCATCCCTTTGGAAATCGGTTTGTAACCGGTATTAATCATCTGTTTCTGTCCTTTCGGAAGTTTTTCCCTTATCAATAACCGCTAATACAATCACTTATTTTTTAGCTATTTTTTCTAATCTCATCGAAAAAAGGCGTTTCTTTTTGCTCAACACATGCAGCGG
>JACNGQ010000150.1:53650-59718 GCA_014384025.1 Planctomycetota bacterium | reverse complement strand
CAGTAAGTCTATCATGCCGATAACAGCTATCCCAATGAAAAAGTCAATGATGCTCCGAAATTCGCCTAATATTTGCATGGCTGATGTTAATAGCTCCATAAAGGATATATAAATCATCACGCCGGCTGAGAAACCCAACGAGATAGAAAGGTAAATAACCTTCGGCTTCTTTATAAAATAGGCGATTGCGCTTCCTATCCCTGTCGAAAGCCCCGCGACGGCAGTAAGCAGCAAAGCTGGAATAACGTTTTCAGATACATCCATAACAAATCCCGATTGACTGATTAAATACAATCTTTGTTTACGTACCTAACATAATAGTAATGCAGAATACTTTTGGCAAATTTGTTTTTAGTTTCGTTCGGTTCCGGCCCGGATTTTGGGCTTCCTTATTTAAGCGGTTTTTGTTAAAAACAATATTGTCTTGTAGCCGAATTTCTGAATCATTCGCTTAAATTCTTAGAGGAGCAGGAAATGAGGGAAAATCGATTATTCACAAATCATACTACGATTATTGTTTTGCTGGTTTTTTTCACATGCTGTCAAATGCAAAAGCCGGGCCTGTTGCGGGATGTTGGTTTAGCTTTTGCGTCTGCTGAAGAAAGCAACAACCGAAACAGTACTTTATATGTTGCGGTTAACGGCGATGATTTCTGGTCGGGCCGACTGCCCCGGGCAAATGCACAAATGACGGATGGTCCGTTCGCTACGCTACAAGCAGCGTGTAAGGCTTCGCGCACACTCGGAACAAAAAAGCGGAAGAAAATAATTATTCATCAAGGCCAATACTTCTTCGATGAGCCTTTGGTGCTTACCGACAGAGATGCAGGCCTGAGCATAGAATCGGCGCCCGGTGCCAAGGTCTATATCTACGGTGGCCGAAAAGTTATTGGATGGAAGAAAGATGGCGAGGAGTTCTATTCGGCGGAGCTGCCCGGCGTAAAGAGCGGAAGCTGGGACTTCCGGGCACTGGTGGTCAACGGGCGATTTTGCCCGCGTGCCCGTTTACCCGAGAAAGGGTATTTCGAACATCTAAGCAATTTCAATGTGCCCTGGATGAGCACTACAGGCGGCGGATGGAAGCGCAAGCCTACGAAAGAGGAGTTGACTACGTTAAAATATCGCCCGGAGGACATCGGCCCGTGGCTGGACATTAACAACGCCGAAGTTACTGTCTATCATATGTGGGACGAGTCGATGGTGGGTATTAGCGCTATGGACACAGTCTCTCATACTCTTACTTTTGCCAATCCATCCGGTCATCCGCCGGGGGCGTTCGGAGTTAAAAAGTACGTTGTTTGGAATGTGCGCGAGGGTTTGAAGAGGCCGGGACAGTGGTATCTGGACCGCTCGGCGGGCAAGGTCGTGTACCAGCCTCTGCCCGGTGAGGATATGACAAAGGCGGAAGTTTTTGCGCCGAGAATCGAATCTATCATTCGGATTGAAGGGACCAAAGATAAGCCGGCCGGAGATATAACCATTCGAGGCATAACGTTCTCGGTTACGACAACGCCGCTTGAGGCAGGCGGCTTCGGTGCGGGTAGATTCGAGGGCGCTATTACTATAACATCAGCTCAGAACTGCCGGCTGCTTGAGCTCGAAATTCTCAATGTCGGTGGGCAGGGAATCAAAGCCTCCGGCGATAATCTTCGCATCGAGCGCTGTCATGTACATCACACCGGCGCTTGCGGGATTAGATGTCGCGGCACCGGTTGTTTTGTCAGCGACAATCACATACATGACGTCGGCCTTACTTATCCCAGTGCCATTGCCATGCAGGGCGGGGGCAGGGACTGCCTGATAAGCCACAACGAAATCCACGAGACGCCTTATACCGCTGTTAATTGCGGTGGACAAAACAACCGCATCGAGCACAATCTGATTTATCATGCTATGCAGGAGCTGCACGACGGCGCGGGCATCTATTGTTTTGCCGGTAACGGTCTTGTACTGAGAGGCAATTTCATCCGGGACATCATCGACACCGGCGGCTATGGCGCATCGGCCTATTACCTTGATGAGAGGTCTGAGAACTGCCTGGTTGAAGGCAATCTGTCGGTTGGTATAGCCAGGCCTTCACATAACCACATGGCCAAAAGAAATACTATCCGCAACAACGTCTTTATCAGCGATGCGGACGCAAGACTGACGTTCCCGAAGTCATCGGATTATACCGTGGAGAAAAACATTGTTTACGCCAAAGGTAAAATCGTACTGGAAAATCCAGATGCGATTACGGCATTGCGAAATAACGTGCTGTTCAGTAAAGAGGGTATCGTGCAGGGCCGTAAGCTCAAAAATTATAGTCAATCCGGAACTTACCAGCTCAAGGCCGATTCTGGGAACCTGCTTGATGACCCGCTTGTTTTAGAGTTCAAGGCCGGTATAGTTAAATTTGGTCCGGACTCACCGGCGGGAAAGCTTGGTATAGAACCAATCGATGTTAGCCGTGCGGGTAGGCGTCGCTGAATTTTTAGTCTTGACCATTTGAACGGTTTTTGTTACAAAGGAGTTACAGCCGTATCTGTTTTCAAAGTGGAGCGGCAGGTATCAAATTAGAATAAACTAAAATTGAAGGGAGCTGGATTATGGCAGAAAACGAAGAAACCCCAGAACCGGCAGAAACACCTAAAGACGATACTCCTGTGGAAAAAAACGTAAGCGCTGAACAACCTGCAGGCGAACCCCCCCCCGTGCAGGAGGCCAGTTTCGAACAACCACAGACTGTTCAGGAAAGTCCCGGCAGCAAGGAAATCAACAAAGATGCCCGTATGTGGGGTATGATATGCCATCTGGCCGGACTCGGCGGCTTAATACCTATAGTTCCGATCATTGGCAGTGTCATCGGGCCGCTGGTTGTCTGGCAGATAAAGAAGGATGAGTTCGGTTTCGTGGATGAACAGGGCAAAGAGGCGGTGAACTTCCAGATATCGATGTTACTGTATCTGCTTGTATCTGCTATTCTGTGGATACCGCTGTCTTTTTTCTGCATTGGCGCAGTTATTCCGGTTGCAATAAGCATAGTCGATTTGATTTTCCTGCTGATTGCGGCGGTTAAAGCCAACGACGGTGAGCATTATCGCTATCCTTTGACTATCCGATTCATTAAGTGAAAAAGCCCGGATAAAATCAAAAGCTGAAATATGAGGTCGCTTTACCTGCGATTAGGCGGGCAGCTATCGATATGCGATTTGTTATCAAACTTTTTATCAGCCTGTGCATTATTACTTTGTGCACGCAGATAGGGCGCAAGCTGCCGACTTTAGCCGGCCTGATTGCCGTAATGCCCTTGACCGGTCTAATAGTGCTCATCTGGTTGTATCTGGACAATCCCGGGGATTTTAACCTGATGACTGATTACACTAAAGGGGCCTTGTGGGGAATTGTGCCGACTATTTTGTTTTTCCTCGTGGCTTTTTTATGTTTTCAAAGGCGGCTGTCTTTATGGATTGTGCTCTGTGCAAGTTTTGCTGTATGGATTGTTGCGGCATTTATCCATCAGTTGCTGCTTAAGTAAGTCTGTTCTTACCTTCGATTGAAATCTAACTTAATATCTTTACGATACCGCTGTTTCCGTCTACCTGTATCGTTTGGCCTGTCTTGATAATTTTTGTGCCGCTGCCGACATTAACCACGGCGGGAATGCCGTACTCTCTGGCAACAATACTTCCGTGTGATATCACTCCACCCTCGTCCATCACTATTGCCGTGGCCGGCACAAAATATGGCGTCCAGCCGGGGTCAGTGAACGGTGCAACAAGAATCTCACCGGCAAGGAGCTGTTCTTCCGTATCGGCCCTTAGAATCACACCTGCCTTACCGGTGGCTCTGCCGGGGCTGACACCAACGCCATTTAATATCTCAGCATCCTCATCTATTGAATCGGGGGTGTAATTGTCCGGGTCAAATTTTCCAAAAACGACATCAGGCGGTGTTACTGAACAGTTCTTTTTATATTCGGCTCGCCGGGCTGTGATAACCGAATGAATGTCAAACTCCGCCTTACTATATACCACCGGAGCTGTTTCTTCGAGTTTTAAGAAGAAGATATCATCTGTGTTTTTAATCGCGCCCTTTTCTTTAAGCCTTTTGGCGAGTTCATTGAGTAATTTTCGCATGACTGTAAACAGTCTGATGATTTCGCTTTTGATGTTCTCTCGAAAGACCGAACCGTTCTGAACACGGGTAAGAAGGTGATTGAATATTAACCGCTTTATCGGATTTTTTAGTTGCTTACGGCATTGCTGCTCCAACTGCTTGCGCTGCTTTGTTGCCTCTTCGAACTTCCGGACCGGGTCTATTTTGCCTATTTGTGTAATATTGCTGCGGACAAATTGCAGGATGTAATCCGGTGTTTCGTACCAGCGTTTATTGTAAAGCTCTAATTCGCCCCGGCAGTGATGGCCGTGTTGAAGCATAAATTGTTTCCATTCATCCAGAAATTCTCTGCCTAACTCTATTTCAGAGAGTTTACATTCAATTGTAAACCAGTTGTTATTTGACATTATGAGGTTTTTAACTTCCGTTTTTGAGTTAGCTGTTATTGCCAGTCGCCAGATGTCCAGACCCGCAACCGCATCGACCATGCCGCCAACACCTGCAAGTAATTTTCCACCGATTTTATTGCCGTCCGGGAACCATTTGGCGCATACGATATCGAGAATTGGGATTGCTATTATAACACTGATTAGATACGGAGCGTTTGCTATTAATTCATTTATATCAGTCAAAATTTCCTGACAGTACGTTACAATCTTTTCATTTGACAGGCTTTCCGAATCCAAACGGGACCATTTTTCATAGTAAGCTCCGGCTTTCTTAAGAATACGCCGGCCTTTCTCAGGTGTGTTGCGAAATGCGCCTATAAGTAAAAGAGGGAGTTTCAAAAAGAATTTCAATCGGCTGAATTTAAGATCCGGCAAGTCCTCTTCTTCGGCGTTTCGGAGCCGCTCAATCGTTTGTTGGAAGCCTTTGTGGTCACCGGTTCCCTCCATGAGATCCAGGTCTTTCGTGCCGGGCAGGTCCCTGAATATGGTGCCCCAGATGTTTGCGTTAAAGTAAATTCTTCCCGAGACCATACCATAAACAGGATGTTCTCTGTAATCCATACAAAGTGTATCGAAGAGTGGGTACATAAAACCCTCAACAAATGACTCAATTAATGAAAGTGTAGCAGGCGTCACTACATCGGGCATGACTTCTTTTGCAGGATAGGCGCACCATATTTGGCGGTCCTCCCATGACTTTTCCGGCGGCAGAGCCGTAATCGGACGTGATTGCAGCAGGTAAATCTTATTTTTGCTAATAGCCCATTCGATATCTTGCGGCTTGTCGAATTCAGTCTCAACTTTTCTTGCAAGCTTAGCTAATCGCTTTACTTGTTTCTTGTCTAAGCAACTGATTGTTGACCTTTCCTCCGGAATAGTTTTCTCTTTAACAAAGCCACCTTGCACAAGCACGTGTTCGATTTTTTTCTCAGATATCGTTTCGGAGAGAATTTTGAGATTTCGTTTGTTGACCACGAATCTGTCGGGCGTAACTTTACCTGAAACAAGTGCTTCTCCAAGGCCAAAGCATGCTTCGATTACAATGCTGCCGCGTCTGCCTGTGATCGGATCTGCTGTGAAGATAACGCCGGAGTTATCAGCGGCTATGAGCGACTGAACAATAACTGCCATATTGATTGTAAGGTGGTCAAAATCATTTTTTTCTCGATACTCATAAGCGCGTCGTGTCCAAAGCGATGCCCAGCATTTTTTGATAGCCTCAAAACAATCTTTCAGATTGGCAATGCCCAGATATGTATCATATTGACCTGCGAAGGAATGATCCGGCAAATCTTCGGCGGTGCCGGATGAGCGGACCGCAACGTGTTTTGCGCCGAGTGTGAGATAATGATTTTCTATTTTCAACCGAGTCGTCTCTGATATAGGAGCCTCGACGATAGCCTGTCGGAGATTCGATAAAACAGCGGCTTTCGCTTCTGGATTTGATTCTGCAAGCTCATCGGCAGCCGATTTTATACGGTCGGTAAGGTTGTTCCGCTCTATATGCTCCCGGAAAACCGC
>JACNGQ010000150.1:20201-53409 GCA_014384025.1 Planctomycetota bacterium | reverse complement strand
TGCAAATAGCGATTGTCTGTACCCTTGCAAGATTGTTCCCGGTCGGATATTATAATGTGAAGTGACAGGTAGTGTACAGAAAAAAACCGGTTAAGGAGTCCTCCGATGAAACCTCAAATTAATCGACGACAGTTCATCAAATTTCTAAGCGCAGGGGCCGTTTCACTTACCCTGCCCGGCTGCGCCAGTTTTAATGCCGGCGTGGCTAACGAGAAAAAACCAAACTTCATTATCATATTTTGCGATGATATGGGCTATGGTGATTTAGCATGCTATGGCCACCCAACGATTCGCACTCCCAATCTGGACAAGATGGCTGCCGAGGGTCAGAAATGGACGAACTTCTATGTCGGGGCTTCGGTCTGTACACCGAGCCGGGCGGCACTGCTGACAGGCAGACTGCCGATTCGCAGCGGAATGTGCAGCGATAAGCGGCGCGTCCTGTTCCCCGATTCGGCCGGCGGTCTGCCGAAAAGTGAAGTTACTATCGCGGAGGCCCTGAAGGACGAAGGCTATGCGACCGCCTGTGTCGGTAAATGGCACCTCGGGCATCTGCCGCAGTATCTGCCGACAAATAACGGCTTCGACTCCTACTTTGGCATTCCGTACAGCAACGATATGGACCGCGTCGGAGGAGAGGGACGACAGGCGTTTCTTGAACCGAAGACCGAGTACTTTAATGTCCCGCTTATGCGCGACGAAGAAATCATAGAGCGTCCCGCCGACCAGAACACAATTATCAAACGCTACACAGAAGAGGCGGTAAAGTTTGTACGGAAAAGCAAAAACAAGCCTTTCTTTCTTTATCTGGCTCACAATCTGCCCCATGTCCCGCTGTTCGTCTCGCAGAAGTTCAGGGACAAAAGCCTGCGAGGTCTTTATGGCGATGTAATTGAAGAAATTGACTATGGCGTCGGGCAGATACTAAGCACGCTGCGCCGCGAGGGCCTGGCGGAAAATACATTCGTTGTCTTTACGTCCGACAACGGCCCATGGCTTATCTTCAATGAGCACGGCGGCTCGGCGGGGCTGCTTAGAGAAGGCAAGGGCTGTACCTTCGAAGGCGGTATGCGTGAGCCCTGTATTATGTGGTGGCCGGGCAAAATAAAACCTGCCGTTGTGAACGATATGGGTTCGACTATGGATATATATACGACTATCCTTACATTGGCCGGGGCAAATGTCCCGACCGACCGAGTGGTTGACGGGCTGGACCTGTCACCTGCTCTGTTCGGGACCGGACCCAGTCCCCGGAAAAATATGTTCTATTATCGAGGCGCAAAACTGTACGCGGCGCGCAAAGGCCCTTATAAGGCGCATTTCATAACAAAGCTGGCTTATGGTAAGGGGAAAGATGAGTATCACGATCCCCCGCTGCTTTATAATCTCGAACATGATCCATCTGAAAAATATGATATATCCAAAGACAATCCGGAAGTTATAATTGAAATCCGCAAAGAGTTGGCCCTGCATCTTGCAGGCTTAAAGCTCGGCGAAGACCAGCTCGCAAAGCGTATAGAGAAGAAGTAACTAAAAGGAAAGAAGTATTTATGAACCGACGGGATTTTCTTAAGACACTAAGCTTTGGTGCAGCGGCGTTGGTGATACAGGGGTGCAGCGGTGCTTCCGGTTTTTCTCCCGGCAAAAGCAAAAGACACAATATAATTTTGATTATGGCCGACGACATCGGCTACGAGTGTTTCGGCTGTTACGGCAGCGCATCGTATAAGACGCCTGTTCTCGATGGTATGGCTGCAGCGGGTATGCGGTTCGAACACTGCTATTCGCAGCCGCTCTGTACGCCGTCGCGAGTCAAAATTATGACCGGCCAGTATAACTTCCGCAACTACACAAATTTTGGCGTCCTCGACCCGAAGCAGAAAACCTTCGGGCATTTGCTGCAGGGGTGTGGTTATGCCACCTGTGTAGTGGGTAAGTGGCAGTTATACGGCAGCGTTAACCAAAGCGCCGAGGTTCGCGGTGCAGGCAGCATGCCGGCGCAGGCCGGCTTCGACGAACATTGTCTCTGGCAGGTAAAGGAGAGAGGCTCGCGCTACAAAGACCCTGTTGTCGTGCAAAACGGCAGAAATCTTGAGGGCCTTGAAGGCAGATACGGCCCCGACGTCTTCTGCGACTATGCGATTGATTTTATTGAGCGCCATAAGGCAAAACCCTTCTTTCTGTACTTCCCGATGGCTATTGTTCACAATCCCTTTGTTCCAACGCCAGACAGCCAGGACTGGGAACAAGAGAAGCAAAAGAACGACAATAAATACTTTGCCGATATGGTGACCTATATGGACAAAATCGTCGGTCGTATCGTTGCCAGGGTGGACGAGCTTGGCCTGAGCGACAATACTCTCGTGATATTCACTGGTGACAATGGTACAAACAAGGACATTAAATCGAAAATGTCAGACGGTCAGATTATCAAAGGGGATAAGGGCAATACAACCGATGCGGGTACTCGTGTTCCCCTCATAGCGAGATGGCCGGGCGAAGTGCCGGCAGGGAAAGTTTGCGGCGACCTTGTGGATTTCAGTGATTTTGTTCCGACCTTCGCGGAGATGACCGGCGCTTCACCTCCTGAGGGTATGATAATAGACGGCCAAAGCTTCCTGCCTCAGCTTCGAGGTAAACAAGGCAAACCGAGGAAATGGATTTTTTGTCACTATGACCCCAAATGGCTCGGCAGGAAAGAGGCCGTGCGATTCGTCCGCGACAAGCGATGGAAGCTCTATGGTAATGGCAATCTTTTTGATGTGCCTACTGACACAATGGAGCAGAATCCGAATCCGAGCGGCCCGGAAGCTGCATCGGCAAGAAAACAGCTTCAGGACGTTCTGGATTCTATAGAATAAAAATATATTTTGACGGGGAAATAAAGATGAATGAACAATACAAACGCCGTGACTTTTTGAAAATTATGGGTCTTGGAGTGGCCTCGCTTGTGATGCCAGTGTGCGGTGGTGCTTCCGGATTAGCTGCGGCTGCACGAAAGCGCCCGAACATTGTTCTGATTATGGCCGATGATATGGGATATTCGGACATAGGTTGTTACGGCGGAGAAATCAATACACCTAATCTGAACAAGCTTGCCGCAGGTGGTGTGCGTTTCACACAGTTCTACAATACGGCTCGCTGCTGTCCGACCAGGGCCTCGCTGATGACGGGACTTTACCAGCACCAGGCGGGCGTCGGGCATATGATGGAGGATAAAGGTTATGAAAGTTATCGCGGCGACCTCAGCAACCGCTGCGTAACCATTGCTGAGGTGCTCAAGCAGGCCGGATACAGTACTTATATGTCCGGCAAGTGGCACGTCACCAGGTACCGGGGGCCGGAAGGCCCGAAACATAACTGGCCTCGCCAGCGCGGATTCGACCGCTTCTTCGGAACCATTCACGGCGCAGGCAGTTTCTACGATCCGTGCTCGCTGACCCGCGACAATACACAGATCTCTCCTGAAAGTGAAGACTTTTATTACACGAATGCCATCGCTGATAACGCCGTCAAATTCATTCGTGAGCACAGTACGGATAAACCGTTCTTCCTGTATGTTCCTTTCACTGCTCCGCACTGGCCAATGCATGCGCTGCCGCAGGACATCGCCAAATACAAGGGCCGCTATGCGCAGGGCTGGGATACGCTTCGAGCCCAGCGACACAAGCGCATGATAAAAATGGGAATAGTAAAGAGCGATTGGAAGATTACCTCGCGCGACACAAACGTACCACCTTGGGAGGAGGTTGAGAATAAAGAGTGGTTCCAGCGTCGTATGGAAGTATATGCTGCGATGGTCGATTGCCTTGACCAGGGTGTCGGACGTATCGTTTCGGAGTTAAAGAGGAAGGACGACTTCGAGAACACGCTCGTTTTCTTTTTGGCAGACAACGGCGGCTGTGCCGAAGAATACGGAAACCGCGGCGAGGTCAAACCGGACCCGTCTAAAAGAATCCCATTGAAACCTATGGACAAAAATGAGCTGCAGCTTGATATGCAGCCGAAGGTTACGCGTGACGGGCGCCCCGTGCGCACCGGTTACGGTGTGATACCGGGCCCAGCTGATTCCTACATTGCCTACGGCAAAGCCTGGGCCAATGCCAGCAACACGCCCTTCCGCCTTTACAAGCACTGGGTGCATGAGGGTGGTATATCGACGCCGCTGATTGCTCACTGGCCCGAGCATATTAAGACTCGGGGCAAACTGCGTCATCAGCCCGGACATCTTATCGATATTATGGCCACATGTGTTGATATTGCCGGAGCAAGCTATCCTTCCGAATACAAGGGCAACAGGATAATACCGATGGAAGGCAGGAGTTTGGTTCCGGCCTTTGACAATAAGCCCATTGAGCGCGAAGCAATTTACTGGGAGCATGAGGGCAACCGGGCCGTCCGCAAAGGCAAGTGGAAGCTGGTCTCCAAACATCCCGGCAAATGGGAGCTGTATGACCTTGAGGCCGACCGTACCGAGTTGAATGACCTGTCACAAAAATATACACGGACATTTGAACAGTTGAAGGCGATGTATGAAAACTGGGCCGCCAGATGTGCTGTTCAACCTTGGCCCGTAAAAAAGTCGTCAAAAAACAAGTGAAAAGTTGATGAGCATTGAGAAAACAAATGTTAATCGACGTGACTTCCTAAAGACACTGAGCTTTGGAGCGGCAGCATTAACAATACCGGGATGTGTTCGCGCTGCAAGCCGAGTTAATTACAAAACTCCCAGGCATCCGAACATTGTCTTTGTTATGGCCGATGATATGGGTTACGGTGATGTCGGGTGCTACAATGTTGACTCGAAGATTCCCACACCGAATATTGACAGGTTAGCAAAACAGGGTGTCCGCTTTACGGACGCCCATTCGCCGTCGGCGGTTTGCACTCCCACTCGTTACGGTGTGTTGACAGGCAGATACTGTTGGAGGACCTGGCTGAAAAGCGGCGTTGTTGGCGGTTATACCAATCCGCTGATAGAACCGAGCCGAACCACGGTTGCTTCATTCCTGCAAAAACAAGGTTACAGAACGGCCTGTATCGGCAAATGGCATCTGGGAGTAGGCTGGACACGACACAACGGCTACATGGGTAATGCCAAAGACGGGCGCAAATATTTTAATGGCTCGTGGCAGGATGGAGACCCTAAGAAGGGAATGAATGTAGATTTCACAAAGCCTGTCAGTGGTGGTCCCGTGGATTTGGGTTTTGATTACGCATATTTTACAGCGGCCTGTTCGACGATTGACGGCCCGTTTTGCTATATCCGGAACAGAAATACAGTCGGGATACCGAACAAGATGATGCCGATAGACAAAAGTGTCGATGCCGACTACCGTCCCCGTCCGGGCTGGGTGGCGGATGGTTTTGATGTCACCGAGGTTGATACGGTATTTACCGGCAAAGCCATCGAATTTATGGAAAAAAATTGTAAAAAACATTCCTCCACGCTGTTCTTTTTATATCTACCACTTTCTTCGCCGCATGCTCCGTGGCTGCCGCCGGATTTTGTTAAAGGGCGCAGCGGGGACGGTGCACGCGGCGATATGGTTGTATGGACCGACTGGTGTGTGGGTCAAATTCTTGATGCGCTCGACCGTCTGGAGTTGACGGAAAATACACTGTTAATTGTTACAAGCGACAACGGTCCCCGGCACGGCCAAGATGATCATAAATCGTCTGGTAAGTTACGCGGCTCTAAATCGCATATCTGGGAAGGCGGCCATCGTATTCCTTTCCTTGCCCGCTGGCCCGGAAAGATTAAACCGGGCAGTACCAGTAATGAAGTGATCTGCCTGATCGACCTGATCGCAACAAGCGCAGCTATTGTGGAGGCCGAGCTGCCTGATGGTGCCGGGCCGGACAGCTTTAATATCCTTCCTGCTCTTTTAGGCACCGAACTTGATGAACCGATTCGCCCTGCTATCGTTCATCATTCTGTGTTTGGAGTGTTCTCTATACGACAGGGTAAGTGGAAGTTGATACTTGATACAAAAACGTCCGGCGGCTGGGTTCGTCCAAGCGGAAAAAAACCGGAATCCGGAACTCCAGGGCAGCTTTATGACCTGCGCGATGACCCTTATGAACAAAATGACCTGTGGGGCAAGTACCCTGAAATAACCGAGCGCCTTATGAAGCTGCTTGAAAAATATAAACAACAAGGCCATAGTAGATATTAGTATAAAGACAAAATGAATAACAGGAGATTTTTCAATGAGCAATAATTTGAACAGACGAGATTTCTTAAAGACAGCAGGCCTCACAGCGGCGGCGCTTGCGCTGAACGGCTGTGAAAGTTCTTTAACGCAGGCTTCGGGCATAGACCAGCCGAACGTTATTATCATATTCTGTGATGATGTTGGTTACGCAGACGTCGGTGTTTTCGGGGCCAAAGGATATAAAACTCCCCATCTCGACCGGATGGCGGCTGAAGGTGTGAAGTTCACAGACTTCTACGCTGCTGCGCCGTCGTGTACTCCTTCGCGGGCCGCTTTGATGACCGGCTGTTATCCGCAGAGAGTGAGCCTGCCCAATGTAATCGGTCCGAGCGCGAAAGTTGGTATAAGCTCCGGCGAACAGACTATCGCGGAGGTTCTAAAACCCCTCGGTTATGCTACAGCCTGCTACGGCAAATGGCACCTTGGCCATCATCCCAAATTCCTGCCGATGCGGCACGGTTTCGACGATTACTTCGGCCTGCCTTACTCGAACGATATGTGGCCGAAACATCCGACCAGCGATAGATACCCCGACTTGCCGCTTATCGAAGGCGAAAGAGTCATCGAGTATAATCCCAACCAGACGCAGCTTACTACATGGTACACCGAGCGGTCTGTTCGGTTCATTGAGAAGAACAAGGACAAGCCTTTCTTCCTGTATCTTCCTCATTCGATGGCGCATGTGCCCTTATTTGTCTCCGACAAATTCAAAGGCAAATCCGAACAGGGTCTGTATGGTGACGTCATGATGGAAATCGACTGGTCGGCCGGACAGATACTCTCAACACTTAAAAGATTAGGTATCGATAAAAAGACTTTGGTGATATTCAGCTCAGATAACGGGCCGTGGCTGAGCTACGGCGACCATGCCGGTTCGGCCAAACCTCTGCGTGAGGGCAAGGGCACAACATTCGATGGCGGCCAGAGAGAGTCAACCATTATGCGCTGGCCGGGCCGGATACCAGCAGGCACTGTCTGCAAAGAGCCGGCTTCGACGATGGACATCCTGCCCACGGTTGCGAAACTCACAGGTGCGGCATTGCCTGCTCATACTATCGACGGCAGGGACATCTGGCCTTTGATTTCTGGCAGACCCGGAGCAAAGAGTCCACACGAAGCGTTCTTTTATTATAGCGGCTATGCTCTCGAAGCGGTCCGTAGCGGAAAATGGAAACTGCACCTGCCGCATGCTTACCGTACATTGGCCGGACGCGAGGGTGGCACGGACGGCCAGCCGGCTAAGTATGAACAGGGCAAAATCGATCAGTCGTTATTTGACCTTGAAAATGATATTGGCGAGCAAAACGATGTCTCTGCACAATACCCGGATGTAGTCGAACGGTTGTTGGGTCTTGTTGAGAAAATGCGCCAGGAGCTGGGCGATTCTTCTAAAAAAATGGCAGGCAGCAGCAGAAGAGAGCCCGGAAGAATATAGCAGTCTCAAAAATAAATTTTCCAGAAAACAGAAGAAATTTGTCGAAATTAAAAAACAAATAAATTGCTTTGGCGTATAAATAAATAGAGACAGGCAGGTTTGAAATTATTTTATAATTTTAGCCGTTATCATATTCGCCTTCTTATTTTCATATCTTGAACCTGCCATTCGAAGAAAGGTTCTTTCGCAGTTTGGCTTTTGTTTTTCAAAGGAGAAAAGTTTTGCGCGCAGTTTTTGCGCCGATATGAAAAACAGGATTCAGCAGACAGGTTTGAAATACTTATTATAATTTAGGTCGTCATTATATTCGCCTTGTTATTTCATACCTCTCGAATCTGCCTTCCAGAGAAACTCACTTACACGACTGAACTAAGAGCAGCCTTGAACGTGCAGCGGTTGGCCTGCGCGGAACTTACCGGCAAATTTATAAATTCGTTTTGAACCGATCGTTTTTGAGCGAAAAAACAGAACAATGGAGATTCGCAAAAAACGTTGTTTAGTGCTGTGTGATACACTTTGACAGGAACTGTCATAATACGAGCCCGGTAATTAATTGTACTTATTGTTATTAAAGAGATTATCAAAATGTGCTTAAGAACGGTCGGTCGCGCGAATCTCCGAAAAATTAAAGGAGAAAAAAAATGAAACGCAAAGGTTTTACATTAGTTGAGCTTCTGGTCGTAATTGCGATCATAGCTCTGTTGATGGGCATCTTAATGCCCGCATTGTCGAGGGTCAGGCAGATTGCCTTCCGAATGGTCTGCGGGACGAACCTGTCCGGCATCGGCAAGGCAATGCTTATCTACGCCAACGATTACGAGGATGAGTTTCCGCGTGCCGGCGGCAGAAACAGCAAGTGGGGCGGTACATTAGGTGGTGCTAATGGCTGGATGCAAGACAACCGCTTTGCCGCTTACGGATTAGGCGCCAACGGCAGCGGCGGTCAGGCCACTATTACGTCCAGTTTTTATCTTCTGGTCAAGTACGCCGAGGTAACGCCCAAGTCATTCATCTGCAAGGGTGATTCCGGGACAACGGAATTCAAGCAGAGCGATTACCCCGCTGCGGCCGGCTTGGATCTTATCGACCTCTGGGACTTCGGCCCCGAGTCAATAAACCATTGCAGCTACTCCTACCATTTGCCTTACGGCCTGTACGCTCTGACTACATCAAGCGAACCAGGTATGGCAGTAGCAGCGGACAGGAATCCATGGATGAAGTCCCCGGCGGCAGAAGCCAAAACTCAAGACCTGCTGACTTCATACAATCCTGATGGCGGCAAAGAATATACCAATGTCGGAAATGCCATTGCTCACCAGGAAGATGGACAAAACGTCTTGTTCATGGACAGCCACGTGAACTTCGAAAAACAACCATTCTGCGCCATCAACGATGATAACATTTACACTTACTGGGACGGCGGAGATATCCGGCGTGGAGGCTACCCACGGGCTAATGTCAGTGAGCCGACTGACAGGCTGGATTCGTTCCTCGTACACGATGGTGAAGGTGGAAAAGGCAGGTGTTTCCCTGCTGATACACCCGTATGGATAAACGGGGAACTCGTTCAAATCTCGAAAGTTATCGTAGGCAGGACAGTCGGCTGCCTCTCAACAGTCAGGCATATCGAAAAACTCGAAGAGCACCATGGTTCATTCGTATGTCGCGATATAACGCTCGAAAACGGAAATCGTATCAGCGTCGTTGATGCACACCGCTTCATGCTCGATTCCGGAAAATGGGTCGCTGCCCCGAACCTGGAAAGCGGTATGAAGCTCAAATCGTTGAAAGGTGCAATTGCGATTAAGAGCGTCGTAAAAAGACCATTACCTTTCGTCGGCAAGGTCTATAATCTTAAGGTAGCCGGCTCAGAGCAATATTTTGTAGGCAAAGACGGTGTGATTGTGCGAGATTGGTAAGGTTTAAAGCAATTTTTTGTTAGATAACCGGGTTGCGTAGAGACAGTTCCTTCTTTTCTGTTCTATCTGGGCGGCCTTGTGTGGCGGAGCACAGGGCCGTTTTTTAGTGTTAAGTGGTGATTATTAGAACATTTAACAGAACATAGGATTTGTCTTAATCTTCTGTTTATGTTAGACTGTGCGTTTTGGTTTTCAAGGAGTTCAAAATTGGGACAAACGCTTACTTACAAGATACTCAATAAACACCTTATCGAAGGAAAGCTCGCCGCCGGTGAGCAGATTGGCATTCGTATTGACCAGACGCTTACTCAGGACGCCACGGGAACCACGGCCTTTTTACTGTACGAATCGATAGGGGCCGCTAAAGTTAAAACCGATTTATCGGTCAGCTATATCGACCACAATATGGCCGGCTTCGGGCCGGAGAACCATAACGACCATTTATACCTGCAAACGATAGCTG
The DNA here is from genome assembly GCA_014384025.1 of Planctomycetota bacterium. Lineage (GTDB taxonomy): Bacteria > Planctomycetota > Phycisphaerae > Sedimentisphaerales > Anaerobacaceae > NIOZ-UU13. The sequence goes on along the minus strand of JACNGQ010000150.1, from coordinate 43,374 downwards.
CAAAGTGCGGCGTTTATCATTCCCGTGCGGGCAACGGCATCTGCCATCAGGTTCATTTAGAGCGTTTCGGCAGACCCGCCGCGACTCTTTTGGGCAGTGATTCGCATACGCCGACCGGCGGTGGAATCGGTATGCTGGCAATCGGCGCTGGCGGAATGGATGTTGCGGTGGCTATGGCCGGAGGGCCGTTTTATCTGAAATGCCCGAAAGTTTTAGGAGTCAAACTGAGCGGTCAATTGAACGACTGGGTGGCTGCGAAAGATGTCATCCTCAAGCTATTGAGCATCCTCACAACAAAAGGCAACGTTGGCTGGGTGGTCGAATATTTCGGATCCGGAGCCGAACGGCTGTCTGTACCGCAGCGGGCGACGATAACAAATATGGGAGCGGAATTAGGTGTCACTACAAGCATCTTCGCCAGCGATGAACAGACGAAAAAGTTTCTTTCCGCCCAAAAACGCCGTGATGATTATCAGCCGCTGACCGCTGACGAGGATGCCGAATATGACCGCGTCATTGAAATAAATCTGGATGAGCTTGAGCCGATGGCGGCGTGCCCGTCTTCGCCGGATAATATCAAATCAGTCGGAGAAATCTCCGGCCTCGAAACCGCCCAGGTCGTGATAGGAAGCTGCACGAATTCGAGCTTTGCCGATTTAATGATGGTCGCGAAGGTATTAAAAGGTCGGCATGTAAATAATATGGTCGAATGTGCAATCGCTCCGGGCAGCAGAGAAGTTCTGAATATGCTGGCACAAAACGGTGCATTGGCGGATATGCTTTCAGCAGGCGCACGGATTTTGGAATCGGGCTGTGGGCCCTGTATCGGGCAGGGCTTTTCGCCGGCGAATGACGTGGTGAGCCTGCGGACCTTTAACAGGAACTTTGCAGGGCGGACCGGAACAAAAGGTGATAAGGCCTACCTGGTCAGTCCGGAGACGGCTGTTGCTTCCGCCTTGACGGGCAAAATTACCGACCCCTGTGATTTGCCCGAATTGCTCGGCTCTGAATATCCGAAAATCGAACTGCCGAACGAATTCGTTATTGATGACAGTATGATAGAGCAGCCATTGAGTGACGACGAAGCGGCAAAAGCTGAGGTTTTACGTGGGCCCACGATTGTAGTACCCGAGTCTCCTGCACCATTACAGCAGAAGCTGACAGGCCAGGTACTGATTAAGTGCGGCCAGAAGATAACCACCGACCACATTATGCCCGCAGGCACTTTTCTGAAACTCCGCTCGAATGTGTCCGAATATGCAAAGGTTGTTTTCAATTGCTTCAACGAAGAAGGCAAGCCGACATTTGCCGAACGGGCGCTTCAATTAAAGGAAAAAGCGATAGCCGGCCTCATCGTAGCAGGCGAAAGCTATGGCCAGGGTTCGTCGAGAGAGCACGCCGCACTTTGCCCGATGTATCTTGGTGTACGGGTGGTTATTGCAAAAAGCATCGAGCGAATCCACAAGGCAAACCTGATAAATTTCTGCATCGTGCCGATAGAATTTGCCGACCCGGCCGACTATGACAAAATCGAATGTGGCGACGAATTCCGTATAGATAATCTGCTCGAAGCAATCAGGGCAAGTGATGAGGTTAAGATTGTGAAAGCGGACGGCTCATTCGAATTTGTCGGCAAGCTGGAGCTTTCCGAAAGAGACAGGGAGATTCTACTGTCGGCCGGCCTTCTCAATTACACACGCAAAAAGGCCAATGGATAAAAAAACAGTAACCATATTCGGGACAAGCAAAGCCGGAGAAGGCGATTCGGCTTATGAGTTGGCATACGAAACAGGCAGGCTGCTGGCTCAGGCTGGCTTTACTATCGCCAACGGTGGATACGGCGGAACGATGCTGGCAGCGGCCAAAGGAGCATCTGAGGCAGGCGGTGAAGTAATCGGAGTAACGTGCACGGCTTTTAAGAACAGCAGACCCAACAAATATATCAGCCGTGAAGTTACTACCACCTCGCTCGATGAGCGTCTGGATAAGCTCATACAATTGGGACAGGCTTATGTGGTCCTGCCAGGTGGAACCGGAACACTGCTCGAACTGGCGAAGGTCTGGGAATTAAAAAACAAGGGCTTTCTCAAAACAGACAAACCGATTATACTTTTAGGCGGATTCTGGAAGTCGCTGGTTGATTCGGTTGCGAGAGAAGACCCTGACAGCAGCCGATTTGTAAAATTAGCAGATGAGCCGCAGCAAGTTATTAAATTGATTAATGAATGTTGATGATGTGTAATTCAAGAATATCTGATATGGAAAAGAAACCGGCAATTTTTATTTTAGTATCCTTTTTAGTTGCAATCCCGGTTGCATCGGGATTTGGCGCTGAGGCCCCGCGAGAAAATCTGCTGTGGGACGGCTTTGTTCTAATGGGTGTTAATGGTAAAATAACTCCCACAGCTTTGCCTGACAAAAGCGAAAAAGCGAGCGATGCTAAGACACATCTCGAGCGCGGGTTCAATCTTATTTCCGGCGAGAATGGATGGCTCTATGAATTTGCCGAAGACGTGAACGATTTAAGAGTTAAAGCCTCTGCAGGGACGACGTTGGAACTGTTGCCGTCAACAACACTGGAAAGGTTGATTGCCGATGTTAACGAGCGTTCTGCCAATACTTACAGGCTCTCAGGCTGGGTTACAAAATACAAAGGCAGGAATTTTATATTCCCGAATCATTTTCTACCCGTTAGTACAATAATTCAACGACAGCCTCAAACAGATCAAAAGCCAGAAGAAGACATTCAAAGCACACCTGAAAAAGAAGCTGAGCAGCCCGCCGTAAGTGAGCCGAACGATTTATTGGCCATGCCGAAGGAAATTATGGAAAGGCTCAAGGCCGGGAGGATTGTCAGGCCCCCGACTCCGAGAAGAACACCGAAGACAAAACAAATAGTGTTAGAGCAGGATTCCATCCTGGCCGACAGGAGCGCATTTCTGGTCAAACAGAAAGACGGTCGGCTTGTGTTTATTCTGGATGCCCTTGGCCGCAATGTCCGGCCTGTATCGTTAAAGCTGCTGCCGTGCGAAGCGCTGGAGCTGACCGAACTTACACAATCCGCGATTCCCGAGCCGGTGCGGTTTAAGATAGCAGGTATTGTGACTAAGTATAAAGGCGAAAACTATCTGCTGCTGCATAGGGCAACCCGTGTCTACAGCCACGGCAACTTCGCAAGATAAAGGACTAATAAATGCCCCACGAACTCGACAAAATCCTTATTTCTTCATCCCAGCCGGACTTCCAAAACAAGTTGCAAGAATTTCTCAACTCAAAGTTTGGATTGTCGCACTTCGGCATGGGTGCTCCTCATATCAAAAACAGACGAAAAGTCGAAGAGATTCTTGATAAAGTTGATAAAGACGAAGTAGTGGCAGAATACACAGAGAGGTTTGACAAAGTCAAGCTAACACCTGAGCAATTTCGTATTTCTAAAGAAGACTTAGAAAAAGCCCATAAAGAACTTAGAAAAGACAATCCTGAACTTTTGGCATCGATTCAGCAAGCAATTAAAAATGTTCGTAAATATCAGAAAGAAATCTTTATAGCTAACAAGAAAGAAAATCAGCATCCTGGGATAAAATATACTCCAATAAAACGGATTGGTATTTGTGTGCCCGGTGCGTCGGCGCCACTGCCATCTACCGTGATAATGTGTGCAGTGCCTGCGCAGGTCGCAGGTGTGAAGGAGATAGTCGTAGTATCGCCGCCAAGATATGAGAACAGCATCCACCCAGTAACTTTAGCGGTATGTCATGAACTGGGAATTGATGAGGTCTATCGAGTCGGTGGTGCGCAGGCAGTAGCAGCATTAACCTTTGGAACTAAAAAAATTAAGGAGGTGGATAAAATTGTTGGCCCGGGTAACCAATGGGTACAAACAGCGAAGCAGTTGGTATTTGGGACCGTTGGCGTTGATTCTATAGCAGGACCAAGTGAAGTTTTGATAATAGCAAATGAAAAAGCCAATCCTGCATGGATAGCGGCTGATATGCTCAGTCAGGCGGAACATAATCCGGGATGCGCGTTTTTGTTTTCAACTTCCCAGAAAGTAGCAGGTATGGTATTTGAAGAACTTAAAAAGCAGGTTGAGCAGTTAAATCGCTCTAAGGAAACTATCGAATGCTTAAAAGCGCATAGTGGCATTGCTGTTTTTGCAAACATGGAAGACTTAATTGAAAAGGCTAATGATTTCACAGCAGAACACTTACAAATCCAATGCGGTGAGCAAAGCAGGGAAATCGCAGACAGGATTGAAAATGCCGGCGCAATATTTATTGGCGATTATAGTCCGGTAGCAGTGGGGGATTATTGGGCTGGCCCAAGCCATACACTGCCTACGGGAATCAGCGCAAAATTTTTCAGCCCTTTAAGTGCCAATGATTTTATCAAGTCAACGAGTATTATCGAATACGACAAAGAAATGTTGGCCGAAAGCGCCGATGATATTATTCGCCTTGCTGAGGCCGAAGGCCTCGACGCTCACGCAAAAAGCGTCAGGATAAGACAGCAGGATTAAAATCCCTCCCAAAAACTACACTTCCCAGTTGAGTCTTTCACTGTATTTATAACAGAACCGACCCAATAAATGTGCCATTATCATTGTCAGGTAAATACAGACTACGCTTAGTAAGTAACTTATAATAAAGGATTGCGGCATAATTACTAACATAATTGCTATGAGCCCGGAAACTGCGAAAAAGAGCAGGACCAGACCACAGTATGGAAGAAAAACGTTAAGCATCGAAACGATAATTAGTATTGGATTTAATGCTCGAAGAGAATCGAACAAAACCAGCCCCAGCAGCACCATTGGCAAAAAAAGGACTCCGTATGTCACCAGCAGCCAGAAGAATATGTCTGCCTGTTTGGTTATAATAAGATATGCCGTTAATGGGCCGACGCAGACGGCAACACAAATAAAAGTATTTAATATCAGCCAGATAAGCTCCCCAGCGTTCATTAGTATGCTCAGCGATAATTCAATATCCGGTGCGCGTCGATTTCCGCCGGCGCTGTGGCGGATGCAATCTGAAAGGCAGTAAATCAAGTATCCTACTAAGAGTACAATAATTGCAACTAAAAGAGGTGGTGGGTGCATCCAATAATCAAGATGGCCCAATGGCGGCAGCATTCGAGGTAAAAAAGAAAGAATTGTCAGATTAACAAGGCCCGAGGTACTTATCGGATAAAGAAATATATCGACAAACCACGGCAGCCTGCGCAAAGCGGCGGTTTCTTCCGCTGATTCTTCTTCAGGCTCCTGATTATATTCGTCGCTGTCTGCGGCCGCCTCGGTATGACTAAGAGCCAGCTCTTGAGTTTCGTCTTTTTGCGGCATAGCCAAAAGAGATAAGTCGTAGGCAGAATATTTCGAGTTGATTTTTGATTCTTCGGAATCACCTTGCCTTAAAGTTGAGTTTGTACTTTCAAGCTCTGGAATAATAACTATATTCTTGCATTTGGGGCACTTGCCTTTTTTACCTGCGTTGTTCTTGTGAACGCTGAATTTCTGGCCGCAGTTTTCACAGCGAAACTTAATCATAGAGTCCGCATCATCCATTTTTAAGTCTCCCTTTTTTCAGCTCTTAAACCGGCAATGCTGTAGAGCCGCTCTATTAGATAAGACGCTTTGGAGACGATTTTATTCAACCGAAATTAGCTTTGACTATTTTTTATCACCTTACAGGTCCCAGTTAAGTTTGTCCTGATACCGCCAGTAAAACCGTCCCAAAAGGTGAGCATCTATTAATGCTGCATATATAATGACAAAACGACGGATACAATTCCAAAGCGGCGACTCCATCGTTTCCAATGGAATTAAGCTGATTAACAAAACGGTCAAAACAAAAAACAAGACAAGGCCGCAGTATGGAAAAAAGGTGTTGGATATCGATTTGGTAAACTTATGAAAATTAAGACCGTGACTTGAGTCGTGCATAAGAACGGACAACAAAGCCATCGGATATAAGGAAACGGCGGAGATTAGTAACAGCCAGAAAATTATGCCGGCTTTTTGGGCAACCAGCATATACATAACAAATGGAGCAAAGAAAACCGCGAGGCAGCCAATTATATTTACCACTTGCCCGAACATGTCGCCTAAAGTTGGAAGCCCCCCAAATCCTAGTGGTGCTCGTACCCAGCCGTCTGCACTTTCGCGAACGCATTCGACGAGATACCAGTATATGTACAGAAAAATGAGGGTATTCACAATAAAACCAGCGATCAATACAAGATAAACAAAAACGGCTGGAAGAAATCTCGCAAGGATATTGAATAATGGGGGCACTAAGATGAAAATCGCAAGATGTTTCAGGCCCGGCCAATTGAAAGGATAGAGAAATATGTCTATTAACCAGGGGGCTTTGCGCAGGGCCGCGGGATCGGTTTCTTTGGGCGGTTCTTCATCTTCGGATTCGCCGGCCTGCTCGGAGGCGATATATTCGAACATTTGTCTATGTTTGAGAATGTTTTGTTCCTGGATATTCAAAAGGCTCGAATCATAGTCGGAATATCTGGAGCTGGTTTGTGTTGTGCCCGTGCTCTCTGCCTTAGGGATAAAGATTATGAAATAACAGTTAGGGCATCGAATGTTTTTGCCTGCATAGCTTTCCGAGACGGTGGATTTATACCCGCAGTTTTCGCAGTTAAACCTAACAAAAGGGTCCGCCTCACCCACTTTCAATCCTGCCTTTCCGGAGCATTGAAATCAGAATAAGCGATCGATTAAGCACTCGCCAGTTTTTCTTTTATAAGTTCTAATGCTTTTTTGAGAGCATCGTCTATTTTTTCGGGATTTTTTCCGCCTGCCTGTGCTATCTGTGGCCGGCCTCCGCCCCCGCCGCCGATTATAGGGGCTGTTTCCTTGACGATGTCCCCGGCCTTTAGACCTTTCTTAATGACATCATCGGTCATACCCGCAAGCAGTGTCGCCTTGTTGCCCTCGCCGAAGCCCAAAACAATAGCGGCCGATTTAGCCTTCTTTTTGAGCATATCGACGGCCTCTCGCGCCTGCTCGATTTGTGCTCCCTGCAGTTGGCCGATTATTATGGAAGTCTCGCCGGCCTTTTCGCATTTTTGAAGGAGTTCTTTTGCCTCAGCCATAACATCTGAGCCGGACGCCTTTGCCGCCGCCTTTAGTTCCTTCGAAAGTTTTTTGTTTTCCTTTATCAACTGGCCGACCCTGTCAACCAGCCCCTCCGAGGGGACTTTCAAAACTGCCGAAAGCTCATCGACAATGTCACTTGCCTTTTCGAAGTAGCTGTTAAGGCCCGAGCCCGTCAGTGCCGTAATCCTGCGGACACCTGCGGAGATACTCTCTTCTTTGATTATCTTAAAATCGCCGATAGCTCCGAGTCTGTCAACGTGCGTGCCCCCGCAGAATTCCCGGCTAAATGCGTCAGCGATTTGGTCCTGGCCCTCTGCGCCGATAGCCACCACCCGGACCTCGTTTCCGTACTTTTCACCGAACAGCGCCATTGCACCCATTTGTTGCGCCTTTTCTTTGGGCATTACCACCCAGGTGAGCGGCAGGTCGGATATGATTTTTTCTCTTGCCAGTTCTTCGACCTTTTTCAGCTCTTCGGCGGTCGGAGCCTTGGGACAGGTAAAGTCGAATCTCAAATAGTCCGGCCCGACAAAACTGCCCTGCTGGGCTGCGGATTTACCGAGCACCTGCTGCAAAGCCCACTGGAGCAGGTGGGTCGCGGTATGGTTTTTCTTTGTTGCGTCCCTGTCTTTGCTTACGATTGCTTTTACGTTTTGACCCGGGCAGAAAGAACCTTCGGCAACTTTACCTCGATGAATGATACAGTTGGCTATTTTTGCAGTGTCTTCGACTACGAATTTAGCATTGTCCGATTCTATAACACCGCAATCGCCGACCTGGCCGCCCGCCTCGGCATAGAAGCAGGTTTCCTCAAGAATCAGGCAGACCTCTGCACCTGCTTCGATACTGCCCTGGTCCTTGAAGCCGCCGTCGTCAAGCCAGCCGATGACCTTGCTCTGGCAGCTATTGGTATGATATTTGTGGACATCTTCGGTCCTCGGTAATTCGGTATCCGTCAGTGCTGTCGCGAGTGAATCATTTTTTTGGGCCGCCCTTGCCCGCTGCCGCTGGGCTTCCATTAGTTCTTCAAACTTGGCCGTATCGACCTTCAGGTTGCGCTCCTTGGCCATAAGCTCTGTCAAATCAAGGGGGAAGCCGAATGTGTCATAGAGCTGGAAAGCATCTTCGCCGTTGATAATTTTCTTTATTGATTCTTGTGCGCGTTTAGCGGCGTTGTTGAAAATTTCGATGCCCCTGTCAAGCGTTCTTCCGAAGCTCGCTTCCTCGGATTCGATTACCGATGATACGTAGTCGGCCCTTTCTCTTATCTCGCCGAACGTATCGCCAAGGCAATCGACGACTACAGGAACGAGCTTGGACAAAAACGGCTCGTGCATTCCTAATTCTCTGCCGAACCTCGAAGCCCGGCGGAGTATGCGGCGAATCACGTATCCCCGTCCTTCGTTGGATGGGATCGCTCCGTCGGTTATCGAAAAGACAAGCGAGCGAATATGGTCGGCTATTACTCTAAAGGCGTTGTCTGTTTTGTTACCGAGCTTCGATGTATATTTGTGGCCGGTGATACTACCGGTGTAATCGATTATGGGCATAAATAAATCGGTATCATAGTTGCTCTGCTTTTTCTGCAGCACAGCCACGATTCTTTCGAGACCCGCGCCGGTGTCAACATATTTGCTCTTGAGAGGTATCAGCTTGCCGTCAGGCAGGCGATTGAACTGTATGAAAACAAGGTTCCATAACTCGATGTATCTTGCGCAGCCGCTGTTGACCTTGCAATTATGGCCCGGTACATTTTTCATATCGCACATCTCAGGACCGAGGTCGATGTGTATTTCGCTGCACGGCCCGCAGGGGCCGGACTCGCCCATCTCCCAGAAGTTGTCTTTTTTGCCGCAGGCAAGGACCCTCTCGGCGGGTATCGATGTTACCTTGGTCCATAAGTTTGCTGCTTCTTCGTCTTCAGGCAGACCCTCAGTTCGGTCACCGGCAAAAACCGTCGCCCAAAGGCGTCCCGGCTCGATTCCCCAAACGTTAGTGAAAAGCTCCCACGCCCATTGGATTGCCTCGGCCTTGAAATAATCATCGAACGACCAGTTGCCTAACATTTCAAAAAAGGTGTGGTGATAAGTGTCTTTACCGACTTCTTCGAGGTCGTTGTGCTTGCCGCTTACACGCAGACATTTTTGAGTGTTTGCTACTCTGGGATACTCCGGAGGAGTAAGTCCGGTGAAGATGTCCTTGAATTGATTCATTCCCGCGTTGGCAAAAAGCAGACTCTGGTCGCCGATGGGAACTATGGGCGAGCTGGGGACAAATTCATGGCCTTTGTTTTTGAAAAAGTCGATAAAGCTGCTTCTTATTTGCTTTGCACTTGACATTTGGTATTTCGTTTACTCCATAGATAATTACTCAGCGGTTTTCCTTCATAATCCTTTCGAAATAACTGCTAATTAATCATCAGTCTCAATAATTAAGCCTTTGGCGACGAGGACTTTATGTTTTATTTCCTCGCACAAATCCTTGTTTTCGATCAGGAATTTTTTGGCATTTTCTTTGCCCTGCCCAAGTCGTATTTCACCATAGTTCAGCCAGGCGCCGCTTTTATCTACGACATCACAAGTGGCCGCCAAATCGAGCAGGTCACCTTCGTAGCTGATTCCGCTGTCGAACATAATATCGAACTCGGCATCACGGAAAGGCGGTGCGATTTTGTTCTTTACCACCCTTGCTCTTACTCTCGAACCGACGGCGCCCGTGGCGTCCTTTATGGTTGTTATCCGCCGCAGGTCGATTCGAATGGAGGTGTAAAATTTCAGCGCCTTTCCGCCGGGCGTCGTTTCTGGATTGCCGAACATAACGCCGATTTTCATGCGTATTTGATTTATGAAAACAAGGGAGGTTTTGCTTTTGCTGATTATACTGGTCAGCTTGCGCATCGCCAGGGACATTAACCTTGCCTGCCGTCCCACGTGCGTGTCACCCATTTCGCCTTCGATCTCGGCTTTCGGCGTCAGTGCAGCGACTGAGTCAACGATTATGACATCCACGGAATTGGACCTTACAAGCATCTCGGTGATATCGAGTGCCTGCTCGCCTGTGTCCGGCTGGCTGACCAGCAAAGCGCTTACATCTACACCGAGCCTTTTGGCCCAGGTCGTATCAAGGGCGTGTTCGGCATCGATGAACGCCGCAATCCCCCCCGCCCGCTGAGCGTTGGCGATAACGTGAAGTGCCAGTGTCGTTTTGCCCGACGATTCCGGCCCGAACAGCTCGGTAACTCTGCCGCGCGGGATGCCTACACCGCCGAGGGCTAAATCCAGTGATAATGAGCCGGTGGGTATGCCCTCGATTTTGGCGTAGCTGTGCTCGTCCATTTGCATAATCGCGCCTTGGCCGTATTGCTTTTCTATCTGTGCGATTACACGCTCCAGAGCGTCTTCCTTGCCGGTTGACTGGGGTTTCAGGCGCTCTATCTTGCCTTTTGATGTTTTTGACGTTGTCTGGATTCTTTTTGTTTTTGCCATTTGTTTTTCTCCTGTTTCTAATCTCGCTTATGGGTTTATATTTTTTGTCTTAATTTTATTATTGCAGTTTATAATTTCCCAGCACGGTATAAACGGGGCCTTTCGGTGTCAACTGACTTTGATAAACCGAAACAGAATCAGCCGATACGGTCCCGAGCTTAAAGTCCTTGTATCCTTCGGTCATTTGCGCCAGTTTAACACCTGCTTTTGAATTTCTCACCCTGCAGAGAGTCAGATGGCCGGAAAACTTTCTTGTTTCCACGGGCCAGCCCGCCGAAGCCAGCTCCTGCTCAAGGTCGCTTTGTAATTGTAGCAGATTTTCACAGTTCTGTCCCGTGCCAATCCATAAAACTCTGGCACTTCTGCCGCCGAAATAGCCGACCGTTTCCACCTCCAGCTCGAAGTTCTTGTGTCGGCTCGCGACCTCTTGGGTTATCTTACAGACATCTACGGCCTGAACGTCTTTAATTTCACCTAAGAATTTCAAAGTCAAATGCATCACATCAGGATTTACCCATTTGACATCGCCTTTTTTAATATCAACTTTGCTGCGCATCTCGTTTTGCAGCCTGCCTAAGCCCTTTCTGATTTGCTCGTCGATATCTATTGCTATAAATACTCGCATTTGACTTTTACCGGTTAAAAAGTTGTCAGTTTTCGCAGAGTTTCAAATCTCCTGTCGATATCGGCCCTGTCTATGGAGGTTAATCCGCTAAGTGAAAAATCCGCAATAGAAAATGAGGCAGCCACCGTGCCGTATGCAATCGCTTTCTTCAGCGTCTCGAAATCAATTTTGCCGCTTTGTGCCAGACAGCCCATGAATCCGCCTGCGAAGCTGTCACCGGCGCCTGTCGGATCTTTGACGTCTGTCGCCGGATAGGCGGGCAGAATAAATTTATCGCCGCTGGCATTACACGTTATAGAGCCGGATTCGCCTTTTTTAAGAATCACGATACTCGGCCCCATATTCAAAATTATTTCCCCGGCCTTAATCAGGTTGTTCTGACCCGCCAACATCCTTGCTTCGTCTTCGTTAATCATCAAACAATCGATTTTTTTCAAAAGTGTTTTTACGTCATCCAGGTTGTTTTCGATCCAGAGGTTCATAGTATCAATAGCGACAAACTCAGGCTCGTAGATTTGTTCGAGCAATTGCTGCTGAAGGGCTGGCGCTGTGTTTGCAAGGAAAACGTATTTGCTGTCTTTAAATTCCCCGGGTACACTCGGCGGCGCCTCGGCGAGAACATTTAGTTCCGTAGAATCCGTGGTTCTGTCATCCATATTTTCGTGATAAGTGCCTGCCCAGCGAAAGGTTTTGCTTTGCTTTCGGACCTCCAGGCCCGTAAGGTCAACGTCTCTGCCGGCAAATACCTTTGCCAAATCAAACGGGCAATCCGCCCCGATAACACCTACGAACCGGACGGGTGCGAAGAAGCTCGCCGCCATACTGAAATAAATCGCAGAGCCGCCGAGACAGTTCTCACTCACACCGTAAGGTGTCTTAACTGTATCAATCCCTATAGAGCCGGTTACTAATAATGACATTCCCGTATTTTTCTCCTTTTAGTTTTCCGCTGCAAATTTTTTCAGTGTGGTATCTATTCTGGCTAAGGTATTCTCTTTGCCTAACATTTGGACCGATTCGAATATTGGCAGACTGACCGTGGTCCCGCAAATGGCTACACGCAAAGGCTGGGCGACTTTACCAAGGCCTGCCTGCTTTTCCTCCGCCAACGAGCGAAGCATATCTTCGATCCCCTGCTCTGTTAATTGCTCCATCGCCGCGAGTTTTTTTCGCACAATTGCCAGAACAGCTAATCCGTCGCCTTTTAGCAGAATTTTCTTAACCGCTTTTTCATCGTATTGAATTTCGTTGTTGTCTAAAAAGAGAAATCTGCTTTTGCGCTCGATATCAACTAAGGTTCTTGTTCCTTCGCAAAGTTTTATTATTGTTGAAAGAAGCTCATCTTCCGCGGAATTTACAGGAGAGTTGACGACCTTCAGATAAGCCCTGAAATGCTCTAAGACTTTCTCCGGCGGCGTCATCTTCATATGTTCCATATTAAAAGACAGAAGCTTCTTACGGTCGAACAGGCTGTTGGACTTGCTCAGGCGAGAAAGGTCAAAGGATTCGATTAGTTCGCCAATCGGCATAATCTCGCGATTGTCACCGGGATTCCAGCCCAAAAGCGCAAGAAAATTAACCATTGTTTCGGGCAGATAGCCGCTTTTAAAGAAATCGACAATATTAATTTCAGGTAGAGCAACACCGAGGTATTCTGCCATCGCGCCAATAGCGGGCATATCAGGAGTGGTCTTGCCCTTAATAAAAGAATCAAGCTCTTCGGGGGCAATCCCCCCAACCTCGGCAAGCTTTCCTGTCTTAATATCATCCTGTATACTCTTACTTTCTTTGTCAGGCAAAGGAAGTAAGAGTTGTTGTCCTACCCGAACCGTCTCAATATCCTGCATCGTCTTAATTGCGTTGCGAAGGGCCTTTGGACGCTCGCGCTTGGAGAGCTTTCCACCGGTGTCGCTGACGGTAACGGACATGTGGGCGTATTTCGGTAGTTGGGCATCGCCGAACAGGGCTTTCCATAGTGCCTGCTGGCCCGGCGTGTTCATAAGATGCTCCTGGCCGCGAATAATGTGCGTAATCTTCATCAGATAGTCATCGACCACGCAGGCAAAATTGTACGTTGGAAAGCCGTCGCTTTTCTGAATGATAAAGTCGCCTATTTCACTCGCCGCAAATGTAATTTCGTCGCGGACAATGTCGGTAATCACCAAAGGTACGTCCTGCGGTACGGCAAAGCGGACCGTTACGTCTCGGCCCTGAGCTTTGGCCTTTTCAACATCGCTTTCGCCCGGGAATTCTTTGGGGCGCGTATAAGAAAAGGACTTTTTTTGAGTTTCAGCTTCTTTACGAAACGCGTCAAGCTCTTCGGCGGTATCGAAACAGTAATAGGCCTTTTTTTCATCGAGCAGTTGTTTTATGTATTTGTCATAGATGTCCATTCGCTGAGATTGCAGATAAGGCCCGTTCGGTCCGCCTGCTTCCGGCCCTTCGTCCCACTCGATACCGAGCCAGCGCAGGTCGTCCATAACCTGCTGGGCCGCCGTCGGGGTGTTTCGCTTCTGGTCTGTGTCCTCGATGCGCAAAATAAATGTACCGCCCGCCCGTCTGGCCCAGAGCCAGTTGAAAAGAGCTGTACGTGCTCCGCCGACATGCAGATAACCCGTTGGCGATGGGGCAAAACGTGTTACGACCATTATAAACCTCGTTAATTCGGGAAAATAAGTAAAAAAGAAGGATAAGTGATACCGGGATGTTTGTCAAGAGTTATGGCTGAGAACCGGCATATTTGTACGGCTGGCAATCTGGTTCAAAAACATTTCCCCCTGTTAATTTGTCGAATAGTTTAGTATTTTAATAAAGACAAATCTTCTGCTGAATCTTGATGAGGATAAACAAATGTACCCGCGAATCGGACCGGTACCGACATATAGTATCCTGTACATTCTGAGTATTTTTAGTCATTTTTTGATTTGTTACTTTATAGCCAGACGGCTGCGTCTCCGGCGCCGTGTCTGGATTGTTGCTGGCATTTGTTATATGGAAGGTATGACCGTTGGAGCCAAGATACTATACGATATCCAAAACACACAATTTGACTTCCGGACCCTGTTGAGCATCAGACACTATATGCAGGGGGGTGTGTGGGGCGGGATGTTGGCGTACTTTATTTTGGCTGTGCCCTTGGTGTTGATTTTAGCCAAAAAAAGATGTGAGGCACTTGACCTGGTAGCAATATCCATTCCCGTCCCCTGGATATTTACTAAAATTGGGTGTTTATTTAACGGCTGCTGCTATGGCAAAGCATGCTCTATGCCCTGGGCGATAACATTTCCTGAAGGCGCTCGGGGCGCACCGGCTGGCGTACCGCTGCACCCGACACAGATTTATGAAGTCTTGGTTGTTATCTGCATTATTGTAGTCTTCAAAAAATTGAAATATGAAAAATGGCGGGGATCAATGATTTTATGGTTCCTGGCCCTCTACGGAACCGGACGTGCGGTCACGGAATTTTTCAGGGGCGACTTCGACCACCACTTATTCATAGGCCCACTAACTTTATCACAGCTTATCTGCCTGCTTGCCGCCGGTGTTTCAATAATCATCCTTTTCCTCTGGCGATACTTTGTTCGCGACGACATACTGGACGGGTCAATGACTATATGATAAATTGTCGTCATTGATAATGTTGGTGTATTGAATTTTAAAATTGGGAAGTATAAACCGTGGAAAAACCTAACAAAGAAGAAAATATTAATCTTGATTTTATTCGCCAGATTGTGGCTGAAGACCTGAAAACCGGCAAATGGGATGGTCGTGTCGTAACACGGTTTCCGCCGGAGCCGAACGGGTATCTGCATATAGGACACGCCAAGAGTATCTGTCTGAACTTCGGCATCGCCGCCGAGAATAAGGGCGGCCTCTGCCACTTACGCTTTGACGATACCAATCCAGTCAAGGAAGAACAGGAATATATCGATTCCATAATAGAAGATGTTCGCTGGCTTGGCTGGGACTGGAACGAGCATCTGTATTACGCCTCGGACTACTTCGAGCAAATGTATGAATATGCTCTTGAGCTTATTAAAAAAGGCAGTGCTTACGTCTGTGACCTTACGGCCGAGCAGACAAGAGAATATCGCGGTTCTCTGACCGAACCGGGAAAAGACAGTCCCTTTCGCAGCCGTTCCGTCGAGGAAAATCTCGACCTGTTCGAGCGGATGAAGAAAGGCGAATTTCCGGATGGCTCGCGCACCCTGCGGGCTAAAATCGACATGTCATCCCCCAACGTTAATATGCGAGATCCGGTTATGTATCGAATCCTGCACGCGGCGCATCCCCGCACAGGCGATAAATGGTGCATCTATCCGATGTATGACTGGGCCCACGGGCTCGAAGATTCCATCGAAAAAATTACCCATTCTATTTGTACTCTGGAGTTCGAGAACCATCGTCCTCTGTATGACTGGTTCCTTGAAGAGCTTGCGGCCTATCACCCACAGCAGATAGAGTTTGCACGACTAAATCTGACATATACCGTAATGAGCAAGCGAAAGCTGCTGCAGCTCGTGCAGGAAAACCACGTCAGCGGCTGGGACGACCCGCGTATGCCGAGCATCTCAGGCCTGCGAAGACGGGGATACTCACCGCGGGCAATTCGCGAGTTCTGCAGACGCATCGGAGTCAACAAATTCAACAGCACAGTCGATATCGCAATGCTGGAACATTGCCTGCGGGAAGATTTAAACAAAACCTCGCCGCGGGTGATGGCTGTGCTAAAACCGCTCAAGGTGGTCATTGATAATTATCCGCAAGGCCAGGTCGAAGAGCTTGAAGCCATTAACAATCCTGAAGACCCAAACGCCGGTACGCGAAAAGTCCCCTTCTCGCGGGAGCTGTATATTGAGCAGGATGATTTTATGGCTGAGCCTGTGAAGAAATTTTACCGCTTGGCGCCCGGCCGGGAGGTCCGTCTGCGATATGCGTATTTCATCACCTGTAAGGATGTAATTAAGGACCAGAACGGCCAAATCGTCGAGCTGCGCTGCACTTATGACCCCGCCACACGCGGCGGAGATGCCCCCGATGGGCGAAAAGTCAAGTCAACGCTGCACTGGGTTTCAGCCGACAAATCGCTCGAGGCACAGGTGAGATTGTATGACCATTTGTTCACGAAGGAAAATCCAGACAAGACAGCCGAAGGTGAGGATTTCAAATCAAACCTGAACCCGGACTCATGCCAGGTCCTCAATTCCTGCCGGATTGAGCCGTCTCTAATAGGTGCTGCACCGCTCAGCCGATACCAGTTCGAAAGATTGGGCTATTTCTGTGTTGACCCGGATAGCTCCGATGGCAAACTGGTATTTAATCGAACGGTAGGCTTGCGTGACACGTGGGCCAAAATACAAAAAGCCCAAAAGGAAAGTTAATTAAATTGTAACTTCCCGTTGCGGTCAAGATTTTGTATACCCTTGGTAAGTCCTTAACCGAAAAGTTCCGCAAATTTCTCTTCTATGTCAGGATGCTCACACAGCGTCTGGCCGATCAGGACTGCCCTTACACCGACGGACTTTAGTTTTTCTACATCGGCTCGCGTTTTTATCCCGCTTTCAGCGACAAGCTCGTTTTTGTCGTCAATAAATTCAGCTAATCGGCTCGTCGTGTTCAAATCGACTTGCATCGTTGTCAGGTTGCGGTTGTTGATTCCGAGAACGCTGTATCCTTTTTTAGGGAAACCAATCATGCTTCGAACAGCCATTAACGTATCGGCGCGGTGAACTTCGAGAAGAACCGTTAGCGTAAGCTCGGCAGCCGCTATCATCATGTCCATCAGTTCGCCGGGCTTTAGTGCTTCTGCTATTAATAGTATCGCGTCGGCGCCGGCGGCGCGGGCTTCATAAACCTGCCAGGGGTCGATGATAAAATCCTTTCGCAAGACGGGTAAATCTACCGCCCGGCGTATCTGATTTATAAATTCGAGACGACCCTGAAAATATTTTTCATCGGTAAGAACGCTGATTGCGTCGGCCCCGCATTTCTTGTAGGTTTGCGCAATCGCCACAGGCTCGAAATCCTCACGGATGACACCTGCAGATGGCGAGGCCTTTTTGACCTCTGCGATAACGTTTATGCCACGCCTGTTGGGTTTGGTGATGGCCTTGTAGAAGTTCCGGCACTTCGGCATTGCGCGGACCTGCTCTTTGAGCTCCTCAAGACTTGTCTTTTCTTTTCGAGAGCGCACTTCATGTCTTTTGTCGGCGATTATTTTGTCTAATATGTTTGTCAATGTACTTATCCTGCGACCCTGACATAGCCCATACGAAGCTCATTAAGAGTATTGGTCAGTACGGTTTCTTCCTCTTTAGTTAAATTACCTTTGGTTTTTTCCTGGATGGTTTCGAGTATATCGATATGGTATTTTGCCATCTCCAGGTCCGGCTCCTTTTCTTCCTGACCCTTCACATGCAGCAGGCCCAATGCGAACAGTGACTGCGTGGTGAGCATGCTGATCAATGCGGCAAAATTACCCTCCGGTAAAGGGCCGCGGGCCTGCTTTTCTTCCTGCTTCTTTTCCTTCTCGGCCTCTTCCTGCGCGGCTAATATCTCTTTCTCTTTCTGCGCCTCTGCCTTCCAGTCCTCATCGACTATGATTTTTTTCTCTTCTTTCTTTTCCTCTTTGGCCATAGCTTAAACCCTCTGAATATTCTTGTTATCTTCGATATTTTTTCATGCTTCTATCGACATCACGCTTCTGATCGCGTTCGGTAATCGTTTTTCTTTTATCGTATTGCCTTTTACCTCTGGCCAAAGCTAATTCTATTTTTGCATAGCCCCTGTCGTTGAAGTAAATTCGCAGCGGAACAAAGGTAAAGCCGCGCTGTTCGAGCTTTGTTCTTATTTTGTGTATTTCTGATTTATGCAGCAAAAGCTTTCTTTTTCTCGCCGGGTCATGCTGGTTGACACCCGCCTGCTGATACTGCGCAATTGTTGCCCCGACGAGCCAGCATTGCCCGCCGTCGATCCTCGCGTACGAACCGCTCAGGTCGGCGGTCCCTGTCCGCAGTGACTTGACCTCGGTGCCGAGAAGTCCAAGGCCGGCCTCGAACTTCTCGACAAGCTCGAAGTTTCTGTAGGCCTTTTTATTAACTGCCACAGGACCTTCTTTATGCTTGTCCTTTCGTGATTTAGCTGCCATCCCGACTATAATACCGAAAGGAAAGATTTTTTGCAAGAACTGCCCAGTATGCTCGCCCGGACGCACACAATAAAAAAGCGGCCTTATGCGATTGTGCATAAGGCCGCTTGTAAACAACCGAAGCAGGAATAATCTGTGCTCTATAAACGACTGTATCGAAACGCCGTCTTAGAAATCACGTACGACTACTCCGTCTTTGCCTACATTGTACTGGTCTGAGTTGCTGACCTTCAGGTTATAAACATTGCCGACAAATGGCATTGTCCTTGTTACAACGCTCTTGATTGCAACTGTGCCGTTGATTGACTTAAGGCTCATGCCGCTTTCCAGGTTCTGGGCTGCAACCCATTTGCCTGATTCAAGCATGAAGCAGTGTGCATCCACGACGCTGATGCTGTTGCCGTTTTCAAGTGTGATATCGCGGCATACCCAGGAACCCTGATGTACTTCGAGTTTCTCTAAGCTTGCTGTTGCAAGACACTTGGTGACATCTACTTGCGAGATTTTCACCATTGCGCCGTTTACCCATACCGGTGTATCAGCAAGGAAGCATCCTCTGCCCTTTGGTGGTGGTGGTGCTCCGCCTTCGGCATCGTTTACGAGGTATGAATCCAGTCTGTCCGTCGGCTCAGTTGTGCCGGCCATTGGATAGCCGCCTCGTCGGATGTCTCCGCCGTCCCAGTAAGTGTAAATGTTATCGTCATTGATGGCACAGAACGGCTCTTTTTCGAAGCCTACGTGGCTGTCCATAAACAGTACGTTTTGTCCGTCTTCCTGGTGAGCAATAGCGTTTCCGACATTGACCATTTCTTTGCCACCGGTAGGATTGTATGAGCTCAACAGGGCCGCATCTTTGCCTTCGGCCGCCGGAGAGGTCATCCATGGGTTACGGTCCGCTGCCACTGCCATACCGGGCTCGCTCGATGTAGTCAGAGCATAAAGGCCGTAAGGCATATGGTACGAATAGCTGCAGTGCTGATTTGCCTCGGGGCCGAAGTCCCAGAGGTCGATAAGATCTCTGTCACCTGCTGCATATTCCGTGGGCTTGAATTCTGTGGTCCCGGAATCACCCTTGCAGACGAACGACTTGGGCGTTACCTCGGCATACTTGACCAGAAGATAGAAACTGGACGTGACGGTGGCCATACCACCGCTGCCATCGGCGCTTAAGCCGTAAGCGGCGAAGCGGTTGTCGGCCATCCAGTTGGATATCCCGAAAGCCCATGTGCTGTTTCTGCCGCCGGCACGCGGAAACTCATCGTCGTAATCGTTGCTGTAGATAAGCATTGCCTTGCCGATACCGGACAGGTTCGTCCCGCAGACCATACGGAAGGCAATCTGCCTTACTCTGGCCAAAGCCGGCATCAGGATGCCCATTAGCAGCGCGATGATCGCGATGACCACCAGCAACTCAACTAATGTAAAACCTTTTTTCCTCATTTTTGTTCTCCTTTTCTAATTTGGGATTCGCAAAATTAGACCGTTTTTAAATACGCTTCGGTTTACTTTTAATTTATAAATGCTTACTGCCACATAAACGCCGGACACTAAACACTCTTCCGTATGCGAATCTCCTCGAGTTAATGTTGTTTACTTAAAAACGGCCAGTCCAACCTGTTAAAAAACAGAGTTTACACATTTGAATTTACATACTTCCAGCATAGCTGCTAATTTGAGGTACCCAGCCAAACCGTAAAAATGCCTCTTCAATATTCCTCATCCTGACAGGTCGGTTTTTCGATATGAAATTTTGAACCAAATATGATGACGGTTTTTATTATGATAACAGTACTTTCCAAACCTACCTGTTTCAGCTATAATCGTAACACAGGGCAGCTTCCCTGTCAAATAAATTTCGGCGAATTTTATGCCTTTCTTGATAAAAAATTAAAAATAGTGTAATATCCCTCTTTTTAGCTCGAAATCTTGGATATGAGTACTCAACAGAGATGTACGAAAATATAAAAAATGTGCTCAAAAAGCACCGCCAGAGCCATCTTTTGGCATTTTGGGACCAGTTGGATGCACCTCAAAGACAGCGTTTGCTTGCGCAAATCCGCCGGCTTGACCTTGCGAAAATAGATTGTTGGGTGGCTGATTATGTCAAAAAACCTGCTTCTGAAGCAATCAGCAGCGATATTCTTCCTGCACCTTTTTACAGCCTTGGGCCGTCCGATAATAAGCAGAAGCGAAAGTACACCGAAGCTGTCAAATTAGGCAAGGACCTGATACGGAAGGGGAAAGTCGCCGCTTTTGTCGTCGCGGGCGGACAGGGAACAAGGCTCGGATTCGACGGCCCGAAGGGGGATTTTCCCATCAGCCCCGTTAAAAATAAAACGCTGTTTCAAATCTTTGCCGAGTACATCGCCGCAGCTTCAAGAAAATACAATACAGTCTGCCCATGGTATATCATGACCAGCCCTTTGAACCGTGCAAGGACTGAAGAGATTTTTCGCTCGAATAACTATTACGCCTTGGACGAAAAGAATGTCTTTATATTCCAGCAGGGAACGATGCCCAATTTCAGCTCCGACGGAAGGATACTGCTGGCAGACAAAGCCAACCTGAGCTGCTCACCGGACGGACACGGCGGAAGCCTTAAGGCGCTTTACCAAAGCGGGGCGATAGAAGATATGAAAAGACGAGGCGTCGAATTTATCAGCTACTTTCAGGTAGATAATCCTCTGATAAATATTTTCGACCCTCTCTTTATCGGATTGCACGCCCTCGACAACGCCGAGATGTCTTCAAGAGCGGTCATTAAAACCGGACCATTTGAAAAAGTCGGCAACTTCTGTCTGGTTGACGGCAGGCTGACCATAATCGAATACAGCGATTTGCCTGACGAGCTGGCCGAAAAAAGAAGCCCGGATGGCTCATTGACCTTTAAACTCGGCAGTATCGCTATCCACATCATAAACCGCGCCTTCGCCGAGAGACTAAACGCCGATGGTTTTTCTTTGCCCCTGCACAGGGCACTTAAAAAGATTCCGCACGTCGATGAGCGAGGAGAGCCTCTCGAACCTGCTGAGCCGAACGGTGTAAAACTGGAGAGCTTTGTTTTTGACGCAGTACCGCTGGCTTCGAAGTCGATAATCTTAGAGACACTCCGGCCCGAAGAATTTGCGCCCACCAAAAATGCCACAGGTGTTGACAGCGTTGGAACCACCAGAAAAATGATGGTTGCCCGCGCTGCATCATGGCTCGAATCGGCGGGTCTGACCGTTCCGAAAAAGCCGGATGGTTCGATTGATTGTTTAATTGAAATCGCCCCGGGCTTCGCGCTCTGTAAAGAGGACATCAAAGAAAAGCTAAATCAGATACCACAAATCAACCCGGGTGACAAAATCTATCTGGCCTGAGATAACAGCATATCTCTCGACTGTCACCTCTCGCCGGCTCCATATTTATCGTGTGGAGAATTTGTGCACGGTTTCGGACGTGAATTTTTGACCCGGGAGCAAAACAACAGTAGGGAAATCAGGCTTATTGGGCGAATCCGGGAAGTGCTGAGTTTCCAGGCAGAACCCGTAATGCTTATTGTACACCCTGCCGCTTTTGCCTGTTAACGTACCGTCCAGAAAGTTTCCCGTATAGAGCTGAACACCCGGTTCGGTGGTATGTATTGTCATAACTCGACCGCTGCTTGGTTCATACACCTCTGCACACAAAGCAAGTGCACCTCCGCCGCTGTTGAGTACGTAATTATGGTCATAGCCCCCTTCAACCTGCTTGATTCGAGAGCCAATAGACATAGATGAAGTAAAGTCCATCGGGGAACCTGTAACGTTTCTGATTTCGCCCGTAGGTATCAAACCTTCATCGACCGGCGTGTACTTGTCGGCGTTGAGCATTAGCTCGTGGTCCAGAATGTCCCCTGTTCCTTGCCCGGCAAGATTGAAGTAGCTGTGATTCGTCAGGTTTAATATCGTGGTTTTGTCTGTCTCGGCCTCATAGCTTATCTTCAGCTCATTATCTTTTGTCAGAGTATAGGTGACTGTACACGCTATATTACCGGGATATCCTTCTTCGTCGTCCTCACTTATGTAGCTCATCTTTACCCATGTTTTCTGGCTGTCGGCCTGGCACTCCACGGGTTTCCATACTGCTTTGTCAAATCCCTTGGTACCTCCGTGCAGATGATTTTCATCATTGTTGGCGGCTAACTTATACAAGACACCGTCGAGCGTGAACTGGGCCTTGCCGATGCGATTGGCATACCGTCCGACAGTCGCTCCGAAGTAGGGGTGAACCTTAATATATCCATCAAGTGAATCGAAGCCCAGTGTTATATCATCCAGCCTCCCCGTCCTGTCCGGTACCTCCAGCGAAACCAGAATGGCGCCGTAGTTGGTAATCCTGGCTGTCAGACCGCTGGGATTAGTCAATGTGTACAAAACAACTTGCCTGCCGTCGGGTGTCTGGCCGAAAGGCTCTTCATTAGCGCTCATTGGTATTGCCTCCTTCTTAACTTCGGGCGTGATTTCCGGTTCTTTCGGAGCTCTCTTCTTGCAGCCGGGCATATAAACAACCGTTAACGCCAGAACATATATAAGACAAAATCTCTTCTTCATCTTTTATTACTCCCTGCCTGAAATTATATCAGTTTTTATGAATTGTAAAACCATCTTGAAATATACCGCTGGTGAAATAAATTGTCAAAAATTTTATTTTCCATAGCTCGGGTATCCTTGAACATTGTAACGGAATTTTCGAACTTGACAACATATTAAATTGTTGTAATTTATCGGTATATTTAAAGGGGATGGAGTTCCCCGTATAACCGCCCAAAAAGCTGATAACTC
>JACNGQ010000150.1:0-20078 GCA_014384025.1 Planctomycetota bacterium | reverse complement strand
GAAACGTCTTAAGCAAGTTGTTGCTGGAGAGTGTATATGTGGCAGAAGTTTGTATTTTTAGGCCTTGCAGGGGCCGCCGGAACAATCGCTCGTTATTGGCTTTCAGGGGTAATTCAGAAAAATGTAACGACCGCATTTCCATTGGGAACGGCAGCCGTTAATATTATTGGCTGTCTGTTGTTCGGTCTGTTATGGGCGTTTATGGAAAACAGACTTTCAATCTCCGGACAGATGCGAATGATAATTTTTGTTGGATTCTTTGGTGCTTTCACTACTTTTTCTTCTTTTGTTTTTGAGACCGGCCAATTACTCGACGAATCACAATGGCTCTGGGCAACAGGTAATATCCTGTTTCAAAATGTAATTGGCCTAACATGTATCCTGACGGGTTTGGCCGTTGGGAAATTGATTTGATAAGAAATGGAGGTTTTATATGAAATTGCCGTCAGAAGCAGAACTTTTGCGTATATTTATCGGAGAAGCGGACAAATTCGAAGGTAAACCGCTTTATGAAGTAATTGCAACCCTTGCCCGCCGAAAAGGAATGGCCGGGGCTACTGTAATCCGCGGCCTTATGGGATTCGGTGCCCACAGCAGAATGCACACGGCTAAGATACTTCGACTTTCGGAAGACCTGCCGATAATTATTGAAATCGTCGATGAGCCTGAAAAAATCGAAGCCTTGCTGCCTGAGCTTGATAAGATGATCACCGAAGGATTGGTAACTCTTGAGAAAATCCGTGTCATTGCATATCGTTATAATGCCGCCGGTAATTAAAACGCTATTTCGAAGCGGTTGCTTTTTTGGCGTGAATGGTTTATCGTTATAACAGGTTCTCTAAAAGAAACTGTACAAAGAAGGCTAAAAATGCCGGATTATACCCCTACTAATGCTAATTTGCCTGGCGCTGGTCGGTTCGCAACCACGCACTGGAGCGTAGTTATGGCGGCGGGCAGGCCGAAGTCTGCCGGTTACAGGCAGGCCCTGGAGACCCTGTGCCGAACATATTGGTTTCCGCTTTATGCGTATCTGCGGCGACATGGATATGACAGCCACCAGGCCCAGGATTTCACCCAGGCCTTTTTCACAGGACTGTTGGCCAAAGGGGGCCTGGGGCTGGCCGACCCGAAGCGCGGTAAATTCCGTTCGTTTCTCCTTGCCTCCCTGAAAAATTTTCTCTCCAACGAGCGCGCCCGTGCCCATGCGAAAAAACGCGGCGGAGGCAGAAAAGCACTTTCCCTTGATTTCGAGAACGCTGAGAGCCGGTATGCCCTTGAGCCGCGTGATGAATTATCGCCCGAAAAGCTCTTTGAACGCTCCTGGGCGCTTGCCGTCCTGGATCGGACGATGGCTTGCCTGCAGGCCGAGGCAATCAGTACCAACAAACAGAAGTTGTTTGAACGCTTGAAATCTTACCTAACTGCAGGAAAAGGCTCGATCCCTTACCGTCAGGCGGCTGACGAATTGGGTATCACTAAAGGCGCGGTGAGGGTTGCCGTGCACCGTATGAGAAAACGCTTCAGGGAGTTATTAAGAGACGAAATAGCCCAGACCGTTACTTCTGATGACCAGATTGATGAGGAAATACGCGACCTTTTTACCGCCTTGGGAAGCTAAGCTTTTTGTGTGTACCGAAAAAATATTCAATATCATGTAACCTTTCTACCGGTTTGCGTAAGTAATAAGTAGAAGCATCTGGTATTAAGAAAGGAGATGTTATTATGGCAGAAATAAATCATTGTCCTGAATGTGGAGCCGAGTTGCCGGCTGATGCACCCAAGGGTCAGTGTCCGCAATGCCTGATGAAGCTCGGACTTCCAACCGGCGCTGAAGTTGACAAGGCAGACAATACAAAACCCGCCAGTGATGTTCCTACCAGTGCTGCACCCCCGGGCGGCTTCGTACCCCCAAAGCCGGCGGAATTAGCCAGGCAGTTTCCACAGCTTGAAATAATCGAACTTTTGGGTCAGGGCGGTATGGGAGCAGTGTACAAGGCCCGTCAAAAGCAGCTCGACCGAATGGTTGCCCTGAAAATCCTGCCGCCAGAAATCGGTCAGACCGAGGCATTTGCCGAGCGGTTTACCCGTGAGGCGCGTTCACTGGCAAAGCTGAGTCATCCCAGGATCGTCTCGGTATATGAATTCGGGCATACGGAAGAAGGCTTGTACTACTTCATTATGGAATTTATAGATGGGACTGACTTGCGCCGTGTAATTCAATCAGGTACCCTTTCGGCGGCCCAGGCACTGGCGATTGTCCCCCAAATTTGTGAGGCCCTGCAGTTCGCACACGAAGAAGGCATCGTACACAGGGACGTTAAGCCGGAAAATATCCTCTTGGATAAAAAAGGCCGCGTGAAAATCGCCGACTTCGGCCTTGCCAAAATCCTCGATAGGCCCGCGACAGTATATACCCTCACACAAGCCGGCCAGAGAATGGGCACTCCGCATTATATGGCCCCCGAACAAATCGAGCATCCAGGCCAGGTGGACCACCGCGCGGACATTTACTCTTTGGGTGTCGTCTTCTACGAGATGCTGACCGGCGAGCTGCCTCTCGGAAGGTTTGCCCCCCCGTCTCAAAAAGTGCAGGTGGATGTTCGCCTGGACAAAGTAGTCCTGCATTCTCTGGAAAAAGAGCCCGAACGCCGTTATCAGCATGCAAGTGAAGTTAAATCCGACGTTGAGATAATCTCCGCTGAATCCAAAGCCTCGATACAGTATCCCCCCAGGGTAGCCGCACCTGTTCAACCGCGATTTTCAAGAGCGGCTATCGTCGGGGCATGTTGGGCGGCATTGTTTCTACTCTTACCTTTACTGGCTGTAATGTTTTTTATGCACTCGCAAAGAATAAGTTTACTAAATCCTGGTCCTATGCGCTTGGAGATGACTGACCAGGTGCGAAGAATAATTCTTCCGGCTCCTCATTCTACCGGGGGTGTTAGTTTGTTGGGATTTTTGTTGTTGATATTGCTTCCCTCTATGCTGGCTGTTTCATCTGTTTTCGGAACAACTATACTCGGCTTTGTTGCGATTTCTCATATCCGCAATTCAGCCGGGCGTTTGTATGGGATGGGACTTGCACTGTTCGATGCATTGCTTTTCCCGCTTTTGTTACTCAACGCGGCAATTATTACTTGTTTCTGGTTAGTGTTTAGAATTCCAGTCCTACTTCCCCTGCCGGGAGTGTTCAAATTAGGATTTGCGCTTCTGTTGGCAGCAGCGATCTGCATTGTGATTGACTTCCTTATTGTCCGCTGGGCATGGCGAAAAGCAAACAAAGGACTCGAATCGTTTCAGCCTGATAGCTCTTTTATCGCTGCCGGCGCAATCCCCACAACCGCAGGGAAACAGCAGCAGTATCCTTACATGCAAACCGGCGTGAATACGGGTGCCGCGGCTGTTTGGCCGGGTGGAGGTTCTGTCCAATCTCAAAATGACTTCGGTAGTGCTTCACAGGTCAATCCGATGGAAAAGCATATAACAATTGTTGCTGTGCTCAACATCGTCTTTGGAATTATTGGAATGATTGTCGGCATTATAACCCTCGCTGCAATTAGCGGCGGAGGTTTAATATCAAGAGATCCGACCGCAATGAGAATCACCGGAATTGTAGGGCCGGCCGTTGGATTTTTCTTCTTCCTTACGTCCGTCCCGGAAGTGATAGGAGGCATAGGCCTCTTAAAACGAAGGGGCTGGGCAAAGATTTTAGTTATGATACTCGCAATTTTTGGCCTTATGGAAATACCTATTGGGACCGCAATCAGCATATATACTCTCTGGGTTTTGCTGAATGATAAGACAGCCCAATTGTTCACGCAGGCTGTGGCCGAAAGAAAAAAGTAATGTGCCGTTCAGGTAAAGAATGAGTAAAATAACTTTGGCCTTATACTGACGTAGGGTCGTTAAAGCGTAAGCTCTTTATCTTTTCTGCCGTAGTCGTCCTCATGCCGGCACTGGTCCTCGGCCTCCCACTTGCCGAACGACACCACGAGCATGCGAAATGGTTTGTCCTCTGCCCAGAACCTGTGCCTGACGCCGGGCTTAATAAGAAACTCATCGTGTGTTTTGGGATGATGGATTTGCCCGTCTAATTCCAGATGGGCGCCGTCATCGAGAAAATGAAAAAGCTCATATCTGATTTGGTGCGAATGCAGACTGGCACGCTCGCCGGGCCGGACAAATGTCAAATCCACCGAGCACTCCTGGTTGCGAACCACCATATAAACATCGCCCCAGGGACGCTCCGACTTGATTGTCTGTTGTCCTTGCCGTGGGTCGGCATCGGAAGTTTTCATAATATAGTGCTCTCGGTTGAAAATTCCTGTTTGTGCGCGGGTAAGTAGCTTTACAGTAATATTTTATGATTTTACTCGCGGTAATTTACTACCCTTCAAGGGTATATTATTCCAGTTGGTCGGAAATTGAGGTCGATTGCCTGGCAATATTCAGCAGCACACCGACCGCCGCCGCTGATAGAAGCATACTCGTCCCGCCCGCACTAACAAACGGCAGCGGCAGGCCCTTTGTCGGCAGAACAACCGTCACCACACCGATATTAAGCACCGCCTGAATCGCGATTGTCAGAACTATCCCGCCGGCCAGAAGCTGCCCGAAGCGGTCTCTGCAACGCGCGACCACTAAAATCCCCAGCCAGACAAACACGATGAACAATCCGATGACCGCTGCGTTTCCCATAAAGCCCAGCTCTTCACCGATAATGGCGAAGATAAAATCGGTCGTATCTTCCGGAAGATGGCCGTATTTACAGATTCCCTTGCCTAAGCCTTTTCCCCACAGCCCCCCCGAACCAAGAGCAATCAGCGACTGGCTCGGCTGATAATTAATCCCATCCACCCACTTATCAGGATTCAAAAAGGCTGTAATCCGCTCCCATCGCCCGGGAGAGTATTTGATTGCTATATAAAAAAGGATTCCCCCGAGCGGAAGAGGCGGCAGGATGTGCCGCAGTTTTACACCGGCGATGATGAGCATCAAAAAAGCCAGAAGCGATATAAGCGCCGCCGTGCCGAAATCCTCGACAATAATAAGGATTACTACCAGCCCGACGACCGAGCAGATGGGAACAAACCTTTTCCAGAACATTCTGATTTTATCGCCGAACTTATCACACACCGCGGCTAAAAAGAAAACAACCGCCCACTTCGCCATCTCGGAAGGCTGAAAACTCATCGATATTGGACCCAGTGGGATTTTTAGCCAGCGATAGTGCCGGTTAATCTCAGGAACTAATTGTGGGAAAAATCCGAAAAATTTCTGTGATAAAATGATTATCAGCAGCACAATGCTGATGACTAAAAAGTAGCAGGCCGGCGATTTAAACCAGCCGTCGGCAAGACTTAACCTGCGATAATTAAAGGAAGAGACCGTGAACATAATCAAACACGCCAGGGGGAAAAACAGCAACTGGCGCAGGCCCGGGTAGTCGTAGAATCTCTGCAAGTCAAACTCCTGGCCTATATTGGCGCTGGCCGAAAAGACAAAGACCGTACCGATGGCCATCAAAACAATGACAACCATTGCGATGCAGTCGGAGACCGGATTATCACTTGATGCTGTAATCATTGGACTTTGTTGTTCTCGAATGCTCAAATTTAGCCTGTTCAATTGTATATTCGGCTTTCTTAGGCGATTAACAATAAATTTTTTGTAATTAAAGGAGATAAGTTTGAAACAAAATTTTGACTGGCGGCCTTATGTGCCGTTTAGCCGCCCGAAAAGAAATTATCGCCGGCTTTGACAGACATTTCTTATTTACTATTTACGATTTATTATTTACTATTATTGTCCTTACAGCCAACCGCCGTTTTGTTATCAACGGCGTATGCCTTAGTCAAACGGAGAAAAAATAGTCGCTATCATGCACCCGCCTGTGGCGGATAATCGAAGGGAGCAATGATGGACAGAAGAACCAGAAGAGACTTTCTTAAAATGACGGGCTTTGCGGTCGCTTCACTTGGAGCGGCTTCACTGTTGCCGAGCTGCGCTTCTGAAAGCCGGACAGCCGGTATAAAAGGAAAACGCCCTAATATTATTTTTATACTTGCCGACGACCTGGGCTATGGAGACCTCGGCTGCTTTGGACAGCAGACTATCCAAACGCCGAATATTGACCGCTTGGCCGCCGAAGGTATGCGCTTTACCGACCACTACGCCGGAAGCACCGTCTGTGCGCCCTCACGCTGCTGCTTAATGACGGGACTGCACTCCGGACACGCCCTGGTTCGCGGTAACGCAAATGTACCGCTGCGGCCTTCCGACATTACCATTGCCGAGCTGCTCAAACAGGCCGGCTACACTTCCGGTATCATCGGAAAATGGGGTCTGGGTGAAGCTGACAGCACCGGCATCCCCAACAGGCAGGGCTTTGATTACTGGTTCGGGTATCTCAACCAGAGACATGCACATAACTATTACCCGAAGTACCTCTGGCGCAACGAACAAAAGTACGAGCTTGCAAATGAGGTCAATCACATTATCGGGGGCTCTGACCGAACTCCGGGCGGAGTCGCGATAAAGCGTGTTGACTATTCGCACGATTTATTTGCCGAAGAAGCTTTGAGCTTTGTCCAAAAGAACAAGGACAATACTTTCTTCTTATATTTACCTTTTACAATTCCCCACGCGAACAACGAGGCCGGAAATAAAGGCATGGAAGTGCCTTCACATGGGCCGTACACCAACAAAGATTGGCCCGAGCCCCAGAAGGGCCACGCCGCGATGATAACGCGAATGGACGGTGACATCGGCAGGCTGATGGCCAAAATTAAGGCGCTTGGGCTGGACGATAATACATTCGTGTTCTTTTCGAGCGACAACGGCCCGCACAAAGAAGGTGGAGCGGACCCGGCTTTCTTTAAGAGTGCCGGCCCCCTGCGAGGCTACAAACGAGCACTGTACGAAGGCGGAATTCGTGTCCCAACAATTGCACGCTGGACCGGCAAAATAAAGGCCGGCTCCGTTACCGGCCATATCTCGGCTTTCTGGGATTTCCTGCCGACTTGTTGCGACCTTGCTGGCATAAACACCCCGGAAGGTATCGATGGAATCTCTATGGTTCCAACCCTGCTCGGCCAAAGCTCAAAACAGAAAAAGCACGAATTTCTTTACTGGGAATTTCACGAGCAGGGCAAAAGGCAGGCTGTGCGCATGGGCGACTGGAAGGGAATTCGCCAGAACGTGGCAAAGAATCCGAACGGCCCCATAGAGCTTTACTATCTGAAAAACGATATCGGTGAGCAGAACAACGTGGCCAAACAGCATCCGCAAATCGTCGCAAAGATTGAAGATTTAATGCAGTCTGCCCGGACGCCGTCGGAGAACTGGCGCATGCCCGGAGAATAGATATATAATTCCAGGATAAAAAAGAAATGATTTCTAACCGGATAAACCGCAGACAATTTCTCAAGTCCACAGTATTTAGTGCCGCCGCATTAACACTGCCCGGATGCTCAGTCGGCTCATCAGGCTTTACTAAAGACGGTAATCAGAAGCCGAATTTTCTCTTTATCCTCGCCGATGATTATGGCTGGTCTCAATTGGGCTGTTATGGCAGTCAATACTATGAGACCCCCAACATAGACGGCTTAGCCGCAGAGGGTATGAAATTTACCGATGCCTATGCCGCCTGCCCGGTTTGCTCGCCGACCCGCGCCAGCATTATGACCGGAAAGTATCCCGCCCGTCTGCACCTGACCGATTTTATTGCAGGCGGCAGTTTCCCCTATGATAAATACAGACAGCCCGACTGGCAAAAATTTCTGCCGCTTGAAGAAATAACCTTTGCCGAGGTCCTCAAAACAGCCGGCTATACAACCGCCAGCTTCGGAAAATGGCATCTCAGCATTGATAAAAAACCGCCGAAGTCCCTGCCATACAATCCCGACAAGCAGGGTTTCGACGAATACTTTGTCACTTACAAACCGTCTTCGAGCCACGACCCCGAAACCGATGCCCACAACGTGGAAATAATTACGGAAAAATCGCTGGAGTTTCTTCAAAAAAATAAAGACAACCCCTTTTTCCTGTATGTCACCCACAACACAATACACTCGCCGATTCTCGCAAAGAAAAAACTGCTCGATAAATATAAAAACAAACCCGGCGCCAATTTACCTCAGAATAATCCAATAGTAGCAGCAATGATCGAGGACCTGGATAATAGTGTAGGCAGTTTACTTGCAAAGCTCGATGAGCTGAAAATAGCCGATAAGACTATTGTCGTCTTCTTCGGTGACAACGGCGGCCTGGAAAGCTCAGCCAAACAGACCCCTCTGCGCAGCGGCAAGGCGAATTTGTATGAAGGCGGCATAAGAGAACCCCTGATCGTGCGCTGGCCCGGCGTCGTGAAGCAGAGCAGCACTTGCAGTGAACCTGTAACAAGTGTGGATTTCTTCCCGACCTTTCTGGATATCCTCAACCTTAAGAACAAGGCCCCAAAGTCAATCGACGGACTAAGCCTGATGCCGCTTCTGCTACAAACCGGCCCCCTGAACGCCCGCGCGATTTACTGGCACTATCCCCATTATCATTCCAGCAGTATCGGCCCCGGCGGAGCGGTCCGTATGGGCGATTATAAACTGCTCGAATGGTTCGATGAAACCATCTGCGGCCCTTCAAACAGGTTCGAGCTTTACGATCTAAAACACGATATCTCAGAGCAAAACAACTTATCAAAAAAGATGCCGAAAAAGACCAAACAGCTCAAAGATCTATTGGCAAACTGGCGAATAAAAGTAGGCGCACAAACTATGACGCCGAATCCCGACTATGACCCACAAAAGGCTAAAAAATCAAAATCTTGAATTTTCGACCGGGAAATATTGAAAATAGGTAATTATTAAAGGACAATAAACACATTGTAATGATTGAAATTCGCAAAGGAAAATTGAGTGATATCGAAAATATCGTCGAGCTGCAACTCCAGATGGCCCACGAAACCGAAGGGCTTCAACTTGATAAAAAAACTGTAACAAAAGGTGTCTACGGCGTCTTTCAGCAGCCGGCACGAGGAGCCTATTGGGTGGCCGAAGAAAAAGACAAGATATTGGCGGTGTTCCTGGCAATACCGGAATGGAGCGACTGGAGGAATGCCACGGTAATGTGGATACATTCACTTTATGTAATCCCCCAGGCCCGCAAAAAGGGTGTATTTAGTAAGATGTTCCGGAATTTGAAAAAACAGGTGGAGCAGTCACCTGAGCTGGCCGGACTGCGCCTTTATGTGGATAAGCAGAACGAGCCCGCACAGAAAGTGTATGAAAAACTGGGCATGAACAAGCACCACTACGAGCTTTACGAATGGCTCAAGTGAACAACATTTTTGGAGACATAAAATGAATCGAGGAAAAGCTGTATCAATGGTCCTGCTAACGGCGATGGTTGTGTTTTTGAATTCTTGTGCCGAACCGAAAGCAAAACAACTAAAAGGTTCCCCACAGCATGTGCAAACTGCCAATTCGGCCCAGGTCAAAGCCCTGTTCGCCGACCCGCCCCGCGAGTACAGCTCCGCTCCGCTCTGGGTCTGGAACGATATGCTCACCGAAGAGCAAATCGTTTCTACCATGCGCGACCTGGCTGGACAAAATGTAAAGCAGGTCTTCGTACATCCGAGGCCGGGTCTTATGACGCCATACCTCTCGGACGACTGGTTTCGGCTCTGGAAGGTCGCCTTAAAAGAGGCCGAGCGTCTCGACATGAACGTATGGATATACGATGAAAACTCCTACCCATCCGGCTTCGCCGGCGGACTTGTGCCCGAGGCCATGCCTGAATCGCGGGGTCTCGGACTCCACTTTTCCGAGGTAAAAAGTCCCCCAAAGCCCGATGAAAACACTCTGGCCGTATATCGTTTGACCGACGGCGGCTTCGAGAACCTCACCGAAAAAGCTAAAGCAGGCCAGCCCCTGCCCGATGGGCGATACCTCGTAGGTTCGATTCGCCAGGCCCCAACCGGCGGGTGGTTTGGCGGAAAATATTACGTCGATCTCCTCGCCCCCGGCGTTACAGAAAAATTCATAGCGATAACCCTGGATGCATATCGCAGAGAGCTGGGCGAACATTTCGGAAAGCGCCTCCCCGGCGTCTTCACCGACGAGCCCCACCTGAGCCCCGCCGGAGGTATCCACTGGTCTCACCGGCTGCCCGGCGACTTCAAAAAACGATGGGGATACGACCTGATGGATCACCTGCCAAGCCTCATCCACCCGCTTGGCGACTACAAAAAAGTCCGCCACAACTTCTACCAGCTCCTGCTCGAACTCTTCATCGACCGCTGGGCAAAACCTTGTTACGAATATTGCGACCGGCACGATCTCGAATTCACCGGCCACTACTGGGAGCACGGCTGGCCCGGCGCAGGCCATGGCGGTGACAACATGGCAATGTATGCCTGGCACCACAGGCCGGCAATTGACACCCTTATGAATCAGTATAGCGAGAGCACGAATGCCCAGTTCGGCAACGTCCGCGCAGTCAAGGAGCTCTCCAGCGTAGCCAATCAGCTTGGTCGCACCCGAACTCTCTGTGAAGCATACGGCGCGGGCGGCTGGGACCTCCGATTCGAGGACATGAAGCGAATCGGGGACTGGCTCTATGTCCTGGGCGTCAATACACTCGACGAACACCTTTCCTATATCACGATTCGCGGCGCAAGAAAACGCGACCACCCACAATCCTTCTCATACCACGAACCCTGGTGGCAGGCCTACAATGTCATGGCCTCCTATTTTACACGCTTGTCCGCGGCACTATCGAGTGGCCAACAGATAAATACTATTCTGCTTATCGAACCGACGACTACGACCTGGATGTACCAGCCCGATTCGAGCCAGCGAGACAATCTCAATAAAATCGGAAACGAATTTCAGGAAATGGCCACGGCTTTGTCAAAAGCCCAGGTCGAATATGATATCGGCTGCGAGGATATTATCGCCCGAAATGGCTCGGTTGAAGGCGCACTGTTCAAGGTAGGCAAGCGCCAATACGAAATCGTGATTATAACGCCCTTGACGGAAAACCTGAACTCGAAGACGATGAATATGCTCGAAACATATATCCGAAACGGCGGCATTGTTCTTTGTTGTGACTCGCCGCCGAGCCTTATAGATGGAAAGACCTCTAATCGGGCTCAACTGATATCGCAAAATTCATCTTGGAAGCGAATCGACCCGGCCGCTGTCCCCGCAATCCTCACCGAACGATCGAAAGATAGCTTTGCCGTACATCGCGAAAATGAGGACAAGGGAATTCTGTTTCACCACCGCCGCCGGCTGGACGATGGTGAAATTCTCTTTTTGGTCAACACCAGTATTGATTCTTCAAGCTCCGGCTCAATAGAATCGACAATGAAAGGTGTTGAACAATGGGACCTTGAAAACGGCTCTATCAAATCCTATCCCTTTGTCACCGCTTCGGGAGGTATCATGGCAGACTTCAAACTTCCTCCTTGCGGCAGTCTTTTACTCTTTATGTCCAAACAGCGCGGCCGGCCAGCTACTCCGGATTTGCCCAAAACCTCGAAAGTCCAGCCCGACGGACAACTGAATACTAAATGCGTTGACTTGAACGTTCTGACAGTTGACTATGTTGATATTAAGGCTGGTGGACAAGCAAAAGAAGACCTATACGTCTATCAGGCGAATCAATTCGCCTTCCGGAACAATGGAATGGATCGCAATCCCTGGGACAGCGCAGTACAGTTTCGTGATGAATTGATAACTAAGAAGTTTGAATCCGATAGCGGTTTCGAAGCAACCTATCACTTTACTATTGAACAGCGCATACCGAATCCACTGTATATTGTTATCGAACGAGCTGACCTCTATACGATTACGTGTAACGGCAAAGAAGTTTCAGCCCCGAAAGGTTCGTGGTGGCTCGATAAGGCGTTCGGAAAAATAAACATCACCTCAGCCGCCAGAGTGGGCGAAAACGCCGTAACTATCAAGGCCTCGCCGATGACCATCTACCATGAGCTTGAGGCGGCCTATGTACTCGGTAACTTTGCACTCAAAGCCGCTGATTCCGGCTTCACTATCGTTCCGGAAAAATCGCTGAAGCTCGGAAAATGGAATCAGCAGGGCTTTCCCTTTTATGCCGCCGGTGTCTCATACAAACAGCGTTTCCGTATATCACGACCATCGGGACGATACTTTGTGTCCCTGCCCGAATGGTATGGCAGTGTCGCTGAAGTCCTCGTCAACGGCAAATCCGCCGGATACATTTACCGCCGGCCTTGGGAATGTGACCTCACCAAATCAATATCTGCAGGTGTAAATAATATCGAGGTCGTGGTCATCGGCACGCTGAAGAATACCCTCGGCCCTCATCACGGAAATCCGTCTCTGGGCACTGCCTGGCCGGGAATGTTCCAGAAAGCACCTGACCCGGGCCCGCCGCCGGGCGAACAGTATCACAACGTCGGATATGGATTGCTTAAACCCTTTGAGCTTCATCAGCGTTAATTGGAAATATAATCAGCGGCAATGTTAGAGTTAGAATATTTCAGGGACCGTGGGACTCTTAGAGATTTACAGCTATGTCCTTCTCTCTGAGATATTCTTTTATGTTTCGTATGGTGTAATTTCCGAAATGTGTGATTGAAGCCATAAGGACCGCGTCTGCACCGCCGTCAACAATGGCGTCATAAAGATGTTCGAGTGTACCCGCTCCGCCCGATGCGATTACCGGGATATTGACCGCGTCGGTAACAGCTTTGTTCAGTTCGTTATCGTAACCTGCTTTGGTCCCGTCGGCGTCCATACTGGTCAGCAATATTTCGCCGGCGCCTAATTCTTCACCTTTAGCGGCCCATTCGACCACGTCGATATCGGTGGGTTCCGAGCCGGCCTTGATGCATACTTGCCATTTGCCGGGCTTTTCTTTCGAACGCCGCGCGTCAATAGCAAGAACAACACACTGGTTCCCGAAACGCTGGGCCGATTCGCTAAGCAGCTCAGGATTAGCAACCGCGGCGGTGTTCACAGAAACCTTTTCGGCCCCGCTTCGCAGAAGCTCGTCGATTTGCTCGACCGTCTGTATCCCCCCGCCGACGGTAAAAGGTATAAAGACGTTTTCCGCAACCTTTTCGACAAGCTCGACAATCGTCTTCCGCGACCGGATAGTGGCCGTAATATCCAGAAACACCAGCTCATCGGCCCCCATGTCACTGTACCTTGCGCCTAACTCCACCGGGTCCCCCGCATCGCGGAGATTCAGAAAGTTGATACCCTTAACTACGCGGTTGTCTTTAACGTCCAGACAGGGAATAATTCTTCTTGTTAGCATGTAAGAGCTTCCCGTTTACAAATATCATAAAAATTCTGCAAAATCTTCAATCCGGCTTCCCCGCTCTTTTCAGGGTGAAACTGTGTACCGTATATATTCATCTTTTGGACCGATGCGGGCATATTAAATCCGTAGTCGGTATATGCGACCTTGGCATGCCGGTCCGACGTTTCAGCATAGAAAGAATGCGCAAAATAGAAATGTTTTTCACTTCCTATCCCCGCTAATAATTCCATATCCTCCGGCAGCTTCACCAGGTTCCACCCCATATGTGGTATCACCCGGCCAGCCGGTATTGGTACCACGCTTCCCTCGATTAATCCAAGACCGTTGTGCTGGCCGTATTCACTGCTTGTATCGAAAAGCATCTGATAGCCAACGCAAATACCCAAAAGCGGCTTGCCGCGCAAAGCAACCTCTTTTATCTGCTCGGCAAGAGCCCCTAAAGCGCTGACCGCATATCCGAAAGCCGCCACCCCGGGCAAAACAATTCCCGTCGCATTTTCAACCGCCTCCGGTGCGCAGCTAAGCTCCACATCGCAGCCGATATGCCTGAATGCGTTACATACGCTCTTGACATTCCCAACATTGTAGTCGATAACAACTATCATAATTTAATGTTTGACTATTTACTTTCGGAACAGGACAATAGATGACCATAAACAACATAGGCAACTATAATAAAGGATAAATTGTTAATAGTAAATAACGAATGTGTGGCATAGTAGCTTATATTGGTAAAAAACTCGCCCAGCCAATCCTCATAGAAGGTCTCAAGCGCCTGGAATATCGAGGCTATGATTCGGCCGGTGTTGCCCTGTTAGGCGGCGGCTCGATAAGAATCAAAAAAACCAGCGGCCGAATCAGCGCCCTCGAAGACGTACTCGATGAACCCAATGCCGCAGAAACTTTCGGCATAGGCCATACTCGCTGGGCAACACACGGACAGCCGAACACAGTTAATGCACATCCGCATCTGGACTGCACCGGAAAAATCGCGGTCGTTCATAACGGAATCATAGAAAATTACGGCACCTTAAAGACCTGGCTCCAGAATGAGGGCGCCCACTTTGCCAGCCAGACCGATACCGAAGTGATAGCAAATTTGATCGGTTATTTTTACGCCAAAGCCGACAGCCCTGAAGAACCAATGAATTCCGAGCCCCAGACAAAGTTCGAATGGGCCGTTCAGAGGGCCCTTCAGGAGCTTTCCGGCACCTTCGGCCTGGCGATTGTCTGCTCGGACTTTCCCGATATACTCATCGGAGCAAAAAAGGGCAGCCCCCTGATTTTAGGGGTCGGCGATAACGAATTCATTATGGCTTCGGATGCGTCCGCTATCATAGAGCATACCGCTCAGGCGATATACCTTGCCGACAATGAAATGGTGACAGTCACCCCGGATGGCTTCCATACGAAAACAATTGAAAATATCACAATCAGCAAAGAGCTAAGGCAGATTGAATTTTCGCTGGAACAGATCGAGCTGGGCACTTTCCCCCACCATATGCTCAAGGAAATATTTGAGCAGCCCAAAGCTCTCGCCACCTGTATGGGAGGTAGAATCGACCCTCAAAACAACAGGATTAAACTTGGCGGCATAGATTCTTACCTGCGAGATTTGACGCGCACCAAACGGCTCATCCTCACCGCATGTGGAACCGCCTTTCACGCCGGTTTGGTCGGAGAATTTTTGTTTGAACATTTGGCGCGTATCCCCGCCGAAACCGAATACGCCAGCGAATTTCGATATCGAAATCCAATCATCGAAGACGGCACTTTAGTTATAGCGATAAGTCAGTCCGGCGAGACTCTCGATACCCTCTCAGCCGTGGAGGAAGCAAAAGAGAGGGGAGCAACCGTCCTCGGTATCGTTAACGTCGTCGGCTCCTCAATCGCCAGGGCTACCGATGCAGGAGTATATTTGCACGCCGGGCCGGAAATCGGAGTCGCAAGCACAAAAGCATTTACCACCCAGGTTGCGGTCTTGACAATGCTCGCAATCGAATTAGGCAGAAGAAGACACATCCGCAGCGACCAGGCAGGCAAATACATCGAGGAGCTCTCACAAATACCGGACAAGATAAGCCAGATACTCTCACAGTCCGACCATATCAAACAAATCGCTTCGGAAAATATGGACCAGGAAAATTGGCTGTTCCTCGGCAGAGGCTTTAATTATCCCGTTGCTCTTGAAGGCGCGCTGAAGCTAAAAGAGATAAGCTATATTCACGCCGAGGGCCTGCCCGCCGCAGAGATGAAGCACGGCCCGATTGCCTTAATTGTTGACGGCATGCCCGCGGTTTTCATCGCAACCGCCGGGCCCCAGTATGACAAAATTATGGGCAATATCGCTGAAGTCAGGGC
Source organism: Planctomycetota bacterium (assembly GCA_014384025.1). Classification (GTDB taxonomy): domain Bacteria; phylum Planctomycetota; class Phycisphaerae; order Sedimentisphaerales; family Anaerobacaceae; genus NIOZ-UU13. The sequence goes on along the minus strand of JACNGQ010000150.1, from coordinate 4,403 downwards.
ACGCGGCGGCAAAACTATCGTTGTCGCCACCGAAGGTGACGAAAACATAAAACAGCACGCCGACCATTTGATTACCGTCCCCTTTACCCCCGAGATCCTCCAGCCGATGCTCACCGTTGTACCGCTTCAGCTTTTGGCATATCACGCCGCCGTACTCCGCGGACACGATGTGGACAAACCGCGAAACCTTGCGAAAAGTGTTACCGTTGAATAGGGTGGAAGAGTGAAAGCCAAAATTCGAAAATCAAATCACCCCGGCTTTACCCTCGTTGAATTGCTCGTTGTCATAGCAATAATTGCACTCCTCCTTTCCATTCTAATGCCCTCGCTTAGAAAAGCCAGGTCTATGGCCGCCCGTCTTACCTGTGCCCACAACCTAAAGCAAATCAGCCTGGCCATGGACTTCTACCTCAATGAAAACGACCATTTTTATCCCAGCGCGCAGGACCCTGTATCCACAGAACCGGCCTACTGGCTGTGGATGGGTCGCGGCTGGCGCTTCCTTGTCGAACCGTATATAGGCGTCAAAATCGACCCGAATAATCCTTCAATCCTCTTCTGTTCACAAGACAGAACTTCCAAACAAAAATTCGAGTCCACCAGTTACGCCTACTCGATGGCATTATACCACAGCCCCGAGCAAATTGACGATATGAACAGCCCCGCCGACACCTACGCTAACCCCGTGCTCTCTATCCCCCAGCGAAACTTGGACGTCGCAAATCCCGCCGGAAAAATTCTCATCGGCGAATGGCTCAGCAGTCATGCCCCCATCGCCAACGACCCCGGCTGGTGGACCTGGGAAGGAAGCAGAAATTTTCTTTTCGCAGACGGCCATATCCTTTACCTCAAAGCCAAAAATATCCACCCCGCAAATGACCGACTCCCCGACGCAAACCTAACAATCCGCGGCATAAAAGGAACCGACTACCCACCATAAAAAAATCTCCTGATAATCAATCGTCAATCAAAAGGTAGGGTGTGCAACTTGTTTGCACACGCGGTTCTTGCTAAACACTCAAAACTTAATCCCCAGCACATCCGCCATCGAATACAGCCCCGGCCCTTTTCCCACAAGCCATTTTGCCGCCCGCAGCGCCCCCCTTACGAATGTGTCCCTGCTGTTGGCCGTATGATTGACGCTGACCGTCTCGCCCAATGTCCCGAATATTACCGAGTGATCGCCGACGATGTCACCTGCCCGCACCGCGTGCATCCCGATAGTGCCTTTTTTCCGCAGGCTCTCTCCGCTCCTGCCGTGTGTAAGTGTTGTATCGATGTCCCGTCCGGTCGCCTTGCAGATATTCTCAGCCAGCGTAAGGGCACTGCCGCTCGGGGCGTCTTTCTTAAAGCGATGATGCTGCTCGGTTATCTCTATATCGTATTCATCGCCGAGCATCGTTGCGACCTTGCCGACAAGATTGAAAAGAACATTCATCCCCACACTCATATTAGTCCCGTATATAATCGGGATTTCCTCAGATGCCGCCTTGAACTTTTCCCGCTGCGCACTGCTCAGCCCCGTAGTCCCCGAAACCAGGGCCAGCTTATTTTCCAGGCAGTAATCGAGCGTCTTGTCCGCCGCTTCAGCTAACGAAAAATCGATTGCCACCTCACCGCCTTTTGGAAAAGTATCGGCCAGTTTAATATCTATAGCCCCAGTCCCTGCTAAAAGACCTATGTCTTTACCGATATCCTGATGGCCCTTTATTTCTACAGCTCCAACTATATCGAACTGTCCGGCCTCGACCGCTAAAGCAATAATCCGCTTACCCATCCTCCCGGCCGCGCCGACAACCACAAGTTTAGTATTCATCTTTAAAAACTCCTTACAAATCCTGACTACCTGACATGACAAAAAATATACCCCCCAAATCCTATATTTACAAGCTTAAAGATAATATCATCGTCGGGGCGGACGCGCCAATCTCAATCTTTACAATGTGAAAAACGTTTGTTTTTTTAAATTGTAGGGTGGGGCCTGCCCCACCATTTTGTTATTCTCCAAAAGCCTCTACTGCTTTTTTAATAACGTCCTCGAAATCATTACTGTTGCCGTAAAATCCTTCTCTGACATATCGATGATACGTTGACCAAGGCCAATCTTCAACCCTGCCAACCAATTCATGCTTGATAGGATTATAATGGATATAATCCACATGCTGCTGCAGGTCATTCTCATCCCGGATTCTATGCTCCCAAAACCTCCTCTGCCATAAACAAACCTCTCCTTTGCGTCTTCTGGATTCTGGTACTTGTTTTTGACGTCCAACCAATTGTAAATATTCTTTGCTGAACAATCCTTTTATCGATAACCATCTTTTTGAAAAATCCGAATCATTTTCCGGAAGCTTCCATACACAATGCAAATGTTCCGGCAAAAGACAAAATGCGACAGTCTCATAAGGATGTTTTGATTGTGTTTCTCGAATTGCGTTTCTCAGGCACTGACGTGTAAGTTCCGAATGGAATAACTTCACACGCTTATAGGTAACAACAGTAAAAAAGTAAAACCCTCCCTCAAATTTGGCGCGTATGTAATTAGGCATAATGCCCTATCCTAACGGCATCTAATATATCATTCTCTAATATTTGTAAGGTGTAACTCTCATCATGTCTCATCAAAAATGGTAGGGTGGGGCCTGCCCCACCGTGTATTCTCATACGATATCATACTCGTTCCCTAACGCAGGTGGTCAGGGGTGTCTCTCTGGAACACCTTGTTAGATTTCAAGTGTATCTGTGGCAGCGTCCAAAACGAATAGCGAGTCGATCTTGATCCGCCTTTTAAACATCATTTTGGCTATTTTCGTCGGTTAAAGAAATTGGAATATTGATCTTTTTTCTTCACTAACAATGGAAGGATAGACCTCAGACTGTCCTGTGGCGAACTTCGCAAGTTAACTTCCATTGCATTTTTGTTTAGAACTACCGTTCCCTTGATTTTTGAAAGGAACTCTGCTTTAGCCAATTCAAAGCAATTGAAATCTTCTGAATTGCGAGAGAGCAGTAAATGGAAAAAGAATGAATTTACTGCGACAATGCGGGCCAGGACTGCATTCCCATTAGGCGTCATTAGGCCTGCCCGTATTGATCGGTACATCCATGGAAGAACTTCTTTGACTTTTACAACAGGGCCACTGCTGTCCTCTATGTAGCTTGGAGAAACGAGTTCCGCAATTAGAGCCACACCATCTGGGCAAGAGCCGCCGTGCAATATATAATCACATAATCGATGAAATGGCTCTGTCTCGCTTCCAGCACTACGAGCAGTGTTATATGCGATCTTTAGCATCGACCGGCAAAGCATATCATAATCATATTCTAACGTTACCGAACTGTTTGCACCAAATGGAGTAGACATATACCTGTCATACAATGCACAGAAATATTCATCAAGTGGAGATAGGTACACATTGTTGCATTCTTGGCAAACATCACGAACAATATAATCACCGCCATGCACCCTACCGCTCTTTGGCGAATAGTGAGCATGTCCTTTACCAATACGTTCTAGGAAACTGCTTGGCCATACGTGTTCTTTGGTAAGGGGATTTTCACCATCACAAAATGCACATGTTTTAGGCATTACATCTACTCTTGGCTAACAATGTATATATGGTTTCCGCATAACATCCCGAAATTCTTTTTGTTCAGAGTAATACCAGCCACTATTATACCCTAATAAAATACAAATAAACTTTAATCTGTCAAGGAAAACAACAACCAAATCTGACTTTTTCTCCCTCAGGATCGACAGTTTTGTAGGGTGGGGCAAGCCCCACCATTTTTTATAAAAAAAACATTCATTTTCAGCAAAAACCGCTTAGAACCAACCAAAAACCAACAAAAACCTGTCCTGAGCGAAGTCAAACGGATCAACCAATTTTCACCCAAAATCCCTATTAATCATCATAGTGATCCCTTAGAACAAAGATCCTTTTTTAGCTGGCTTCACTAATGGGGGCCCATTCTATTGGGAAACCGGCGGATAAGGCCGGGCCTTTTGCAGAAGCTTGCTTCGAGGAAAGGTAGGGCCAAAGACGCCAAAGCCAGCTTAAAACCGTCAATACTACGCAATACGCTTCACGAGATACGAGATACGAACGAAATTTCGATGAAATTTCGGTCAAAAACGCTCACACTCAAAAACAAAAATCTAAATTTTCAAAATTTTTTATCTCCTTTCTAAATAACAACTTACGAGCAACAAGCTAAAAAAATAGCCAAATTTTCGACTCAAAACAGCACACTCCTCTAATTATAGAGGCAGGCTTTTTTTGCCTTGAATTAGGAGTTTTGAATTTGAGTCATTTGGATTTCGAGTTTATGAGCATCAATTATCCAAATTTAGCTCACTTTAGGCACTTTAGTCACTTTAGGCACTCTTTCAATTATAACAT
>JACNGQ010000366.1 GCA_014384025.1 Planctomycetota bacterium | reverse complement strand
AGTCATCACTGAAATACACATCGTGCGAGGCTGCTCTATCACCCGAAAACCAGTTGACATTCGCCCAGGTATCTTCATGTAAAGAACCATCAGCCGGCGTTGGCCCAAAAGCCAACGGAGAACCAATACCCTGCATAAGTTTATTAACCTCGGCCAGCGATAGTGCCCGCCTGAACATTAAGAAATCGTCCATAAGTCCCGTGAATGCTCTTGCATCATCAATATCGTATCCAACACGGGCACCACTGCCCCAGTCACCGGCAATATCCGCAGGGCTTGAAACGTTTTCCTCATGGACCATTTCTCCGTTGATATACAGGTTTGCCTTGCCGGACGCCTTGTCGTATGTGCCCGCAAAATGGAGCCATTCGTCCCATGTTACAACTCCTGCGCGTATGTCGAAGATTGTTGACCCGCCCGCAGAGCGAAGCAGCCACCTGAACTCGCCATTACTGCGGGCCTCAGGGTGAATAAGCCAGGTTCCGTCAGATGCTCTGGCATTGAATAAAGTCTGATGATCGCCTGTATTCTCACATTTTATCCAGGCCGCGAGCGTCATAGCGGTTGTCGGAACTTCTTCGGCAGGGAAATTTTCACCATCCATGTCGATGAAACTATGGCTTGCTGGTCCACGCGTGCCATCGAATTTGGCAGCTCCATTGTGCTTGCCGGCGGGCTCTGCTGTGATGTCGCCATCGACAGTACCGTCATGGCCGTTGCCGGATTGATTCACGATAATTTCACCAACATCGTCAAAAGAAAAGTATATGACCAGAGACGAATCGTCGATAAAACCGGCCGGGGCATTACTATTCATAACCACCAGCACAACAAAAGAAAATAAACAAATCATTTTTCTACACATAATAGTCCTCCTTAAAATGAATATAGGTTATGAATTGAGATGTAACAATGTTCGTAGTCAGGCACAAAGTTTTCGTTACAACCTTGCGCCTTTCAGAATTCATAATAGCTCCTCCTTTATTCGCAAAACTAAGAAGAATCCGCGAGTGAGTGAATCAAAATCCGAAAAAATCCTCATGCACGGACACAGGTTTCACTGATATCTTTTATACCAAATCAGCCGCTTTACCGTCAAGGAAAGAATGTTGAATGGTCCTATAATTTTTGGTGGTTTTCCAGAAACTAATTCATTATTTCCCTTTTGTAAAGTCCCGCTCATAGTATGTTGCGGATACAATAAACGGCGTAGATTTTGAGATAGTTACGTTTTTGAAGACCGAAATGTTATAAAATGGCCTTCGGACTGTCGATTTACTGTATTTTCATTAAAAAAAAGGTTGCATATTGCAGGAGTTCCGGATACAATAACTGATAATAGTGTTTGTTTTTAGCTTGCACAAACCGTGGTAAGACACGATGTTTCATGTAGGAGATAGGTGATTATGGCCGGGATGTTTTATTCATTACAGGAAGCCGCCGAGAAGCTCAATAAGACAGAGAAGGAAATCAAACAGATTGTCCAGGAAGGCAACTTGCGTGAGTTTCGCGATGGCCCTAATTTACTCTTCAAGGTTGAGGAAGTCGAAGCATTGATGTCCGAAGCATCTGAAGAAGCACTGGAAGCCGTAGAACTGGAACCGGAAGACATGGAAGCCGAAGAGTTGGAGCCCGAAGCCTTGGAACTGGAAGTCTCAGAGCTTGAAGAATTAGAACCTGAAATTCCCGAAGCCGAAGAATTTGAGCTTGGAATTCCGGCCGATGAAAACCCTGAACTGGAAGCTCTGGAAGCTGAGATGCTGGCACCAGCGGAAGAGGCTATGGGCACAAGTGAGATTTTGTTGGCGCCGGAAACTGGTTCTCCCGTAGCACCGAGTGAATTGACAAATGCGGACACGGCCCTGACAGGTGAAGGAATCAGCGTTCTCGGCGAAACCGATGCCGATTACGAGATAACGGATGATACGCTGGCCGAGACGGCAATACCCATGGGTACAGCAGGTACAGGGCCTGAAATGCCGCTGGAAGAGATCGAAGGAGATGTAAATCTGGATAGTTTCGGAAGCGGCTCCGGTTTGCTGGACCTTTCACTGCAGGCTGATGACACATCATTAGGCGGTATTCTTGACGAAATATACACGGATGAAGTCGAAGGCGCCGAACCGGCTTTCGAGGAAGGCGGGGGTGATTCTGCTGCGGCAGTTGCTGCTGAAGCAAGAGAAATGCCTGAGGAAGAGACAGCTATGGTTCCGCAATCAGCCCTGGATGTTTCGATGGCATTAGGCCAGCCGTATATGGAAGCGGCACCGGATATGTCAAGTAATACATTGGGAATGCTGCTGTTTTTACCTTTGCTCGTTATCATATACACGGCGGTTGTGGCTGTCTCAGGCCAGAGAGCAGTGATGCCTTCTATTCTTTCGAGCATACAGGCTTTCATCTGGTTTATTATGGGTGGAGCCGCGGTGGTGGCCTTGCTGGTTGCCGGTGTGGCATTTATGGCCGGCGGTGGTGCTACCAGGATTAAAAAAGAAAAGAAGCCGAAAGTTCCTAAAGCGCCTAAGGCCAAAAAAGAGAAAACGCCCAAAAAAGAAAAACCACCTAAAAAACCTAAAGAGCCGAAGCCCAAAAAAGAAAAGAAAAAGAAAAAATAAAGTTGCGGCTTAAATCTTCGCTTCAAAAGGCAGACGATTCTTAAGAAATATCCGGCAAGCAAGCAGGCACACACTCCCCTGCTGCGAGTCAGGTGAGCAGCTCCCGGGGATAAACTCAGGGTAAATTCCAGCATTTTTGCCCTTTCGACAAATTGGGTTTGAATTGGCACCCTTTAGGGTGGTAAATTTCGCGAGTAACATTATTAATATCATTGTAAAGCCCCTTATCCACGCAAAAGCTTTCATTTTTGGCCTTTCGACAAATTGGCTTTGTTTTGGCTTTGTTTTGGCTTAAATTGGGTTTGAATTGGGTTAAATTGGGTTTGAATTGGGTTTGAATTGGCTTTGTTTGTCTGAATAACCAATTGTCCATTTCTTCGTATCTCATTGCTATAAAAGTGTTTAAGTTAATTTTAGCGTACTTGACTTTGGGTTTGTTTTGCATAAAAAGCTTATAAATTCGTACGTAAGAATTCGTAGGTTTCCTTTTTGGGGCTTTGGACTGTTCGTTAAACCTGTCTTTTTCAT
>JACNGQ010000066.1 GCA_014384025.1 Planctomycetota bacterium | reverse complement strand
TAATCGGCAAGAAGATTGATTGATATAATCTGCGAAGCGTCTTCTTCGAGAGATTTTAATTGTACGATTAAATCGGTGCTGTATTAGGTTGGACGTGTTTGACTTTTAGATGTTTTCGAACGCCTGTTTGGTTCCGGCATAGCGATTTTTATATGCAAATAAGAATATAGACGGCGTTGAAAGAGTGTTTCTATCTATTACGTATGTTCTCTCCGGCTTGTTTTAGAATCCAATCTGCTACGGTTTTCATTGCAGAAGGAGCAAATGTCTCTTTTATTTGGGCGTATTCTGATTCGGCACCGGTTATGGCGGTCTGAAAGTTATGGTTAAGGCCGGGAAGTTTTTTAACGATGTAGTGTCGATTTCCTCCAGCTTTTAACGCCTGCTCGATACCACTTAGATTCTCATCGGGTTCGACCTGCAAATCCTTCTGGCCGTTTATGGCAAGTACGGGACACTTTGCTTTAATCAGAAATGCTTTGGGATCGAACGCCAGCAGATAACGGTACCAGGGCGAGAGTACGCGCTTGATTTCGTCATTCAATTTTGCCTCAGACCAATCCAGCATTTTTTTCTGTTCATCGGTAAGATCGGAGTATATTTTGCGTATCTTCTTTTCGGCGAGAGCATTATCTTTTTCATTGATTGCAATTTCATAATAACGTTCGTACCAGTCATGTAGAAGGGCGATTTTTTGTTTGCTGGCTCCATCGGCTTCGGCATAGAGGCAATTCTGAGTGACCAGGAGCTTATCAAGCGGCATGCCTGCTCCCGCCATCAGGACAATGAATGCAATATCAGGGTATTGGGTTGCCAGCATGGTCGCAATCATAGCGCCCTCGCTGTGGCCGATAATGCCGATTTGAGCGGGATTGATTTCTTTGCGGGTCTTAAGGTAGGTGATGCCGGCGAGTGCATCCCTTGCGAAATCCTCGGTCGTTGCAGTGAAAAAGTTACCGGTCGATTTCCAGACGCCACGTTTATCTGCGCGAAGGGTGGCGATACCTCGACGCGTCAGGTAATCGGCAAGGACGAGGAAGGTCCGATGTGAAAAACCGTTATCGCGGTCATCGGTTCCGGAACCTCCTATTAGCAATACCGCCGGGAGCGGTCCTTTGGTTCGCGGCAGGGTCAACGTGCCGACAAGCTTTACAGCGGCTTGTCTGTTCTCATAGACGACTTCTTCATCATCGTAAGGATATGGCCGCTTCGGTTCCTGCGGGCGGTTCGGCCTGGGCAGCTCGTCGGTGCGCTTGAGCATGAGAGGAAACAAACGGCCGGCCTGGCTCCAGTTGCCCTTGATGGTCATACTATCAGATTCGATCTGTCCATCATATGCTCCTTTTATGGATTTCGCATCGATGTGCAGATGGCCGTTCTCAAATGTGACTTTATTCATCAGCGTCCTGTGCAACTGGTCGGGGCTTTCCATGAAGGCCTTTGGTGTACCATCGGCGTCTATTGCAATCCGAAATACAACGGGTGGTGCGGGGGCACCCGGCTTTTCAGCGGCAGCTGTCCAAATGCCTTCGATGTTTCTGTTCGGCATATTGTCGGAATTGGAACCAGTCGCTGCTGAAGTTACCAGTGTGATAATGAAGATTATACCTATTGAGACAAACGGATAAGTACGATGCGTGTTCATTTTCTCAACCTTCCATTTTATTTTTAATCGTTCGTTTTTTTTCACAGAATACAGTCTCTTGTTATGTTCTTTTCGGTAAGTTACCATTCAATTGTTACCGTCTTGTTACGGTTATGTATTTTATTTATTATTTTTTGTTCCGCTTTTATTTTTGAGCAAGGCTCCTGTCAAAAACATGTTCCCTTTCATAATCAAGGGAGTTCCCTTGCAGGAAGGCAGATAATTTTATATAGATAACATTAGTATAGCTTGTGCCTCAGCAGTGGGTAGCTATGTTTTATGGCAGACTTAATATAAAGCTAAATGCACATTCATAGTGGTCTTATCCATATATTTCGGAAGCGTACGGGATTGTTGTGGGCCGAGAGACTGAGCGGCAGTTTTTTGGAGATGGGCTTTTCATATCGAGCCAATATTCTATGGCCGGTCGGGCCGTAGATTTTCTGGTTGTGGTGGACGAGGACGCCGTTATGCAGAACGGTAACATAAGCGGGCTTTTCGAGTTTTCCGGATTTGAAAATGGGCGCGAAAAAGATAATATCGAACGATTGCCACTGGCCGGGTTGGCGACAGGCGTTTACCATCGGCGGGGTTTGGCCGTAAACCGAGGCCGCCTGGCCGTCGGGATAGAGCTTTTCGGTGTATGAATCGTAAATCTGAATTTCGAACAGGCCCATCAGCATCACGCCGTTATTGCCGCGGTCCCAGATGCCGCCCTGGGGTGGGTCCGGGGCCATCCACTCGATGTGCAACTGGCAGTCGCCAAAGGATTGTTTTGTTGTGAGATTCCCTGTCATGGCGATAAGCTCACCATTTTCGATTTTCCAGTCGGAGGTTTGCCATTGCCGGAGATTTGTGCCGTTGAAGAGGACGATTGCATCTGTTGGAGCTTTGCCGGTTTTTCCTGTTACGTCCGGCTCGGCGGGGGTGACTTTTTTAGGCGCAGGCCTGTCGGGATCGTGCACGTGATAGCCGCACCAGGGAAGGATGGGTGTATCTTTATAACCTATTATACCGGAGCCGTCTTTGGCCTTTACGAGTTTCGGATTGTTCTGGCCTATCGAAGTATTTGCCGGGACAAAAAGCAGAATTACAACCGTCAATATTGCTACCAAAACGATAATCGCAGAACGGCGTTTCATAATAGATTCCTTATAAAATTTTACCCTCTCCAGGGGCGCTGTCTGTTTGCTTTTGAGAGCACGTCTTTTGCGATAATTACGTCCTCTGTAACCTGAAAGTCGAACATGCCCGCACAAACAAAATCCGCCCCGTTGTCAAAGGCATATTTGAAACCCTCACTCGGATGGATGGCACCTGCGGCTAAAGTCTTAAAAGCTATCCATGGCTTGTCCACTGTTTTCATAAATTCAATGGTTCGTTCCGGGTCGAGTGCCCATATATTATCATAGTCATCCGGACCGAAGCTATCGACATTCCATTCGATCCGCTCTTCTTTCGGTGTAACGGACCAGTAATTGCCGTGGTGGAGCGTTTTCATATAAAAGTCAGCTTCTACACCGGCCTTTTCACATGCAATCGGCACTTCAATCGAATGTGCGCCGATACCGGCGGGAATCCCGTTTTGCTTGATAAATTCGATAGTTTTCGCAAGGAGGTCAACACGGCCGTTTTTGACCCATTTATCTCCGATTCCACCCTGTACGTAAGCGGCCACAGCTCCATTATCAATTGCCCTTTTTATATTAGTTGTCAGGTCGTCTGCTTTCGGGTGTGTTTGAGCAATCCATTGAATCTTTCCGCCTCTTTCGTTCCAGTATTTATCGAGCACCCTGACGCCGCCCGCGAGGATTGTATTTATTCCGTTCTCTTCGTACATTTGAAGTGTCTGAAAAATCTTTTCATCGGTGCTGTAGGCCTTGAATAATTCGGAGATATATTTTAGGTCTCTGCTGTGCGACCAGCCGCTGAAGGGATTGCCCCCGGCGATTAGCCTGCTGAATTTAACATTACCAATCCTGCCCATTGGCAAAGTGTTTTTGGAGACATCCAAAGCCGGCACAACTGATTCGTTTGCTGATACGGTTTTTTCATTAAGACTTAAACCGATTGACGCACCAGCCGACGCGATAACGGATTTCTTGAGAAAACCCCGGCGGTCTATACTTTCTGACATAGTTTACCTCTCTCTGCTTATTGTGTCATAGATATACTCACAAACATATTGAAGACACAGCCCCGCTGCTGCTGATAAGATTCAGAGTAAATTCCAATACTGTGTCCCGGCCTTTTGCCGTGTCTTCCGGCTTCTGCCTGACCTCATAATCAGGTTTGACACCACCACTATCTTCCATGCCACCAACCGTTAAAAAGTGAGCAGTAGAAACTTGACCCTTCAGTCCGGAATTAGGCAATTGAATCGGCACAACCTGGCCGTAATGGTCTTTTTTGCCACTTGTCTCTTGACCTATCAAAATTCCGGTTTTAAAAAATTTCACCGAAGCCGCAAAATTCGAAGCCGCTGAAAACGTTGGTCTTGCTATAAGTAAGTAGATTGACCCTTTGAATCTATCTGAGGATTTATGTGGGTTCTTAAACGGTACTTGTCCGGTAACTGTTATCCCAGGTTTGTAATCTCTCTTGGATTTCAGGTTTTCTACATCGATTCCATACTCATCTGCCATGACTTGGTTAATGTTTAGACCATATTGTTCACATAGTTCAAAAAAAGCAGGAAAAATCCTCTGTTCAACTTTTTCAATTTGCCTGAAAGGCTTATTAACCAAATATTTTAGAAGCTCGTCGCCAGCCAATCCACAACCACCACTGTTCTCCCTCACGTCAATCACTAAATGGGTTACTCCTTTTTCTCTGATTTCTTTAAGGGTTTCTTGAAACATTTTGGCGTATTGTCCGATCTGATCCGGCATCCCAAACCAATTGATAACAATTAAACAGGTATCATATTCCGGAAAGAAATGGTACGAATACGGTCCCGTGTATTCTTTCTTACGAGGAGCCGGAACGTATTGAGCATCGGTCCAGGAGCTTCCGTCATCTTCTACAAGTCTTTTTAATCTCTCGCCCAATGCCCGCATGGATTCGGTAATTGGGGGCATTATGAAGTTAGAAGGCCGTTCGGCCCTGGTATGACTGTCCTTAAGACAAGAAACTGCCGTGTGAACATAAAGGTAAAATTCAGAGACATTCATTGCATGATCGAAATGCTTGTAAAGCTCATGTCTAATCGTGGCGTATTTTTCTTCACTTATATAGGCATATATATTCGGATGCACTTCTTCGATTGTTTTAAAGAGGAAGTCCAGGTCTTCTTTGAGCTTGTCCGGAGCAATGGGTTTAAGGTAGGCGGATTGATTAGGTTTTTCCTTGACGACTTTAGATTTTGCAAAACAATTTACAATACAGAGTTCACAACAGAGTATTATTAAGACTGTTGTGATTTTTCTTCTCATTTTTTGCCTTTAGCATTTAATTCATTGAGTGAGTTCTGCAATTGCCTCTTCGACGGTTGCGTTGTTGTGTACCATTTTGCTCAGTGCCTGTACCATCTTGGTCGGGTTTTTATGCTGGAAGGCGTTTCGGCCTATCGAGAGGCCCGAAGCACCGGCCGCCAGAGCGCCTTCAGCCATTTTGAAAATATCCTCATCGCTGCTCATTTTGGGCCCCCCTGCTATTACCACCGGAACGGGACAGCCATTGACTACATCTTTGAAACTTTCCACACTGCCGGTATAGACCACCTTAACTATATCGGCGCCGAGTTCGGCCCCGACCCGAGCGGCGTGCTTTACATTGTTTACGTCGTATTCGTCTTTGATTTTTGGCCCGCGTGCGTACATCATTGCGACCAGTGGCATCTGCCAAAACGCACACCGTTCGCTGATGTGTCCCAACTGGCGCAGCATTTCTTTGTCGGTCTCGGCGCCAAGATTTATATGAACGGAGACGGCATCGGCGCCAAGCTTGATTGACTCTTCTACGCTGCAAACCAGCTCCTTTGCATTCGGGTCCGGACTAAGCGACGTTCCGCCGGAAAGATGAATAATCAGCCCGACGTCTTGGCCTGTGCCTCTGTGACCTGCCTGAACAACTCCTTTGTGCATTAGGATGGCGTTGGCGCCGCCGGCTACAACGTTGCTGATAGCCGTCCGCATGTCCGCAAGACCATCAATTGGCCCTACCGTAACTCCGTGATCCATCGGTATAATTACCGTCCTGTTCGAATTGCGGTCGATGATTCTTTCGAGTCTTATCTTTTTGCCTATCATTCTAATAATCTCCAAATTATTGACTTGCTGTAATATTTACCTCAAGTGTATAAAAAGGCAAGAAAAAAAAGGACACCGATTTTATTTAATGGTGTTTTAGAAGGAGGTTTATTCAATAGATTTACCTTGACTGGAATACCGGTGATTTGGTATAAAATGATTACCGAAGATGGTTTTCATCGATATGAAGTTGAGCGGCTTTGAAGTCATCTGAGGTGTGGTTCTTTTATGGATTTTCAAAGACGGGAGGAGTTAGGGTATGAGGTATAAGGCTGTTTGTCATCGTGGCAATATGTTCTGCCCTTGAATTTAAACATTTCAGTTTACGATTCATTATTTTCATGAGTATCCCGGGAGGTTGGCATTTTTGCATGTTGCCAAGTTATTGATACCTATCATCATAGAAGGAGAAGTATTATGTTTGGAAAATTAATGTATTTTATTTCTTTTATTTTAGTTTTCGGCTTATGTACCGGTACTGTGGTTGCTGAGCTGGTTGCCTACTATCCTCTCAATGAGGGAAGCGGCAGCACTACGGTAGATGCCTCCGGAAACGGTCACGAAGGCACGATAAACGGTGGTCCGGAGTGGATAACCGGCAAATTCGGCAAGGCGCTGGAGTTCTCAGGTGCCTCCGGCGGCCACGTTAACCTTGGTACATGGGACCCTTCAGAGGGAACCAACCAGCTAAGCTTTGGTCTGTGGGTGAAATGGAACGGGCTTTCCGGTGAATGGCAGGGCTTAATAAGCAAAAGAGATGCTTGGGATCCAGCCCCCATCGGCGAGATGATGTGGTTTCTCGAAGCCAACCAAACTACCGGCATTATGTGGTTTGGCAGACGCGAGGGTGGAGGAGTTGGTGGTACCAGTGAGACTCTGCCGGTAGGAGAGTGGCAGCATATAGCTGTCACCTGTGATGGTACCACAGCGACGTTTTACAGGGATGGCGTGCAAGTAAATAGCGGCGGTTTCACCCTTGGCTCGAAGACCGATGCAGGACTTCAGATCGGATCTGGCTATAGAGGCGGAGTTGGCCCATTCAATGGTGCTGTGGACGATGTTCGTATCTACAACCATGCGCTGTCTGCCGAAGAAATTCAGGATGCTATGATGGGAGCGATGCTCCGGGCCTATGGTCCCATACCCGCCGACGGTTCCATACATGAGGATACATGGGTGAGTATGTCATGGACACAGGGAACCAGTGCCGCCTCACATGATGTTTACTTCGGTGATAATTTTGACGATGTTAACAACTCAGCCGAGAGCACTTTTCAGGGGAACCAGGCTACGACTTTTTTGGTTGTTGGTTTTCCCGGCTTTGCATTTCCCGACGGCCTTGTTAACGGCACGACGTACTACTGGCGTATCGATGAGGTCGAAGCCAACGGTGCTACTGTACACAAAGGCGATGTCTGGAGTTTTACCGTTCCCCCTAAGATTGCCTATACGCCAAATCCTCCCAATGGCGCCAAATTTGTTGATCCTAACACCAACCTTAGCTGGGATGCCGGTTTCGGGACGAAAGTACATTACGTGTATTTCGGAGACAATTATGACGATGTGAACAATGCCGCCGGTGGGCTCCCGGGAGGAACAAAGACCTTTACTCCCGGCACTTTAGAATTGGATAAGATTTACTACTGGCGGGTTGATGAATTCGATGGTCTACAAACATATAAAGGTGATATCTGGAGTTTTAGGGTTGCCAAAGTCGGCGGGGGCGTGCGGGCAGACTACTATAAAGGTATGAATTTCGAGGAGCTGGTTTTGAACCGTGTTGATCCTCAAATCGACTTTAACTGGAGCAGTGGTGCTCCGGATGAGTCGGTCGGCGAGGACGGCTTCTCGGTCAGATGGAGCGGTCAGGTAGAAGCAGCTTTTACCGAGACATATACGTTCTATACCAGAACTGACGAAGGTGTGCGTTTTTGGGTTGAAGGCCGGCAGCTTGTGGATAATTGGGTGGACCGTTCTCCCACAGAGGACAAGGCCGCGATAAACCTTATCGCAGGGCAGATATACGGCATTGTAATGGAATATTATGAAAACGAAGGCGGTGCCGTCGCAGAGCTGCGCTGGTCAAGTCAACGAACTCCAAAGCAAATCATTCCACAGGCGGCACTTTCTTTGCCGGTAATGGCCAGTGGTGCAAATCCAATGAGCGGTTCTTCCGATTTAAAACAAGATACTGTTCTCACCTGGGGAGCTGGAGATTTTGCCGAATCGCATGAGGTCTATTTCGGAACGGATGAAGAAGCTGTACGCAACGCCGATCCAAGCTCACCCGAATATAAAGGCAAAAGGGCCCTTGGTTCTGAAAGCTATGACCCCGGCGTGCTTCAGTGGGATACTACTTACTACTGGCGCGTTGATGAAATCAATAACAACAATCCGGGCAGTCCCTGGGTAGGAGGCGTCTGGAGCTTCACTACGGCCAACTTCCTTATTGTTGACGATATTGAGGCTTACAATGACATCGACCCGGCAGAACCTGATAGTAACAGGATATATCTTGCCTGGGTGGATGGATTCGACAATCCGGCCGCAAACGGTTCCATCGTTGGTTATGCAAATGCTCCATTCGCTGAGAAAACTATCGTTCACGGCGGTTCTCAGTCGATGCCATTCTCCTACGACAACAGTGTCGGTAAATCCGAGGCGACTTTGGCTTTGACATACCCGCGTGACTGGACAGCGAATAATATAAACACATTAACGATTTGGTTCAGAGGTAATCCTGCAGGTTTGCTGGAGGAGCCGGCAGGCACTTTCACTATGACCGCCTCCGGCGCGGATATCTGGAATCAGGCCGATGAGTTCCGCTATGCCTATAAGCAACTGGCCGGGGCCGGTTCGATTTCGGCCCGCGTGCTGAGCGTCCAGAATACCGATAACTGGGCCAAGATCGGTGTAATGATTCGCGAGTCATTGAATCCGAGCTCGAAGTTCGCTGCGGTGTATTTAACTCCCGGGAATGGATGCAGATTCCAGGGACGTTTGGGGGCCGGTGCTGATGCGGTGAGTGACACCGATGTTGAGACAAGTGAGCAAACGGCTATAACTGCCCCATACTGGGTAAAAATAGATCGTGACGCCGCCGGAAACTTTAACGGTTATTACTCCGCTGATGGTATCAACTGGCGGGCCATGTCATGGAATCCACAGAGAATAACAATGGCTCCGAACGTCTATATAGGTTTAGCACTGACAAGTCATAACTCCGGCGTGGTATGTGAAGCTCAAATCTCGGATATTCAAACAAACGGTGTGGTCAGTCCGCTGGTTTGGACTCATGAAGCAATAGGAGCAGCTATGGCCAGCAATGAGCCGGAGCCTATGTATGTTGCGCTAAACGATAACGCTGTAGTCACTCATGATAATCCGAATGCGGCATTGATAAATAACTGGACGCAATGGAATATCGACCTGACGCGCTTTGCCGACCAGGGCGTGAACCTCGCCAATGTAAATACGATTACTCTTGGTTTTGGTGACAGGAATAATCCGCAGCCCGGCGGTTCAGGTATGATGTACTTTGATGATATTCGTCTCTATGCACCGTAACGGCCGGTAATGTGAAAAAGTTTGGAATTGGATTTACGCTCGTAATTTCAGTCAAGACCTTCGAGCCAGTGTTGAGTAAAGATTTCCAAGTCCCAAAAATCAACGATACCGGATTGATTGATATCTGCTCCCAGGCAATTACCATTTGAAGGGCTGCAGTTGTCCCTGCCCCATTGGCTGGCGAAAAGTGCATAATCGATAAAATTAACGCCATCCGGGCAGTCGAGGTCCCCAGCGGGAATCAGTGACAGCAAGGCTGGATAGCCAATATCCTCACAGATTGTCCACATGGCCCAGAAGTCCCAGCCATCGGATAAAAATGTGTTCATCTTTTTCATCTGGACGGTCGTTTTACCTGTCCCGCCGGCACTGGTTTGCTGGCCGCTTGTTTGGGTGTCCCAGTAAGAACGTGACACATTTCCCAATACCCGGATGAATCCCGTAAGCCCCCCTACGTCCTGCCTGCCTAAAACGCTGCCTGATGAGTAACACTTATAAACCCTGCCTTGTTCAACCTGCCCTACGAGCCCGCCCACATATCTATCAGCATCAACAGCACCGGCTGCATAGCAGTTCATAACTTCGCTGGCCTCGTCGGTTGTCTTGCCCACCAGCCCGCCGACATTTCTATTTCCGATTACGTTGGCCCTTGAGTAGCATTGTTTGACGGTTCCGTCGTCGGTTAATCCGGTTAATCCTCCGATGTATGAATCGCCCGAGACGCTGCCGGATGACCAGCATAAAGTGACTCTGCCTGTGTTTAAGCCGATCAGGCCCCCAATATTATTGCTGCCTGACACCACGACTCCTCTGGCATAGCAGTTTGTGATAATACCATGTTCCAGGAAGCCTATCAGTGCGCCGACATTTCTTCCCTGTGATATGATATTGGGCTTGATTAATCCTAAGTTACTGATTTCACCACCGACTGTACCGAAAAGCCCGGTATTTTCTGCTAATGCTGAAGAGATGCTGAGGTTGGAAATTGTACAGTTGTTGCCGTCGAAAATGCCGTTGAACGTCTCAATCATATTGAAATCCGTTCCGCCTAAATCGTCCATATTTACATTGGCCATAAGCTTAAACTGCTTATTCCAGTCGCCGGAGTTGGCGCCAATCTCATTCATCTGTTCGGCTGTATAAATCAAATATGGGTCACTGGCACTTCCCGTACCCCCCTCATATTTTGCCTGTACCGGTAGAACAAACAGGCAGACAGCAAGATATAAAAGAAGCAATTTTGTCATTTTGATGCTTTTATGGGATGCTGACTGTAAAAAGCCTGTACTTAAACTGCCCATTTTTGCCCTCCTTCGAAAAAGCAAAGGATTATTCCGTATAATTTCACCTCGTTAGAGAATCGAATAGGCGCAGACTCTAATGGGGTTCACTACATAAGGATACCATTTATACCCCCTCCGGTCAAGCTTTTTTCCGTTGGCCACGCGAGAGAATCCTCGGGAGATGAGCTTGCCATGGATTTTCAAGGTTGCTTCCTTCCGAATATCCCTATAGAATTAATCCTTACAGTGAACTATATATTCTTTTTCTGTGAGGAGATATCTAATGTTAAGAATGTCTAAGAGACTATTTCTTTTTGGTCTTGCCGGATTAATTGTTGGATATATTTTGACTGCGCCATTAACTGCGAGTCCTTCTGAAACCAACGGCCTCAGCGAAGTGCGAATAGCCCGGCTTGCGAAAGGGATAAACATGCCGAGTTGGTTTTGGCTCAATCGAGGCTCAGTTGATGAACTGGAAAAACGCTACCCTGATGCTGATTTCCAGTTAATCAAAAAACTTGGCTTTACGAATGTTCGCGTGCCAATCGATATGGCAAATATTTATGACAAGACTCAGCCGGACTTCCTAAACAAAACAAATTTGAAATATTTGGACCGTGGGATAAGGAAAATCCTCTCTTACGATTTAGCTATTATCATCGACCTGCATAGTATCTCTCAAAAAGAAGGCGGTAGCGATTATTCTGGACCATTGGGGCGGGATAAAACCTTTACCGACACCTTCTGTCGTTTCTGGACCTCGTTTGCGAGGCATTTAAGTCAATTCGATCCCGATTGGGTGATATTGGAACCTATGAACGAGCCTGTCCTCAGCGGCAAAGAAGAGAATTGGCCTCCCGTCCAAAAGAAAGTAATCGCCGCGATACACAAAGGTGCTCCCAGGCATTCGATTCTCGCAACAGGCGCGCAATGGTCGAACCTCGATACTCTGCTCGAGCTCGAACCGTTAAAAGACCAAAACATCATTTACAACTTCCACTTTTACGAACCGCACATATTCACCCATCAAGGCGCATCCTGGAGCTCCGATTGGGTAAAGCCGTTGCGTGATATCCCCTATCCCTCCTCTCCTGAAGCAGTAAAGGACCTGATAGTAAAATACCCGGATGAAAGGACCGCCAATAATATAAAAAGTTATGGCCGGCAGCGCTGGAACGCCGAAAAGATTGAAGGCAGGATGAGGCTTGCATCTGAATGGGCAAACAAACACGACGTAAAAATTATCTGCAACGAGTGGGGAACATACAAACGTTACTGCCCCCCGAATTATAGAACTGCATGGCTGCGGGATGTCAGAGAATCTTGTGAAAAATTTGGCATCGGCTGGTGCATGTGGACTTTTGATGGCAGTTTTGGCGTTGTAAATCGCCAAAACCAAAAAGTCACAGTCGATAAAGACGTCGCCAAAGCATTGGGATTAAATGTCGAATGAGCTGGTTCAGATGAACATTAAACTCACTGGCCAGCTCAGTTATTGTTTTGTCGCCTTTAATGGCTGCCAAGGCGACTTTTGCTTTAAACTGAGCACTGAGCACTGTGATTACGTCTTTTGTTTTCCTGTTCTTACTCTATAGTAATCGCAATCAAAAACGGGGCGGAGTTCATCATAGCCGACTCATAATCGATGTGGTCTATTTCTATATTTGGTAATGGATTAACCCATGTCGTCTTGCACACACCGATGGGAGGTCCATCCGGTGCAGAGTGGTTTTTCCCCCTCCACACAACATTAAGTTTAGAATCTGATGTGACTTCTTCATTCATCCACCAATCTTGTACGTCAACGCCATAAACGATGGGAACCGAACGGCTTTCCCCATTGCGGTAGTGAATGACAAAGGTACCAATAGAGGTTCCCTTTGGTGATGGCCAACCACAACAATGTAGAAAATGGACCTTCTGCCCTTTCTGCCCCACGGTAATGTGGGCTACTTCTTCAGGAAATATTACACTAAGTTCTCGCTCGGCCTGCTGTCCAGACAATTGGACAATCCCCCGGATATCAAAGGATGTACCATCAAGTGTTTCTATCCCCCTGGGCAGGTCTTTCAAGGTGTTGTTCGACATACCGCCCTTATGCCACGTCTCGTTTAACGCCGCATTGTAGTACTTGGAGAGATCGACCATGTGTTTGCCTGTTCCCTTTGGCCGAGATGGAATTTTCTTGCTTGGCTCTGCTGGCACCTTGGGTTGGGGCTGGGGGATGAAGGCCCACTGTGGATTGCGTATGATCACTTCATCAAAGGCTGTGGCATCTCCATCACGCTGAGTGCTTATTTGACGCTGGAGTTGTTCACGCTGCTCCTGGGTGGCGAGATAGTTCTCGAATAGGGCGTTACCAACCGTTCGCGTAAGAGTTGTAAGTGCTGCCGTGCTCTGCAGCATAGCGAACTGACAGGATTCATCGCTGACCTTGGTATAGATCAAACTGCCCCCTACGCTATCGGCCTGGGCCGCATAGTCCTCGAACAGCTTCTCTACCAAGGGAACGACCTTGGGCCGCGGAAGCATCAAAGGCATATTACCCGCTGGTAATAGGGCGTAAACCTGCTTGGTCTCCGGTTGAATGTTCACACTGCCGATGATCATGGGCATCTTCATACCACGAATCGTGTGTTTTGCAGTTTCCAGATTGCTGCTGCTATCAACAGCGGCCTGTGCCTTTTCTAAGTATTTATGGGCGTCCGCATGCAAATGTGACTCCAGGTCGCTGATCCAGCCCACCCAACGCGGCAGATGCTGGAGTACACGCTGGACGGAAACATAGTTGGCCCCTTCGGGCACCCGATCCAGCAGGTCTATTACTCCCGGGGCGATCCGATGGGATTGAATGGCTTCTAATCCGGCCAACCACGATGATCCTTGGGCGCCTCGATGATAAACCAGGTAATCGCCTACACGTCGGGCATTCACTACCTTGCGGTTCACTAGTTCATGCTGATCGTAACCAAATATGCCGCTGCGCGAAGTCCAGACACTCTCCCGGGTATAGCGGGTGACGCCTCCATCCAGCGGTGCCACATCAAAGCGATTTTGATGCAGAAACCAGGGTTTCTGTTTTTGGAAGCTATTGGCAAAATCCTGGTTCAACTCACGATTCCTATTCAATACCTCTGTTTCTTCCCGAAAACAGGTCTCCAGGAAATCTCGCCCTTGATCAGGAGTAATCTTCACAGAGCGATAGACAGGTAGTTCAAGCGATACAAAGTAGTCCTTCAGGCTGGCCGCATCCTTAAGCGAGGGTGCAGGATGGAGAGGGGCCCGGGTGCTTATAATCCAGGGCGTTTGGCTCTCCACCGTCGGCACCGGCCTTAGCTCGTCTAACATCTCAACGAAACGGACCAAACCGGGCCAGGCAACCCTTTTCGTCTCACACTGCTTTTGAACACGTTTGGCCCAGGCCGAGAGGATCGGCGATGCCTTTGGTTGAAGTTTCTTCCCAGTCACCGTAAAGGACTGATAATCCGGTCCCAGCCAGGCCAAAGCTCGTTTCACCTGATCCATCGGCAGGGACTTGGTACAGGTTTCCGTCTGGAAGCGGCTAGAGTGCAGGCTGGCATTAAACTCCACAAAGCCATCCTGAAGATTGGTGGCCATAGTGAATCCCTCGAAGGCCAGCATTCGCCCGGAAATGAAATCAATCAGTTGCTCCAGGGTCGCGATGACCATGCACTCGGCATAATCAGCCAATTGCTCCAGGTCGCGCACACCCAGTTGCATGCGCA
The DNA here is from genome assembly GCA_014384025.1 of Planctomycetota bacterium. Taxonomy (GTDB): domain Bacteria; phylum Planctomycetota; class Phycisphaerae; order Sedimentisphaerales; family Anaerobacaceae; genus NIOZ-UU13. The sequence goes on along the minus strand of JACNGQ010000066.1, from coordinate 1,565 downwards.
TCTGCATTTCGATTTGCTCCTTTGCCTCCTGTGGTATTTTTTCCAGAAGGGAAGCACGCTGTTGGGGAATCATCTTTTTGGCTATCATGCCAATCCCCTGTAACTGTAGTATAAGAGGTTTGGCCATAGCCGGATTCAGAACCATGCGTACCTGCTTTGTTTCTATTGCCGGCAGGGCGCGACTCATAAAGGGATCCTGACCAAAACGTTGCGCTGTGGGAGTAAGGTGCAGGGCCTGCACTAAAGAACGATCGCCGCACAGGTATAGAGTATCACTGGATGAAACGAGGTATAACTCAGGCACAAATTTGATTCGCTGTGAAATCACATGTATCGCCTTTTGGTCGCCGACACTCACCTCCTCAATATCCGAGGGTTGCAGAGCAGCATTGAGTAAGGGGACCAGGGGTCCACGCGTTCGCGTGGGCAGACTCAATATAAACATACGTCGCGGATCGCCCAGATAGAGTGTTAGGCCTATGGTTCCGCGCGCATTGATGCCCGTCGACTGTTCCAGAACCTCAAGTGTCAGAGGCTGCTGCAAGGTTTTCATTCCCAATAATGTCAGCAGGGGATGTTCGGTTTGCAGGAGTTGCTGGACGTCGGGTGGTGCAGCCTTATCCGGTATGCCCGCAACCACGATCTCTTCAATGCCTTCGAGCACACTCAGTAGATCATGGAATTGTAGGTGAATCAAGGCCCCCGGGCCGGGTAGCACATCACGGGCGGGTCCTGCGGGCAGCCCATGGTCGGCGAGTTGCTGGGCGTTAAGCCCCTTTGCCTTTACGGTATCGCTGTGCCCCAGCGTAACTAAACAAACCAATGTTATTAAGAATAATCTCGCTTTCATTTTGGCAGACCTCCTATGTAATTAATAGTTAGTACGAGCAGTATAACCAACCGATAAGTCGTTTCGGCCCCAGAGGACCAACACATTATCCTACTGTCTGGAACCTCTATTTCCACCATCAGAGGTGAGCATAACACATCGGGTGGCGTGGTTCCATGGAAATTAGGATGGATTCTTTTCCAGAGCTAAAGCATCCTCCTTATTTGGAATTTCCCATATACAATTCACTGAACCACTCCTGTAAACTTCAAGTCCGATAATATCATAGTTCCATCTCAGTTTCAAGAATATTCAGGCAGTTTGTCTGAAAAAAACCAAAAAAGCCAAGCACTTAGGTCAATGACAGCCGCCTGAGAAAATTCTCGAGGTTGTAAGCCTGAGCAAATACCCTAAAAAAACCTTGAAATTCATGTAATCCAGGGCCAATTTCGATAAAAAACGCGCACTTTAAAAAACAAAAATAAAATATTTCCAAAATTTTTATCTCTTTACATAAAAACGACTTACAACCATCAGGAACATAGCGTCAAGTCTTGGAGTTTATTTTCGATTTCCATTGATTTTTCGCTAAAAATATGGTATAATACGCATATATTAGCCAGAAGGCTAACGAAACACGCGAGAAAGCGAAGTTACCGGCCAGAAAGCCAAGTCAAACTGGTCCCCGAATGTCGTAATCGGGGATTAGCAAACCATCAATCGTAAATAGTCAATA
>JACNGQ010000307.1 GCA_014384025.1 Planctomycetota bacterium | reverse complement strand
CCAAACGCGATGCGGTGGATGCACGCATTATTGAAGAAACCCGCAATGGCTGTGCAACTTATGAAGGGCCAACATACAAACAAAAGAATGCCGTGCCCGATAAATCAACAAATTGCGGTATTATTGATTCACAGAAAGACGTTGGCGGCTGGCCGGAACTGAAAAGCGCAACAGCTCCCACCGACGCCGACCATGACGGTATGCCTGACGAATGGGAAACTACGAAGGGCCCGGACCCCAAGAATGCTGCTGATAGGAACAAGGTTGCTGCCGATGGTTACACCATGCTGGAGAAGTATTTAAACAGTATTGATTAGACTATTATAAAGGCCATTTCCATGACAACGATATCAAACATCAGCCGATACGGTCTCATTTGTGTTTTCCACATGACTCTGCTGGGCATGGCCAATGCCCAACGTGAACATCCAGATCTTGTTGTGGCCGCTGATGGAAGTGGGGACTACAAAAACGTGCAGGATGCTATAAATGCTGTGCCCAAGAATAGATCCACCCGTACGGTCATATTCATTAAGCCAGGCACGTATAAGGAAAAGATTAGGGCGCCATCAGACAAAAAGAAGCTGAAGCTCATGGGTGAATCGTACAAAACCACGATTCTCACCTATGATGATCATGCGGGAAAGACAAAGGACTACGCCAGTACAAGAATTTATGCCGATGATTTCTTTGCGGAACAAATAACCTTTCAAAACACCATCGACAGTAGAAAGGGGGGGGCACAGGCCGCGGCCTTGCGGGTAGATGCTGACAGGGCCGTATTTTACCAGTGCAGAATAACTGGATATCAGGATACCTACTATACCGGTGGCAATAAACGATCCTATCATAAGGATTGCATCATTGAAGGCACAACGGATTTTATTTACGGAGATGGGATCGCGTTATTTGAAGACTGCACCATCAACAACCGAAAAGATTCACATATTACCGCCCATAGCCAGAAACTCAAAAATGGCCAACCTGCCAACAAATTCGGCTATGTGTTTAAAGACTGCGAAATCAAGTTGTATCCTGGTGAAAAGGTTTCAAAAGCTTCGCTGGGTAGGCCCTGGGGGAACGCCGCTCGTGTGGTTTATTTGAATTGCATGATAGGGGCGCATATTAGGAAAGAGGGCTGGTCCCAATCCTGTTCGGCACGAGAATTGCGATGTGAATTGGAGGGCGAGAATTTCCGAAAAAAAACTTGGAAATTTCCTATTTTGATCTTGCGCGCCATGTCCAGCCCTGCTTAAATGCCTTTGATGAGCAAAAAAAGGCATAAAATAAAGGAACGCGAAGTCCAAGGCTTCAAATATTTCAAGCCTATCTCCAGAATGCTCGAAAGGCTGCATGATGCCGGTTGTGACAGAGATCGTGCAGGCAATCGTGACCTGCATATGGATCAGTATATCTCGTTGATATTGTTATACTTATTCAATCCTATCTGCTCATCACTACGGTCTGTGCAGCAGGCCAGTGAACTGAAAAAGGTACAGAAGAAACTGGGTGTACCCAGAGCTTCCCTTGGCAGTTTATCTGAAGCGTCTACAGTCTTCGATAGCTCATTACTGCTGGAGATTATTCAAGAACTGAGCCAACAACTGAAACCACTGGTTAAAAATAAGGATCTGGAAGATCTACCCGGCATCCTCACGGCGGTAGATGGAACCCTCTTAAAAGCCCTGCCCAAAATCACGTGGGCCCTTTGGCTTGATGACGAGCATAGAGCGATCAAAAATCATGTTCACTTCGAGATTCTTAAAGGGGTACCGGTTAAGGCCACGATTACCGAGGGCAATGGTAACGAGAAGGATGTCCTCGCTGCCAATCTGGAACCGGGCCGTATTTATGTTACAGATAGAGGGTATGCCAAATACGAACTGTTCCAAAAGATTATTGATGCACTCAGTTCATTTATTTGTCGCATATGAGATAATTACTGCTGTGAAGTTATTGAAGAACGGCAGATTTCACCAGCAGCTCGCGCTGCTGGTGTAGTACGTGACTGTATTGCTTGGCTCGGTTCTGACGCCACCAGAAAAACATTAGAAGTCCCCGTTCATATCGTAGAAGTCCAATGTGAACCGCATCCCAAACGTCTGCATACGGGGCGTGGTGGTCCGGAACAATCCGAGACCATTGTAATCGCCACCGATTTAGTCGATGTTGAAGCAGAGGTCATCGCTCTGGCCTTTCGCTATCGCTGGACCGTAGAGACCTTTTTTAATTTCTATAAACATATCCTAGGCTGTCGTCATCTCCTGAGCCACAATGAAAATGGTATCGAATTGCAGACCTATTCGGCGATTATTGCGTGCATGCTCATATCGCTTTGGACTGGGCGCAAGCCTACCTTGCGCACCTATGAGATGCTGAATTGGTATTTCTGCGGTATGGCTGATGAAGAAGAATTGATGGCTCATATTGCCAAATTGAAAAAGATTGACTGATCTTTCACATGCTCATTCCCCATCTGGATTGTTGCTGGGGTTTATGCTGCGCGCACCGAAACAGCATTGCAAAATACACCACTAAATGTCGATAAATGGTCACCTCTTAATGTTCAGATTGCCTAGTGCTTTGTCAACCTTAAAGTTGCTGGTTCGCGATTGTACGCAGCAGGCATCTGTTGCGTCTGTAATGCTCGATCTCTCACAGTACTGGGGAAAACCTTGAGTTGCTTTATCCTAACATTTTTGTGTGACAAAGCACTAGATTGCCAGCAAATTGTAAGGTAGCAATACAAGTGCCGAACAGGATTGGGGGTAGTGACACCTTTTGACGCGGGCGTCATTTCTAGGTTGTCTGAAGAAGGTAAAGTCAGGCAATATCGGATTCGCCCTAGATCTTGCCCTGAAGCAGAATCGTGAGCACATGTTCAGGGTTGCAGTCAAACACATAGACAGCCGGCGGGATCTACGCATCGCTTTGGGCAGCGCAATTCGCTTCTCAAAACCCGGCATGGCAACGCTGATCTTGCGAAAGGATAAGTCGATTGTGAACTTTCCGGACGACAATGGTAGTAATCCGTTACAGGCGGCAGCCTGCGAAGGCAATATCCAAATGGTAAGGTTCTTGATTGAAAGCGGCGCAGACGTGCGTAAACAGGACAGGAGGGGGGACTTGCCCATCCACTGCGCCGTAAACCATGTGTATAA
>JACNGQ010000067.1 GCA_014384025.1 Planctomycetota bacterium | reverse complement strand
GGACCGCGGAAACAGCGCGTGCCCGGTGAACGTATTTTTTTCGCCGTACTACTATGTTAGCTACCTTCACTCCCCCATTAAAGACCACAGAGGATATGGGTCGTGCCTGGCGAGATCAGAAGACCTGGGCACCTGGGAACTAAGTCCGTTCAATCCCATCCTCGAAGCCGGTCCAGGCGAAGGGATCAACAACTCAGATGTTGACTTGTTCGAATGGGAAGGGAAAACCTACATCACTTACGCCACAGGCGACCAAGCCACCTGGGGCGCTGTACGTGTGGCGCTCTATGACGGCCCTATGAAGGAGTTTTTCACAAGTCATTTCCCGGTCGGTATTCCGCAGGTGAAAGCCAGCGCTAGAAGCAACTGAATATACGTACGTGTGGCTGGGGATAGTCAAATGACTACGAGCTTTTTCATGCTGCAAAGACGGATGCGCCTAACTCACAGGGTAAACCCAAGATGCAGATCACATGATAAAAGAGAAAGGTAGAACGGGCTCATTTTTTCCCTGTTTTTCCTTGCTCAACAGGGGGACATTATCTATGATTGAAAATAGCGGATTAGGATAGCTCTGAAGTGAAAATACTTTGCTTAGTTTATATCGAAAGGCTTTGGATGTTATGCAAAAATCAGATATACATGATTACAAGTCATCAGAGGAAACATCATGAACATAGATTTTCCCGCCGGTAAATGGCTTAATCAACCAACGTTATCTGAAATAACCGACCAATCAGTTAAGATCACTACCGAACCAAATACGGATTTATGGCAACGCAGTTACTATGGATTCAGACACGATAATGCCCATGCTCTCCTGCTTGAGAGTGAAATCAATTTTTCATTTACAGCCAAAGTGTCATTCGAATATCGAGCCAGGTTTGAACAATGCGGTTTAATCATATATCTTGATATTGATAACTGGTTTAAAGCATCTATAGAATATGAAAATGAGAAAATTTCGCGATTGGGCAGCGTTGTTACCAATAATGGCTATTCGGATTGGGCAACAACCGATATACCCACTACAACCGCCATGTGGTATCGCCTCAGCCGCCGAGGACCAGATTTCCTTATCGAGTCGTCACCCAATGGGATGGATTTTAAGCAAATGAGAATTTTTCATTTACACTGCTTAGGTAAAACATCAGCTGAAATGGGTAGAGTCAATCCTCCAGCACCAGCAGAGCGGCCTATACAATTTGGCTTGTATGCGTGCAGTCCTTTGAATTCATCTTTTGAAGCCAGATTCAACAACTTTAAACTTGATAACTGTTTATGGATGGCTCATGGCACAGAATGAGAATGACTTGTAACAAGATGTTGCACCGGTCGCGATAATGCGCGACGGTGAACTTGGTTGTTAGCGCGAATTGATATGAGAAACCGCCGAAAGAAATCGCACGTATGTTTAGACGCTTCTTAAGGCCACATTATTCAGGAATCATACGTTTTAAGAATTCTTAAGCTGCTCGTAAAATACCATTGTTGGTGAGCCGCCGAAGCTTATGCCCATCCAGGCGGCTTCATCAATCTCGTCCTGGGTGAAGCCTTTTTCTTTCGCTTTTTTAAGGTGCATTTTAAGGCATGGCTCACACCGCAACGCAACCGAAAGAGCGATAGCCATCGCCTGCTGGGTATAGGCATCCAGGCCGTGCAGGGCACTGGCCGAGCCGAGGAAATCCGTAAACTTAGCTTTAATCTTAGCTATGTCCGAACCACCGGCCTTAGCCGGGCTGGCAGAGCTTACGGCATCGGCACAACATGGGACTTCTTCAGTTTCCGACTGCGCTGGAGCAAGTTGTTGTTGCGGTTCAGTCGGGGCTGGTTCTGTGGCAGGTTTGCCGGGCTTCGGTGAAGGTATTTTTCGGCTGCCGTCGGTTGTTATATGAACAAGGCCGGAACCTTTTGCGGAAACTTTGCCGATGATTGCAGCAGCGGAAACGCCTTCGTCGTGCAAGGCCTTTAGAAAATCGTCGGCATCTTTTTGGGCAATGGCGATAAGCAGGCCGCCGGAGGTCTGGGCATCGTAGCATATATCAACCATCTCCTGCGGCAGTGACTCGACAGGAACTATACGCTCTGAGCAGGATTCCTTGTTTCGCTCGATAGCTCCGGGCAGTATCCCCGCCGCGGCACATTCGAGTACGCCGGGGAACAACGGAATTTTGTCCCAGATTACATCGACATCTACGCCGCTGGATAAGGCCATTTCCGAGAGATGTCCACACAGAGAAAAACCGGTAACATCGGTGCAAGCGTGTGCGCCAAATTTGACCATTAACTGCGATGCGGTTTTATTAAGTGTGATCATTGACTGGGCAGATGCTTTGACGCTCTCGGAGTCGGCCCGGCCGATTTGTGATGCAAAGGCCACGATGCCCGTTCCTAACGGCTTGGTCAGAACGAGGACATCACCCTTTTGTGCATTGGCGTTGGTTACTATCTTGTCCTTGTCTATTATTCCTGTTACAGCAAAGCCGGCTTTTATTTCACTGTCGTTAATACTGTGGCCTCCGATAATTGCCGCCCCGGCCTCGTTCATCTTGTCAATGCCGCCGGAGAGGATTTCATTCATCGCCCTGTCGGGAATTTTGCGAACAGGAAAACCGAGCACCGAGACCGCGGTCATGGGTGTGCCGCCCATTGCATATATATCACTTACTGAATTGGCCGCGGCCACCTGTCCGAACATATAGGGATCGTCCACCGAAGGCGTAAAGACATCGACCGTCTGGACCAGTGCCCTGCCGTCGCCCATATCATATACGCCGGCATCGTCACCGGCCGGAATCCCGACCAGCACACGAGGGTCATTAACAGCGGGTAAACCTTTCAGCACCTGTTTCAAGAACGCCTGGTCTATCTTGGAAGCACAGCCGGCCTTTTCCACGAGCTTTGTCAATTCAATGGGGCCTGTCGGACTCTCAAGCCTTTCGCCGGCACATAAGCATATATCCTTCTCTTTGAAAATGTCACAGGGACATGGTTTCTTGGGGTCGCAAATGCAGTGCCCAAGCCGTATGGATCGCTGCATAACGCGTTTTCTTCTTTCCATATTTATCATCTTAATATCCTCAATTAGTAACAATATCCAAAAGATTATACTCTCTGCATACCCTCGGCACAAACAGAGCAGTCCGAGATAGATTATGTCTTTACTTTGCCAAATCGCTTCGATGCCAGAATCGCCGCTCCGAGTGCGCCGGTCATCTGCGGGTCTGGTGATACGGTAATACTTTTTCCAAGAGCAGATTCGAGGGCCGCTTCCATCCCTGAGACCATAGCCACACCACCGGTGAAAATAACAGGCGAATCAATGTTTCGTCCAGCCATTGAAACAATACGGTTGGCAATCGCAGCCTGAACTCCGGCGACGATATCCTCCATAGCCTTGCCGTCTGCGAGCAGGCCCGTGATTTCCGTCTCTGCGAATACAACACACATACTGCTTATAGCGGCAGGACTGTGACTTTCGGCGGCCAGATTACCAAGCGAATCGAGCTCGACGCCGAGACGCTGAGCAACAACTTCGAGAAATCGACCGGTCCCCGCTGCGCAGCGGTCGTTCATAGCAAAATCCCGTACTTTTCCATCGCCATCCAGACGCAGAAGCTTACTGTCCTGGCCGCCGATATCAATAATGGTCTTTGCCTCGGACACGAGCCGGCATACTCCCGCCGCGTGACAGGTAATTTCTGTTATCGTTGTATCGGCGATGCTGACTGCACCTCTGCCATAGCCGGTTGCAACAACAGCACCCACATCTTTTCTCTTGATTGAGTTATCTTTCAAAATGTTTTCATAAAGCTGCGATGTGAGTTTATCCTGGGCGACACCCTGGTCCGTCAGGCCTTTCGCTATGACCTGCATATTTTCAGTGTCTATGAAAACTATTTTTATCGCCCTTGAGCCGGCATCTATTCCTGCATAAATCATCTTGTTCTCCGAGCTTTTATTGTTTCTACGAGGGCCTCCAGCCGGGTACGCACGGTCGGACGCATAGAGTCTATCACCGGCGGAACTTCAATCTCCAGTACGGGAATATCAAAGTTGTCCTGAACAATCTCGCTGATTACCTCGCCTTCCAGCGCGCAATGACTTGCACCGGGTATTCGTGATATGAGCACAGCCTCGGCACCGAACCTATGGATATCGGCACATATCCGCTGCGCTCTTTCAGTTGATGAGCCGACCATAGGGTCGGCCAATGCCATCTGCGCAAGAGCTTCGAGTGCGGGAATGTTTTCAGGGATAGCATCGAGTGCGTGGGTGAAAAGATATTCGGTGCCGCATATTCTGCCCCCGCAGTCTTCGAGAAGATTCATCACCTGTAAATCCGCCACAGGATTGATCCAGAAGATTTTAGCCGCATCTGCATCGAGGACACCAATGCCCGCCTTCACACGGGCTTTAACTTCTTCAAGCAGCTCTTTGAGCACCTCGATAGTCTCCTGTCGGTCGGAACAAAAGTGTATCGCCAGCATCTCTGCGATAAGCATTTCGAGGGCCGGAATGGGACACAGCTCGGCGGCAAATGCAAGGCGGCGAAGCTCCGCCAGATACGTGCGGACCTGATTCGCTTTTTTAATCCCGGCAGAAAGTTTGTCTTCATCCAATTTTTCGCCTGCGGTTTCTTCAAGGGCGGTTTTGATCCGCTGAAGTTCTGATTCGACGAACTCAACCTGGCACTTCGGGGCAGAGAATCCACCCGGCAGATTTACCGCTTCTTCGCCCGGCTCAGCTTTGCGGCGATGAGGAATCTCCCAGAAGAAAATCGAATGCCCAAGCCCTTCAAGCCGCTGGGCTATAGCGGAAAAATCATCACATGTGGCTCCGACGCTGCATATTAACCTGTCCGGAAGAGGAAAATGCGCGCCTGTAACAAAAGCCCCCAACATTGCACGTACCGGACAAAATGATTCGTCGATACCAAGCGAGTCTGCAATGCTTAAAAGGCCGGCACTTAATTCCATTACACACGGAATCCACCAGGCGCCATCGGGATAAAAAGCCACTAAATTATCAAACGAATACGCCATCACGGGAACAGTGCCCAAATCTTTCATTGTACCGATGAGCTTTTTCCCGGCTGCCCGGGCATCACGCAGGCGGTCTTCTTCTGTCAACAGAAAGTTCCACAACCTAAGGGCCGCAGCAGAATTATCAAACCGAAGCTTCAAAAGCCGCTGGTCGCCATCATTGAGATGTCGACTGAGCGGTCCGCCGTAGTCGGGCTGGTATGTCCCCGCCTTCTGCAACTGCTCGTATTGCAGGTCCCACTGGGCAAGTGTTATTCGTCTCGGTATGTCACTCACTGCAGCGTCTCCAAAAATGCACGGATTCGATTGGTTGTCCTTTGCTTTGCTGTTTGGTTATTACCGGCTGTGTCAATATCAAGAACGGGTAAGTCGGTCCAGTCTTTGAGCCGCTGAAGCTCGGCGTGCCACATATCGCACCACACGTAACGATGGAAAATAATCCCGCGTGGTGCTGTGTCAGTAAGCCTGCATTTAAGCCATTTATAAAGCCCGCTGTTCGGCCTGCGAGACGCATCCTGGATACCGCAAAAATATGCGCCGGCCAACTCCAATAACGGTTTGTCCCTCAGACCAAGACGGTCAAACGGCGCACACATACCGCGCTGCCCTGTTTCGGTGGCATCCAGCACTATGTGCCCGCCGGCCTGTTCAACTATGTCAAATATATCAAAGTCCCGCCTCATCAACGGTCCCCCTAAAATCGCCAAAGGCATTCCTTCGATTTGCTGAGCGGGTAATGTGATATTGTTTCGCATCTCACCGGGACCATCCTTGCCAAAGGCAGCAATTGTTTCAGCGTATTGTCTTGCAGGCAAATACCCCCCCACTATAAGAATAGATGTACGGGCGGTGTCATAATCGAGCATTATCCTTGCCAGAGCATCATCCGATGGTGACGTGCCGCCTAAGCCTATTAGAAACCGACCGAGCCGTTTTAGCTCATCGATATACAGCTTTTGCACAGTAACATTTTGCCATGTGTTCGGAACGTTCATAAGAAATAACGGGACATCGCACCTGCGGACAAGAATATCGTAAGCGCGGCGCATCTGGTCGCATACCGTTGTTACCACAATACCACCGGCTTTTTTATCCGTTAACACTTCACTTATAAAACCCTGAACGAAAGGACAGACACCTTCGGAGCGACCGAGGGGGCCGGTAGCGCCCGCCGCATCGGGTATTATTCTGCTCGGACGCAGGCCGTGGGCAGCAATCCATTCGGCCGGAACATATGGGCAGGTGTATATAATCGTTTTCATCAGCTTCCTCATTTGGACTCGCTTGCTCTTTCGCCGACCGTTTCGAATAATGCTTCAATTCTTAACGCAATCCGTGCCGAATCGGACGGCGAGTAGTCCGTTTCAATTCGGAGATACGGGATACCCAGCTCTTCGGCGGCCAGCTTTTTCACAAGGTATGATTCGACATCATACGTCAGGCATGCCTGCCAGATAAGCTCTATAATGCACTGCGGCCGGTACTCGTTAAACAACTCACGCAGCACATCCATTCGCCGGTCGTTTTTCGTCATTACCGAACACGGCAAACGAAAATACTTTTCAGCCAAAGCAACTATCGGGTCCTCGATTGTTTCGTCAACGTCCTCAAGAATTGGTTTAAGTCCCGTGCAATTGTCCACACAGACAACAAGGCCACCGTGAGATTCGATAATATCAAGGACCCGCTCGGCACCATGCACTATCGGCACACCTGTCATCAGCACCCTGACCTGAGAATCCTTGCTACAACGGGTTTTTTGAGATTTATAAAACTCAATCGCTTTTTCATACTGCTTAAAGTCGGCGCAGATACCGGAGATATTACTCTTAAACTCCAGCAACTGCCTGCCAGTCAATGGAGGTGATTGTGATTTCATCAATACCGCCAACTGGCGCCGCAACTTGCGTTCGCGATTCATAACAGTTATTGCCTTCTTTATTTTTTCATCCGTAACTTCTACGTCAAAATGCTCCTGAAGTTTTGTCCTTAGCTTGCGCAGCTCAGAAATCCAATGCGTCATCGCATCGCTGTCCGCGGCTTTCTGAGGCAGCTCCAGCACATACATCGGGCGGGTCTGGTTCATCAGCTCGTACATCTTCTTTTTTCCGTCGCATGTCGTCTCGGCCACAATCAAATCAGCCATTTCGAGGAAGGGATTCGCCTTTTCAAGATGATAGCCGTATGTAGATTTAATCAGCGGGCAAAGGTTTGCGGGCAGGTCTTCTTCGGCAGGGCCAATCATCTCCGCCGAGCCGCCACACAGACATACAGGCACGGCGTCGGCAGCCATAATCAACTCTCGCGGCGTATATTCACACATAATACCAACTATGTGTCTGCCCCCGGCTTTGGCCTGTGTGGCATACTCGAAACAGTTCTGTATCATCTTGCCGAACCAATCTAAAGGCCCGCCGGCCAATCCTTTTTCCGCGGAGTTTCCGGAAGCACATTGCGGCTTATTGTCACCACAGCATTTTGCCATTTTTATCCTCAAATCTTAAAACTAAGTTTACTTCTTCCTGCGGGCAACGAACAGCCCCTGGGCAATTTTACCCGCATGCGCCAGCTCCTGCATGAAAACCATTTCCGCGGCCATCGACTGCATCAGCTCGGTGTTGAAACCGATTATTTTCAGGGCATCGTATGTCAACTGCATATTGAGCATATTCAGGTACAAATCAACATATGGCCCGAACCTGCCGGTATCGGCGGCTGTGACGACCTCACAATCATTGGCCGTAAGTAAATTACCGTAACCTTCCAGATTTTGCAGGTTCGGAAATTTCATAAAAGACAAAAAACGTTCGGCTTCCGTATCGCTTAGTCCCGCCTTTCCTTCAATCCAGTCGGTGAAGGCGATGGTTCCTCCGGGCTTTACTATACGAGCCGCTTCTGCAATCAGCTTTTGTTTATCGACAACATAGCACCACGCATCCTCCCCCCAGATAAAATCAGCGCTTGCATCTTCGAGTCCGCTGTCACAGACATCTGCAAGGGTAAATTCGATTTTGCCGGACAGGCCTTCCTGCTCACATCGACGACGTCCCTGTTCGACGACCTTTTCCGTAGCGTCAACGCCCTGCATCCGCGCCACATCTCGAAAACGCACCAGAAATCGCATCCCGGCGCCGTTACAGCAGCAAAGGTCAACGCCTTTCATTCCTGAGCCGATGTTCGCTTTGTCCGCCAGGTCCATCGAGGAAGCAAAACCACCGATATGAATCTGCTCACCCATTATCAGCTCCCAAAGCCGCCCCTCAGGTCCACTGTAAACTGCCTGAACCTGAATTAGACCGATGTTATCCATAGTTTTCATATTAATTCTCCCTCTAAAATTCATATTTTATTTGAATAGCCCATACATTATCCTCACGGTGGTTCAGCACATTGCCAAAATTGGCATAACCTCCTGCAACTGTTAAATGGTCATCGACTACATAGGCAAGGCAAATATCCCACCAGTCGTTTTCCGCTTTAATCAGGTGCTTGCCGCCTATGCTGCACTGGTTAATCAGGTCCGACTTTTGACGATACTCACCTGCGAGCAACAGCTTGTCCGAAAGAAAGTATATAACACTTCCCTCGAAAGTAGTTCGCCGCTCACCGGCAAAACCAAGCAATCCTGTATGTATTCCGTCACCATTACGCAAACCCGCCGATACGATAAGCGGACGGGGCAGCCAATCGATTATAGTCCTGGTTGCAACAGCGGTAAACTCAGTCCCGGAATCATGATCGGCACCAAGACTGTCACACAGTCCACTCGTTTGTTTGTCAATATCATTCACACCTTCGTTCCACTTGAAATGAGCACCTAAAGTTACAGCCGGCATCCAAGTACGGTCAAAGCCACCTTCTTCGATTATCATATACCGTGTGTTGAAATTATGCACAAGCGCATGGTTTACAACATGAAGTCCTGATGCGGTTTTAACATCAGCCGGCCAATCCCCCAATCCAATACGTTCGAATGCGTAGCCAAGCTCTATCCTACCCAATATATTCTCAGTTACCGCGAAAGATTCAAAATCCTTTTCTCCTATCGCCGCAAAGCTGGTCGAAAAGCTTGGTTTGCCAAATACTTCGCCATTTTCGGGCGGATTTACCAGATAAGCAGTACTTGTAATAAATACGCCGCTGTTGCCCTCGACATTATGCGTAGGCAAGGGAGATCCCGCACTTACCATATCAGACAAATACGCCACAAAAACAAGCACAGCAGCAACTGTGGTTTTAGTTACTTGTAACTTCTTCATCAAAAATACTCCTTTTAGATAAGTGTCTCCCCCACTATCTTTCCTTGAGTGTTTTCTACTTTCATGTTTCTGCCATTTTTTATCTCCTTTCGTCCTTACTTTTTTTTATTCCAATAAAAAAGGCGGGCAAGAGAATTTATCTCTTTGCCCGCCGGCATTCGTGGCTCGATTTTTTCACTCTATCAAGTGCCAGGTTTTATCCCGGATTGTTTCAGAAGGCCCCAGATTGAGATCCACCAGCACCTGGTACTTGCCCTTGAAACCTTCTGGCACTCGCCACGAGTACCGGCATGTGCCGCCTCAGCCATACTCGAATTTGCCAGAGGCAAGGACATTCCCATCCTCATCGATAATCTTCACTCCCGGTGCAGATGCTCTCTTGTTGTTCTGCGTTATCACATTGCGGTAATGCTCACCGGCCTTACCGATAATATTAAAATCTATTGAGACTTTCGAACCGGTATAGAGAGTTTTGGTCTTAATTTGAAACGGCGGGCCTAATTTAAGAACTGTCGTGTCGTTGTTTTTTACCCTGATTGTTGAAAGGTCTCCCCACGGCCCTCGGGTCTCAAGCCGCCACGTATCGCCGCCCTGCTTCATCGAGAGCTTCAGCCATTGCGGCCTGTGCAGACGTGCACTTACTTTACTCGGCTGGACTGCTGAGTTAATCATTGCGTTACCAAGCCAACTGCCACTAAGCCGCAACGTAGCAACAGCATCGCCGGCATCAATCTGTATTTGGCCTTTCTTCTGTAAAGATAAGAATAAAAACAGAACCGCCGCTGCTATAATCGCAACAGAAATCCATATATCTCTTTTCTTCATATCTTTGCCGCCTATTTCGAACTTTTCACATCGAAACTATATATTATTCCAAACCATATAAACAAACCAGTGAAAAAAGTCCACCAAAAGCATTATCTCCTTATTCTATCACGTGCCAGGTTTCGTCCTGCTTTGCTTCAAACGGCCCAAGGGCCACATCAATCTGTATTTTGTACTTGCCTTTGAAATCTTTTGGTACCCGCCACGAGTACCGGCATGTACCGCCTCACCCATATTCAAACCGGCCGGATTCAAGGAGCTTACCCACCTCGTCAAAAATCCGAAATATTGGAGCAGAAACTCGTCTGCCATTTCTTTTGACATCGTGTCTATATTCCTCCTGGCCCTGCCCTAAAAGATTAAAACCAATAGACACAGTGTTCCTGTTTTGTCGTGCAGTTGTCTTAATTTGAAATGGAGGTCCGATTTTGAACGAAGTTGTCACATTTTTAATAATTTCAAAATCGCGAAGTGTTCCGGTATCTCGTAAGCATGTGAAAGTCCATGTATTTCTTTCGGAGTCTATCTTGCTCCCCTCGATAAAAAGGGCCTGATACTTACCTGCGGGAATTAGTTCATTGTTTTTGAAGCTGGAGATGTACTGTTCCGCAGCATTAGACCAAAGCTTTATTGTTACATCTGCGATTCCAAGGTCAAGTATCCCAAATTCCGGCTGGATTTTATCAAGTTCAAGGGAATTGCCACTTTCATCAATATTAATGCGGTAATAAGAATTTCCGACCTTGACCATTTTAGCCAGAGGCATTATCTCCGAGTGAAAATAATAATTAAAATCTAATTTCCCATCGCGATTAAGGTCGATTGCAAATGAGTCACATCCAGGTCTCAAGAAGTTTTTGACAGGCGGTGACAATATTTTATCGTACTTCCCATCGAAATCACCATCGACTACGGCCACATCATAAATATTTTGGCCCAAGAGAACCTTACCCTTGCGATAGTCCGCCGGACAAATGTAACGATAATCAAGATTATTACGAGTTATAATATAAATCCGCCTGGTATATTTTCCATCAGGCCGGTCAAACTTTACTAATATCGGCCCGAATTTGTAGTGCTCCACAGAACCAAATAAACGTTTTTTAACGGCTTTAGAGATGTACCTTTTTTCATCGGAGAGATAACCATCACCATTAGTGTCCATGAAAAGTCTGACCTTTTTCGTACGGTCAACTACTACCGGGATGTCTCTATCGGCAATTTTGGCAAGAAAATAAGAAAATCGTCCGGATTTATTTTTGGGCAGGTCCTTGAATTGAGCCGTTTTTTTTGGGATTTTGACCAAATTCTGACAGGCTAAGTATATTGTCGATTCCAACGTATCGACGGCCTGGTATTTCAGCCTGCAGCGACCTTCCTGGCGTTTTGAACACGTCGAGAGTATTACTACGGCTGATGCCAGTGATATGACTAAAATGACCTTTCTCATAAATCCACTCCGCTTACAAGGATTCACAAAGACATAACATAATTACACTATAACCGCCTCGGATTCAAAACTTATTTTTTCGCCAAAAACACTACATAGACCTAATCCTCTCTTGTTTTCATTAAATTAGACGCCTGTATTATGATTTTGTTACGTCTTTTTCTGCTTTTACTAAAAAAAATGCAAAAAATCTCGAATTAGTGCGCCAGCAGTATTCCCCCAAATATCCGGAAAAAAACTCCTGCGCCAAATATCTTGTTTTCCCATTCAGGATAATGTAAAATAATTGTTAATATTTGTCTTAACGGTCCCCATTTTGCATAAATCAAGGTAATTTATGGAAAAGCACAATGAGCAATCGCTGCGAAAGCTGCCCTCGGTCGATATCCTCTTAAAAGACCCGGGCCTGGAAGGTTTTATCGCTGAGGCAGGCAGGAAAGTAGTGGCCGATTCAATCCGTCAAGCTGTTGAGAAAGTTAGAGAAGTTCTTCTTGCGAAAAAGTCGCCCGAGATGGATGAAAACACAATTCAGCAGAAAATCATAACTGATACTAAGCAACGTTTAGAAGCAACGATGCGCCCATACTACCGAAAGGTTATTAATGCAACAGGCATCATTCTGCATACAGGTCTTGGCCGTGCGGTAATCCCCTCGCAGGCGCTGCACCAGATTCAGAATGAGCTGTCAGGTTATTCGCTGCTTCAGACGGACCCGGAAACCGGCAAGCGCTCGAAGCGCGATGCTCGTATCGAACAGCTCCTGCAACAGTTGACCGGAGCCGAGGCGGCCACCATCGTCAATAACAACGCCGCTGCAACTTCTATTGTCCTGAATACTGTCGCTAAAGATAAAGAGGTCATCGTTTCCCGGGGTCAGCTCGTCGAAATCGGCGGCTCGTTCCGCCTGCCGGACGTTATGGCTTTCAGCGGTGCAAAACTCGTTGAGGTAGGCGCTACCAACAAAACACATCCGCGTGACTACGTCAATGCGATTACCGAAGATACAGCAGCAATTCTGCGAGTGCACCCGAGCAATTACAAAATTCAGGGCTTCTCGTCGGAAGTGCCGCTCGATGAGCTTGTGGAGATAGCCCACTCAAACAAGCTAACTATGATTGACGACGTCGGCGCCGGTGCACTTATTGATTTTTCGCAATTCGGCTTTGAACCGGAACCGACCCTGAACGAATCAATCGCCAAAGGAGCCGACATTGTCACTGCAAGCGCCGACAAGCTGATAGGTGCTTCTCAGGGAGGTATCATCTTAGGCAAAGCCGAACTGGTAGAGGCCGTGCGCAAAAATCAGTTTGCCAGAATTGTCCGCGTAGGAAAGCTTACCCTCGTTACGCTGGAAGCGACCCTGAAACTTTTCCTCGACGAATCAATGGCACTGGGCCATGTCCCGACCCTGCAGATGCTAAGACGCGACGACTCCGAAATCGCCAGCCAAGCCAAAAGCATGGCCTCCCGGCTCGGAACAAGCATCTCTAATTGTGCAGTCACCACCACAGCCGGTTTTTCACAAATGGGCAGCGGTTCCCTGCCGACGCAAAACCTGGCAACGACACATATAGCCTTACGACCGGAAAAAATCAGTGCCGACACACTGGCCGGCAGGCTTCGCCAATACAGCACCCCGGTTTTTGCCCGCATACACAACGAGAAGGTCCTTATCGATCCTCGTACTCTTCTTAGCGGGGATGATAAGATAGTTATTGAAGCGCTGCTCGAAATTCTCGGCAATAAACAATAATACCTATGAGTACACCACAAAAGAACATAACACTCGGCACCGCCGGCCATATAGACCACGGCAAAACGGCATTGATAAAATGCCTCACAGGTTGTGACACAGACCACCTCAAGGCCGAAAAGGAACGCGGCATGTCCATCGATCTCGGATTTGCTCCGTGTACGGTGTCCGGCCTTGAAGTCGGCATCGTTGACGTCCCCGGGCACGAGAACTTTATAAAAACGATGGTCGCCGGTGCAAGCGGTATCGACGGCGCCATCTTTGTTATCGCCGCCGACGACGGCGTGATGCCCCAAACGCGTGAACATCTCGATATACTCACACTGCTCGGCGTCAAAGACGGTATCGTCGCTTTAACAAAAGTAGATTGCGTTGACACTCAGCGCGTAGATAATGTCACCGCCGAGATTAAGGATTTTCTCATGGGCACATTTCTGGAAGATGCCCCGATTCTCCCCGTATCCAGCATAACAGGCCAGGGCTTCGATGACTTTTACGAAGCACTCAAAGAGCTTGTCGCAAAAATCGAGCCCAAGAGAACCGACGGCGTATTTCGACTGCCGGTCGAACGGACGTTTTCCGTCAAAGGCTACGGCACCGTCGTTACAGGGATCCCGGTCGCAGGCTCAGCCAAAATCGGCGACCAGATGACCCTCTTTCCCGGAGGCATAAAAGGCCGGATCAAAGCTATACAGGTCTATAAACGAAACAGCGAAATTTCCCTGGTCGGTCAGTGCGCCGCAATCAATGTCCCTCGATGGGAATACAACACCATCGAACGCGGCAATGTAGTTACAGACGGCGAATATTTCCAGCCTCAGCAGTGGTATCTGTGCAAACTTCAGGTCCTTGCTCATATTAAAACCCCTCTTAAATACGGTACCAAGATAAAATTTCACACGGGCACTTCTGAAATTGTTGCTACGGTATATTTACTCAAGGGCAAAAGCGTTTCGGCAGGTGATGAGTGCCTCATTCAGGTCAGATTAAACGAGCCCCTCATCGCTGCCCCGCGCGACCGTTTCATATTACGAACGCTCTCACCCGTGAAGACAATCGGCGGCGGAATGATTGTCGTGGCGCTTGGTGACAAACTTAAACGAAGTAATCCTCAAGTGGTTCAGGATGCCGAAGAGTGTGCCCGGGCCGTACCTATAGAGAAGGATTTTGTCGAATACTGCATAAAAAGCGCCGAGGCTTTTGCTGTGACCGAAAGCGAGCTTTCAATTCGCACCAAGATGCGCCCCGAGCCGCTTAAAAAAATCCTTGCCGAGTTTATTGAGCAGGAAAAGATATTTGATTTGGGTTCTAAATATTTTATACACAGCGACACATCTGAAGCTGTTCAAAAGCAACTGGTAAAAATTGCCGGTGACTTTCACCGAGACAGTCCCGAAAGCCCGGGACTGAGTATCGAGCAGTTTTATAAGGCATCCGAATTGAAAAAAGATGTTTTCGACAGTCTATTAAAGCTGCTGCTCTTAGAAGGGAAAATCGTCGAAAGAAAACATCGCTTCGCCCTGCCCGAACATCGGGAAGCCTTCAGCGAAGATGAACAAAATTTACTCCAAAGCATCGAATCACTTTTTAGAAACCGGCCCTTTAATCCGCCTAAATTCGAAGAAGTCACCGAACAGACCAAGGCGGCCGGCGACAAGGTGCAGAAAATTCTGCAAATACTAATCGAGCAGGAACGCCTTGTCAGGGTGGAGAAAGATTTGCTTTTCCACAGCGAGGCAGTTGAGAAGGCCCGGCGGCTTCTAATCTCATTTATCAAAAAAGAAGGCGAGCTGGAAAGTGTAAAATTCAAATATCTGATTGATACCACCAGAAAATTCGCCATCCCCCTTCTTGACTATTTCGACCGAATCGGCCTGACCCGGCGTGCAGGTTATACCCGCTATTTAAAAAATCCCACAGTTGACTGATTCAACAACGGCTGATAAGCTTAAATTATAGAAAACTTTATTTACTTGTTCAGAGATAGTTAAAATGCGATTCGGGAAAATATCTGCAATTCTGCTGGGTATAGCAGCCGGTACGATATGTGCGATGTTTGTACTTCGACCCGGCTGAGGTAATCCTTTCGCAGCCCTTGTAGGGCCGCTGATTATCTTTTCGGTCTTTGCTTCGGCGATAGTCGGAACAATAGGAATCATTCTCGACCGCCGCAAGCTGCTTGCGATTATCACTACTATCGTTGCCGGCGGATTAGTACTCTTTTGCCTGCTTTCGATGGCTGTAGGCATAATCTCTATGATGTGCGGTTGAAAAATTCCAATTAACATCTCCTTAAACCATATATTTATTCCGCTTTTATCTATTAAATTGGGTTTGAATTGGGTTTGTTTTGGCTTAAATTGGCTTTGAATTGGCTTAAATTGGCTTTGTTTTGCATAAAAAGGGCTGATTTGTAGAGCTTTCTCTACAAATGTAGAGCGCAAATTAGTTAAGAGTGAGCTAAAGTGCCTAAAGTGAGCTAAAGTTGGATAATTGATGCTCATAAACTCGAAATCCGAATATCGAAATCCGAAACAATATCAAAATCCAAATTACCAAAATTCAAAACAACTCGTTTGGGGGAAACCCCGGTGAGATATTAAAGAATTATCTCACGGGGCAAGAAACGCCTCTATAATTAGACGTATGTCCACTTTTGAACCGAAAAATTTGCTGTTTTTCATGGCCCGTTGTTTGTAAGTCGTTATTATGGAAGGAGATAAAATATTTTGAAAATTTAGATTTTTGTTTTTAAGAGTGAGCGATTTTTGACTGATTTTAGCCACAGATTTCACGGATTAGCACGGATTATGGGGAGTT
>JACNGQ010000225.1 GCA_014384025.1 Planctomycetota bacterium | reverse complement strand
GACAATTTAATTCCCCTCGAATCGGTCAGGCTTCTTGCGCCTATTCCCCGGCCGGGAAAGGCACTCGCATTAGCAGGCAATTACAGCGAGCATATCAAAGAGGCCAATATGACCCGCGGCTTCAATGTCGGGCTCTCCGATTCGCCGCGTCAGACGACGGTCCCCAGGCCGTTCCTTATGCCGTCAACGGTCGTAATCGGCCCGGATGACGAGATACCCTGGCCGGCTTACAGCAAAGATGTGGATTATGAGCTTGAGCTTGCGGTGGTAATCGGAAAAGAAGCCAAAGCCGTTACCGCCGAAAGTGCCCTTGACTACG
Organism: Planctomycetota bacterium; assembly: GCA_014384025.1. Classification (GTDB taxonomy): domain Bacteria; phylum Planctomycetota; class Phycisphaerae; order Sedimentisphaerales; family Anaerobacaceae; genus NIOZ-UU13. The sequence continues at coordinate 15,846 of JACNGQ010000225.1, read as the reverse complement.
TAGCAGGCTATACCATCGCCAACGATGTATCTGCCCGCACGGTAACCTTCAAGAAGGCAAGGGCCGAACGGCCGTGGGATGAATTCTATGACTGGCTCAACGGCAAATGGTCCGATGGCTTTTTGCCAATGGGGCCGTACCTTTTGACCAGTGACGAAATTAACGATGTGCAGAATCTGAATTTGACCCTTACCGTCAACGGCGAGGTCCGCCAGAAGGCAAATACTTCGCAGATGATTTACCCGGTGGCCGATATCGTCTCGTTCTTAAGCCATATTATGACGCTCGAACCGGGGGACGTTATTGCGACCGGCACACCTTCCGGCGTGGGCCTGGCAACGGGTAATTATTTAGAGCCGGGTGATAAAATCGAATGTTCTATTGAAAACTTAGGCACTCTGATAAACACACTCGGCCAAAGGCCGGAAAAATTCTACGAACCGCTCAGCGATTGATTATTGTTTTTGAGGTTATTGCTTGTTTTCACCCTCAATATAGCTCTTTAAATTTCTGGACGGTTGTATAGCCCTGTTTTTTCTAAGTCTGCTTTTTCTGCCGCTTATACTCCAGTGTACCCCGCGGCTCATCGGAAAGCCAGCCGTCGCTGTCCATATCGTAAAATTCCACCTTCATCGTCTCGGCATCCACCTTCGAGTGAACGGAAGCCATTCTTCGCTTCTCGCCGTCAGGGGGGGCATATTCGAGCCTTGCGACGGCCTTCTCGCCATCGGCATCCCAGTAGCCTTTGGCTATACCGCCTCTGTTATCCACTCCAATCTGGACTACCCTTTCCTCAGCGGGCTCGTAATAAATCATACCGCAACCCTCGAACTCGCCCATCTTAAAGCCCATAGCAATAAGATTCTTGTTCAGATCCCACTTATAGAAAGAATGAATCTCTCCGCCCTGGTCGGTCGTTGCTACCCAATCGCCAATCAGCCATTCGAAGCCGCCCATAGTTACAAGCCCACCCAGTCCCTGCTGGCCTCCGGCGCCGACAGTCAGGATAATAACGATGGCCGCTCCGGCCAGAATAGTGTTCCTTAAAACGGTGTGAATTTTTGTGGTTTTTGATCGGTTCATTGCCGTCAGCTCCTCTCTTTAATCTGTAAAATTGCGAACAAAGAGCCCTGCCACATCGGCAAGCTCCTCAATTAAATCAGGATATAACACCGGGCCCTAAATTACAACTATTTATCTAACACATTCAACGTAAAGTTTGGTATCACAAATAATTCGCAGAATTGCGCGCCAATCCCATCACACTCCATCCTGAGTGTCGCTAAAGGGATATGGCCTCTCAATGAACCAGCCGCTTCATTCATATTCTTTGAGCAGCGATTTGATATTTGGGGCAAGGGCTTCGAGTTTTGTTTCTATCACGTTCCAAACTGTCATTGGGTCAAGACTGTCGTATCCATGAACGAGAACATGACGGAAACCAATGATATTTTGATATTCAGGAATCCGGGCAGCAACATCCGGTGCGACTTTCTCCAGAACAATTAAGGCCTCGCCAATAATCTGTAATTCGCGTTCCACTGCCGAACGAAAGGCGCGGTCATTTATATAATCATCAACCGTTTTATTGCCGGTGAATTAGAGCAAAAACTCACAACTGCTGAGCATATCATAAAGATATTTTTCCGGCTCATGATGCGGCATAGATTTGTTTCCTGGTCTGGTTGACCTGGCGGATGAAATACGGGTTACGCAGGCCGCCCGGCTCAACAAGATCGATCGGACGGGCAAACAGCTTTTCCAGAGCACGACGTAAATCAAAATAATTGTCGAATCGACGCTGAGCTACCTCACTGTCAAATTCGACAAGAAAATCGATATCGCTTGATTTGACAAAATCACCCCTCGCGGCAGAGCCGAACACATCAAGCCTCTCAACATGATACTTTCGGCACAAAGCTATCAACGCTTCATGGTGTTTGTCAATTAAGCTGACCATTTAATCCTCTTACTTCTGTAAATGCCAATGTTCTAATATTTGAATCCTGCATATTCCGCTTTACCTATTTATCGAACATTTTTCAAGTAATCTGTACAGCAAAATAGAGCATTTTTCGACAATAAACGCCAGCAACCATCTGATTTATTATTGATTATTTGGTTTTGATGGTGATTTGGGTGTATAATCGCCCCCGAATAAGAAAGAACAGGCTATAACACCGGGTGCTAAGGTGAAACAGATAAAGAACACTGGAGAAATATATACAGTCAGCCAGATTAACTCTTTAATCAAGGCGACACTCGAAGACAACCTTCCTTCGCGGCTCGTTATCAAAGGTGAAATTACCAACTTCAAACATCATCCAAGCGGACACTGTTACTTTTCGCTTAAAGACGAGAAATCAAATCTGCCCTGCGCCATGTGGAAGCCAAATGTTCGAAGAATCAGATTCAGACCCGAAAACGGAATGGCGGTCCTGACTACGGGATTCATCGATGTCTATGTCCCCCACGGCAAATATCAGCTCATTGTCGAGGAGCTTGTCCCTGCCGGCGTCGGCGCGCTTCAACTGGCTTTTGAGCAAATGGTAAAAAAGCTCCGCGACGAAGGTCTTTTCGATGATGAGCATAAAAAACCGCTGCCCGCCTATCCGCAAAGGATAGGGATACTTACAAGCGGCTCGGGTGCAGCCGTACATGATATAATCGACAGCATTCATAACCGCTGGCCCTGTGTTGAGCTTCTTTTTTATCCGGTTCCGGTACAGGGCGAAGGGGCTGCGGAAAAAATCGCCGCCGCACTGCGAGACATAAATAAACGCAATAAAGAGCTTAAACTCGATGTCCTGATTGTAGGCAGGGGCGGCGGGTCGATGGAGGACTTATGGGCCTTCAATGAGGAAATTTTAGCAAGGGCGATTTTCGATTCCAACGTACCTGTCATAAGCGCCGTCGGGCATGAGGTCGATGTTACGGTTGCAGATTTTGTGGCCGATGCCCGTGCATCGACACCGACAAAAGCAGGCGTCGTCGCCGTTCCGGATATGGAGGATGTTTTAGGTCAACTGATTAATATCGAACGCAGACTGACAGGCCAGACAAAGGCGAGGTTGAAAATGGCGCAGCAGAATCTGGAAATAATTCTTGCTAACTCGGTATTTAGAAATCCACTTTTACTTGTGCAAAATGCCCAGCAGCAATTGGATGACCTGAGCGCCGAATTAGCAGAGACGATAAAAGAGCTGCTTGCCGGGATGCGTCAGAAACTCTCGGCGGCTTACGAGCAGATTGTCAGGATTGAGCCGCACCGGCTTTTGAAAAATAAAGAAGTCGAATTGAACAACTCCCGGCATCGGATATATGTGGGGATTCGTGCGATTATTAATAACAGAGATATTGAGCTGAATGACTACCAGCATCGGGTTGATAAGAGGATTTGTGCAATTATCAATAACTGCCAAATGCTGCTTATAGCACAGGAAAACCGCATGGAAGGTTTGAATCCCAAATCGGTTCTTAAGCGGGGATACAGCATTACAACGAACAAAAAGACCGGCCTGCTGGTAAAGACCGTAGATGACGTCCGGCTCGGTGAGGATTTAATTACCGAACTTGCCGACGAGAATTTGGTTGAAAGTAAGGTAACAAAAAAGTAAAAAGGAACATGCTTTTATAAAGATTAGCCGTAAAAGGAAAAAAAATGTCAGCAAAAAAGAAAAAAGACGACCTCGGAGAATTGAGTTTCGAAGAGTCGATAAAGGAGCTTACAAATATTGTCAGCAAAATTGAGCAAGGCCAGATACCCCTGCAGGACAGCCTTGAGCAATACGAAAAAGGTATGGCGCTGATTAAGCAATGCAGGACAATACTTCAAAAAGCTGAAAAACGCATTGAGAAAATCTCAGAGCTGGATACAAAATCACAGGAAACGAACGAGTAGCTTCACAAAAGGATTCGAAAACACGAAACTATATAATACGCGAGCGTGGCGGAACTGGCAGACGCGCAAGGTTTAGGTCCTTGTGTCCTTAGGGATGTGGAGGTTCGACTCCTCTCGCTCGCATTAATTTATTCTTGTTAAAGGAGTAATTGAAAATGACGACGATACGAAATCTGACTGGATATCAGCCCCCTTTAATGAAGCCTCGGCAGAGTGGCGGGTTGATCCTTTGCCTGTTTCTGATGAGCATGCTCTGTGGTTGCGCAATAGAGCCGGCAGGCTCAAACGACAGCAAATGGGTCAGTCTCTTCAACGGTAAAAATCTTGACGGGTGGAAGGTCAAAATAACAGGTTATGACCTCAATGACAATTACGGGAACACCTTCCGGGTCGAAGATGGAATCCTGAAGGTCTCTTACGAGAATTACGACAAGTTTGATGGAAAATTTGGGCATCTCTTTTATGACGAAACATTCTCACACTATATATTGCGCGTTGAGTACAGGTTTGTAGGCGAGCAGTGTCCCGGGGGCCCGGGATGGGCCCTTCGAAACAACGGTATCATGGTACATGGCCAGTCGCCGGAGAGCATGAAAAAGGACCAGGATTTTCCGGATTCCATCGAAGTTCAGCTCCTCGGCGGTAACGGCACAGACGAACGTTCAACAGGAAATTTGTGCACGCCGGGTACACATGTCGTAATGGACGGTAAGCTTATTACCCAGCATTGTACCTCGTCCAGTTCGAAAACATATCACGGCGACCAATGGGTCACAATTGAAGTTGAGGTACACGGCAACTCGGCCATTAAGCATATTGTCAATGGCGAGGTGGTGCTGGAATACGAACAGCCGCAGCTCGACAACGGTACGATGCTGTCGGAAGGCTCCATATCACTTCAGGCCGAGAGCCATCCCACTGAATTCCGAAAGGTGGAGATTCTTCTGCTGGAAGAATAATCCTGCCGCCTAAAGAAATATCCGATGAAAAAGTCCAGCTAAAATAAACACGCCTTCGATGCGGAAAAAAGTTCTTATTGGAAAAATTTTCAAAAATCTTTTGACAAGCTAAATCGATTCCGATATATTATTGGCATATGCTAATAATTACCAAGGTGAGCTATGCCAAGACCGTTCAAATGCAGACAAGTTGGATGTAAGCCTGATATCTCGTATTTCAAACCCAGAGGAATACCTGTAAACAAACTTGAAGAAGTAATTCTAACCATGGATGAGTTCGAGTCTGTACGCCTGGCGGACCTTGAAGGAATGTACCAGGACGATGCTGCAAAAAAGATGAATATCTCCAGGCAGACCTTTGGAAATATCGTCAAATCTGCACATAAAAAAATTGCAGAAGCGCTTGTAAATGGCAAAGCTATAAAGATTGAAGGAGGTATCTATCAAATGGAAGGAATGAGGAAATTCAAATGTTGCGAATGTGAGCACACATGGGAGGTTGCTTACGGCTTGGGCAGACCCCCGGAGTGCCCCAAATGCCAAAGCAACAACATCCACAGAGACCGGGAAGATTGCGGTCATGCAAGATCCGGCCGCCTCGGACAAGGCAGAAAAAGATGCAGGAGGATGCCGATATGAGAATATGTATTCCCACAATAGATAACAGAGAACGTCTCTCTGAAATATGCAATCACTTTGGAAGTGCACCATATTTTATTATCTATGATTCGCAAGCAAATACTTATGAAACGGTCAATAATTCGGACTCTGAACATGAACACGGGACTTGCCGGCCAACACTTAATATCAGCGCAATGAACGTTGATACGGTTATCTGCAAAGGGCTGGGCCGCAGAGCAATACAAAAACTGAATGAGGCGGGCATCAGGGTCTGTAAGACAGATCTTTCTCACGTTAAAGAGATAGTTTACAATCTTGCGGAAACAGAACTCGAAGAGATTGATGCCAGTGATGCATGCACGGGTCATGGTTGTCATTGATAAAGGTGAACCCTCTACCCTTAGGATTTAACATGAGCATCTTGGAAAAAGCCAGGAGTGAATTCATACATGTCTGCAACGACCGAAGTCTCGATTTAAGTCGGACAGTTGCTGTCCACCCCTTATCACCCCATGATGCCATTGGAGATGCAGAGGCTGATTTCGTAATCAAAAAAGGCAAAGAGTACGTGATCGAAGCGGCATTCGACAAAGCACAAGGACAAGCCTTTACCGGCATAGCTTGTCAGTGGAACGGAACGATAGAAGAACTGTTGTCTCTGGAGTTGTCGGATATAAGAAATCGAGGCATCTTCGTGGCCTCCATGAATGCGGTACTGCGTTCTCTCGGGCTGGCAACCGGCACCAACCATTGCCGTGATGAAGATCCGACCAACTGTGGGCCTGAGATTGCAGGGCAACTTGAAGCACGATTCGGAACCAAGAGATTTGGTCTTGTTGGTCTTCAGCCGGCCATTTTGAAAGCTCTTGTAAACCATTTTACCCGAGAATTCGTTCGTGTCGTGGATCTTAATCCCGATAACATAGGCAGCTTGAAGTCCGGTATCGAAGTCTGGGACGGACAAACCGACCTGCCACGTCTCGTGGAATGGTCTGAAGCTGGCCTGGTCACAGGTTCCAGCATTGTCAACGGCACTATAGACGAAATCATTAGCTGTTTCAAGGACGACAACAAGCCCTTGGTGTTCTTTGGCAACACCATCTCTGGTACAGCAGGCCTGCTGGATTTAGACCGCCTCTGCCCGTTTGGGCGTTGAGCGTGCAATAAAAAAAGGCCCTGCTATAAAGCAGGGCCTTTCGATTCTTTTAGGCTTGTGATTAACCTGGGATTACATTGGTTGCACATGGGCCTTTTTTGCCTTGTCCGATTTGGAAATCGACCTTCTGGCCTTCATCAAGAGATGCATAACCTTCTGTCTTAATTTCCGAGTGGTGGACAAACAAATCATCGCCACCGTCATCCGGGACGACAAAACCAAATCCCTTACTTGAATTGAACCATTTTACTGTACCTGTACTCACTATAAATACTCCTTGGCCTGTTTACAGGCCGACTAACTAATACCTCTCATTTTAATTTATTAGAAGTATACTCCTGAGAGATGGAAGAACATACCCCACAAATTTAGATTATATCAACAGAGCCGCCAAAGTACAACAAAAAAATAATATTCTTTTTCTGTAAAATAAACCGATGTTAACAGACGGTTTCCAAAATCAGATTTCGACTGAGAAAAACAGCGGGCAACCCGTTCACAAAAAAAAGATCAGGCCAAAATCCTTAGTATTAATGTCGAATCAGCGATTTTGTGCCTGACACTGGTCAAAGCAACGCAAACAAGCCGCGGGATTAGACCTTACAACTCGGTCGTACGCCCTCGTTGTATGATATGATAGCGCAAGTGTACGTCTCTTGACAACTTGAGCTCGTAAAGTCCATTTAACGCGGCAAACGCGGAAATCAAAGACGACCCCTGCTCAGGCAGATGCTGACAAATACAAAAGAGGAAATCAACAATACGAAATACTTGTTACGTAAATTCCGACAAGCCGAGATAGCAGAGCATGCAGTATGATATATAAAAGACCCTGCCTTTTAGCAGGGCCTTTCGATTTTTTAGCCGTGTTGTTAGCCGGGGATTACGTTGGTCGCACACGGGCCTTTTTTGCCTTGTCCGATTTCGAACTCGACTTTCTGGCCTTCATCGAGTGACGCATAACCTTGTGTCTTAATTTCCGAGTGGTGGACAAATAAATCATCGCCACCGTCATCCGGGACTATAAAACCAAATCCCTTACTTGAATTGAACCACTTCACTGTTCCTGTACTCACTTTTTACTTCTCCTTGGCCTTATTAAAAGACCGTTTAACTAATATCTCTCACACTAAATTACTTTTTCTTAAGCATACTCTTGAGAGACGAAAGAACACACTACAAGTGACAAATATACCAAACTACTGTAAATGTTCAATAAAAAATATGGGATAAGCAAAAATAATTCGCCGGGATTTTCTAAGGAATATAACCCCAGTTAGGCTCGGAAAATACCCATAAAAGTATAATTTATCCGGCTTAACTGTTGAATTACTGAATTTTTGCCTTATTGCGTATCATGTGAAAAATCGGTGGAAATCCACTGTGGTATATGTTAGTTTCTTTTTTGTTCAGTGGGCAGTAACCCAAACTTACTCGTCGTTTTCAAAAAGTACTTTTGGAGAAAGAGTCCAATGCGGCATAATAAATTTTTAACTGCTCTTTGCTTATCCATGATTCTGCTGCTCGGCTCATGCAGCTCACCAGTTCGCTATGCAGGAGAAGCGGCAGAAATAAAAGTCGTGAAAGAGAAAAGCAGCGAACCTGTTACTGCGATATTGGGGGCGTTCGAACAGGAAATTATTTTGCTCGAGGATAAGCTGACAGATGTGCAGGAACAGATAATCGAAGAAATCAGATTCGTCAGCGGCAAACTCCGCGGTAAAAAAGTTATTATCGCCTATACCGGTATAGGCAAAGTCAACGCCGCTATGACAACCACCCTGCTGATAGAACACTTCAAGCCGGACAAAGTAATCTTTACCGGTATCGCAGGCGCCGTGAACCGGCAGTTGCAGCCGGGTGACATAGTTATAGCTGAAAAAACTGCGCACCACGATATGGGAACGGTCTGGCCGGAAGGTCTATTCCATAAAGGGGTAAAGAACCGCCTGAACGGCTGGGAGAATCCGGTTTTTTTCGATGGCGACGAGCAGCTTATCAAACTGGCCGAACGGGCGGCACAGCAGGTTGATCTTCGCTCGATACGGATAATCTCCGGACAAAGGAGCCCGAAGGTCGTCAAAGGCGTGGTCGTTACCGGTGATTCTTTTATCGCCTCTGCGGAAAAGTGCGCCGAGCTGCGAAAAAAGCTCCACGCCGACGCCGTAGAGATGGAAGGTGCAGCCGTCGCTCAGCTTTGTTTTCAGCGAGGGATTGGGTATCTCGTAATACGCAGTATCAGCGATAATGCCGACGAAGGCGCGGTACTGGACAAGCAGACCTTTTATTTATTGGCCGCAAAAAACTCTTCCAGCCTGGTCATCGAAATGCTCGGTCTTTTAAGGGCGGAGCCTTCGTCTGAAAAAAACACCGGAAGTAACAAGTTAAAGGATTAGAAATGATAGGCGAATATTTTAAGCTGCGCCAAAGACAAACCAGTTTCAAAATTGAGTGCGTGGCGGGCCTGACAACATTTCTTACGATGGCGTATATCATTTTCACTAACCCCGACATTCTAAGCGACAACACCGGGATGGACAGAGAAGCTCTGATAGCGGTCACCTGCATAGTCAGTGCCCTTGCGACAATTATGGTTGGGTTCTTCGCAAACGCCCCCATAGCCATGGCGCCGGGGATGGGACTCAACGCCTTTTTCGCATACAGCCTCGTATTAGGTGACAAAGTTCCCTGGGAAACGGCTTTGGGGGTTGTATTCCTCTCGGGTTTGTTTTTTTGGATATTGACCCTATTGGGACTGAGAAAAAAGCTTGTCGAGGCTATACCCCCTTCATTGGTTTCGGCCATATCGGTCGGGATTGGTTTATTCATTACATTCATTGGCCTGAAAAATCTGGGCGTGATTGTCCAGGGCAGCGAAGCAACTCTGGTTAAGGCCGGCCAGCTCAATGCGACAGTGCTGATAGGTATGGCCGGACTTGTTGTGATGCTATTTCTTGAAATGATAAAAATAAAAGGCGCCCTGCTGGTCGGCATTATTTTTTCGACCGCCCTGGCGGCAATATTCGGCTATATACCAAAGCCCGAACAATGGATTACCTCGAATCTTAACCTCTCCGCCGTGGCACTTCGCCTTGACATTGTTGGTGCGCTTAAGTGGAGCCTGTTCGGCAGTATCTTTACCCTTATGTTTATCGATATGTTCGACAGTGTCGGAACCCTGGTCGCATGCTGTCACCAGGCTAATATGGTTGATGAGAAAAACAGAATAAAAGGTCTGGGCAAACTGTTGGGACTCGACGCCGTTGCAACCATGATTGGCGCCCTGTTGGGGACATCAACCACGACAGCGTATATCGAATCGGCGGCGGGAATCGAACAGGGCGGACGCTCGGGCCTGACTTCGGTTGTTACAGGTATTTTGTTTCTGCTGGCGCTGGTGTTCGTGCCGATTGTGCAAATAGTGCCGAGATATGCCGCGGCGCCGGCGCTTATCATGGTCGGGCTGTTCATGATGAAGGAAATCAGGAGAATAGATTTTACGAACCTCGAAGAAGCTTTCCCTGCATTTATAATAATAGTAATGATAGCCCTGAGCTACAGCATCAGCACCGGTTTGGCGTTCGGCTTTATATCATTTGCTATGATGAAAGTATTATCCGGCAAGGCAAGAGACGTTAAGCCTGCAATGTGGATTATTGCGATTTTCTCTTTGTTGTTTTTAACGCTGGAACAGATACCCAATCTGATCGAGCGTATTAAGTCTTTTTTCTGAACCTGTGTCACTGAATAACTCAGTACAAGATGGGCTATTAGAAGTTCTCAATAATCGCAGCCGTGTGGATTGCAACCAGCATCATATAATCCAAATCGCTCAGGTCGTAGTGCCCGTGGTCCATAGAGTTGTCGATATATAACACACCGAAACAACCGGAAGGGTCCACAATAGGCGCTATCATCGCAGAGCGTATTCTGTTCTCTTCCGTTGGAGCCGAGGCCCGCGGCACAAGTGTAAACTGCCCCGTTTCTACAGCCTGGTTGATTTGTTCTCTGAGTTTCAAATCGATTAAAGCCACCCCGTGGCCGTCCCGGCTTTTACCCGCGTTGCTGGTCATTGGGCCGGCATTCTGGTTTCTCAAGGCACACCAGCAATGGTATCCGCTGAACTGCTTTAATCCGATACCCAATAAGACCTTTAGAAGCACATCGAGACCATTGGATTTACAGATTGCCTCGGTTGCCTCCATATAATCTTTTACCCTTTTGGCCGGCAGCGTAATATCAGGAGCCCGCTCGACGGTCGGTTTTCTGACTATAACTTCACTGCTCGGATCCGCCAGTGCGGCTGTCGTTTTATAAGAGGTCGGCACGAGCGTATCTGCCAGATTAATAGGTGCGCCGGTGTCGAGCTTGGTCTCAAGATTGATTTCGATGGTAAAATCACCAATACGAATGGAATCGCCGGTCTTAATATCGGCCTTGTGGATTGCCTTATCGTTCAGGTACGTCTTGTTGGCCGAATCCATGTCCTCGACAATCCATTTCCCATTCTGCGTTGTAAAGATCGCTGCGTGCTGTCTCGATACCGCCCTGTCATGCAGAAATACCTGGCTGTGCGCATGCCTGCCGATATAAACAGGACCTCTGTCGAATTGAAGCTCATTGACGACTTGATCATTTCGCTTTACAACCAAACGCATCTGCTTTTCTCCTGAGCATATTGGTTCTAAAGATCTATATATAATTATCACCCTTGTGGCACAATTCGTCAAGTAAAATAATTAGAAAATTTCGAACGGCACAGAAAATAGATTTTTCCCGCAAATATGTTGCATTACTGCCACTGCCTGTGATATAATTACGGCAGAATAGCATTCAAGCGGGAAGCAACAATTTTGGGACTTTGTCGGTTTATAAAAACCTTCTTCGATAAAGAAGGGAAACTGTTATGCACAGAAGGAAAGCATTTACATTAATCGAGCTTTTGGTTGTGATTTCGATAATTGCGATGCTGATAGCGATATTGCTGCCGACTCTACAAAGAGTTCGAAACCAGGGCAGGGCGGTTGTCTGTCAGGCGAACCTCAAGCAGTGGGGAACAATACTATATCTGTACACACAGGATAACATGGGACGTTTCCCCGATAATAGTAGAGACGCCATTGGGCTTCTCCGCGGCTCGGCCCCAAACGAAGACGACCCGAACGAACTTGCTTTATATCATCGCATCAGCACCGAAGGTCTCGCATGCTGTCCTATGGCCGTGAGGATCCGTCCCAATGCAAGGTTCGGTACTTGGAATGGGGTGAGCGGAACACCTGGTTCAACATTTGAGGCCTGGGAGATTACAAAACCCGGCCCGCCTTTTCGCTTTAGCTACGGATTTAACAACTGGTTAATCAGCTACCCGTTCAGGCTTTTTATCCGATCAAAGCACAATCCACTTGGCCAGGAGGTCCTTTCTTTCGGAGGAAAAAGCAACATTCCAGTTCTTCTGGATTGCAAAAACTATTGTAGTGCGCCCGGCTCGAACGATCGCCCTCCGATTAGAACGAATTTCGGCGGCAGCGGCGGTATGCAAAACTTCTGCATTAACCGGCATGGACAATATATAAACAGTCTTTTCCTTGACTGGTCGCTTAGAAGAATCGGGCTTAAAGAGTTGTGGACGTTGAAATGGCACGAGGAGTTTAACACGTCCGGCCCCTGGACAAAGGCTGGCGGTGTCCTGCCGTCCGACTGGCCACAGTGGATGAGAAGCTTCAAGGATTACTGAGGAAAATGAGAAAACCTAACGCCTTTACATTAATTGAGCTTTTGGTTGTGATTTCGATAATAGCGATGCTGATCGCGTTGCTTATTCCTGTTCTTCGGGCCACGAAAGAACGAGGCCAGCGTACGGTTTGTCTGAGCAATCTTAAGCAGCTTACCCTGGCGTGGATTGCGTTTGCCGAAGAGAACGACAGTAATATAGTTTTAGGCATCGCTCACTTGTGGAGTGGACATGGGGACCCGAGTACAGGGGAGATGGTGGTGATTACGAGAGGCTGGCTTGGGCGAGCTTTTCTCCCTCAAAACAGCCGGGATCGTGCTGTTATGTTGGCGCATGAAGACAAGGGCGCACTGTGGCCCTGGATTAAGGATGTGGATATCTACCGCTGTCCCCGGGGCTTAAAGGGGCACGCAGCGACATATTCCACGGTCGTATCGGCACGCGGATGCACCGTGGAAGGAACGTATTATGAAAAGTTCGTGGACGGCTCAAGTATTTCGGCAGTCGGCAAGCGCGTCGGGAGCACAGTACTGCGTTTGACCAAACTTACGGACATCTTAAGCCCCGGTGCGGGCCAGCGGGCAGTTTTTATCGATCAGCGCCATATACCGAGCGGCAATGACTTCTACGTTCACTATCTTTACCCGAAGTGGGAGTGGCACTGCCCTCCTCCGATTCACCATAACGGCGGTATGACGATCTCTATGGCGGACGGGCATGCTGAGTATTGGAAGTGGAAGGGCCGTGAGACATTGAATTACCCCCGTGAGCGTATACCTATGGGTAATTTGTTCAGTGAAGTGTTTGCAAAACCGGCAGGAGAAATCCGGCATGAGAACCCTGAGCCGCAAACTGAGGACGGGATGTATGACCTGCAAAGACTGCAAAGGGCAACATGGGGCAGGTTGGGGTATTAGGCGAGGCAGGAGAAGAAGATATGGCTGGTTTGAATACGAATGTTAGTTTGTCGGAACACCGCAGGCGGGGCGGCGGATGTCCAATGCCGCTGATTTTAGTACTGGCTGTTTTTTTATTTGGCCGGGCAGGCGGGGCGGAATTCGGCGGCGGCACGGGGATTCCTGATGATCCGTATCTGATTTACACAGCAGAGCAGTTGAACGAGATTGGCACTGATTTAGAGAACCTTAATAAGCACTTCAAGCTGATGAATGATATCGATCTGGGCGGTTATACGGGAGAGGATTTTAACATCATCGGAACTTCCTATAGTCAACGCTTTAGTGGAGTATTCGATGGTAACGGCAAGAGAATCCACAATTTTACCTACACGTCAAAAGATAGAGACTACGTAGGCCTTTTCGGATCTGTCGGAAGGAAAAATGCGTTGATCAAGAATTTGGGATTGATTGACGTTAATATCGATGCTGGAGAAGGTCAGAATGTCGGTTCCCTGGTTGGCAACCTGCGTGAAGCAACTATCAGAGGCTGCTACGCGCGGGGCGGCAGTGTTTCCGGCGACAATGATGTCGGTGGTCTGGTCGGGTATATTCAAGAGAGTTCAATCGCTGATTCCTATACTGCCGTGACTGTTTCTGGTGGAAATTATGTCGGGGGTTTGGCGGGACATAATTGGGACTTTACCGTACGGTTCGGAGAAAAATCCACCAATATGATATCCAATTGCTGTTCGACAGGCAGTGTTTTGGGGAAGATTAGTGTCGGTGGTTTGGTGGGGAACAATCACGAAGGTAAAATCTTCAATTGCTATTCGAGCGGCAACGTTATTTCAGACCGTGATAGTGCTTGGATACATGGCGGCCTGGTGGGCCGTAATTCTGAGGGCACAATCACTAACTGCTATTCAACCGGAAACGTTTCAGGAGCTATGGATGTCGGCGGTCTGGTCGGACACAATACCCAGTCGGGCAAAATCACCAACTGTTTTTCAACAGGGATTGTTACCGGAAGGCGTCAGGTTGGCGGTCTGGTGGGAAGTAATTTCGACGGAATGGTTAACGCTTCCTTCTGGGACAGCCAGGCCAGCGGCACAAACATTATGTGCGGAGAGCAAATGAGGGGAACAGGTTGTGATGATGGTAACGGCATGACTACGGCGCAAATGCAGACGGGGGGTACGTTTTTGGAGGCGGGCTGGGATTTCGTGGCTGAGAGAGAAAACGGTGTCGAGGAAATCTGGAGCATCTGTGATGGACTGGATTATCCGAAATTAGAATGGCAATTCATCACTGGAGATTTTGACGGCAACTACAGAGTGAACTTCGTGGATTTCGCTATCTTTGCCGAACGCTGGCTTTCGAGCGACAGCGGTTTTCTCGGGTGCCGCGGGGCTGATCTTACCAACGACGGCAAAGTCGGCATCGATGATCTGAGAGAGTTCGCCAGCAACTGGCTGGCCGAGGGCATCCCAAGTCCGACGGCAGTCGTTTGCCTTATCATCGACGACTTTGAGTCATATAACGACCTCGATCCCAGTGACCCCGAGAACAACAGGATATTTGACACGTGGTTAGACGGATACGACAATCCACTGACAAACGGTTCTGTCGTTGGTAATACCAATCCCCCTTACGCCGAACGAAATATTGTTTATTGCGGCGAACAGTCGATGCCCTATTATTACAATGCCATTTTCAAAGTTGCCAAAGCAGAACTGAGGCTAAGCCCTCCGCAGAATTGGGCGGAGAAAGGGGCCGAGGTGTTATCGCTCTGGTTTCATGGTGACTCGATGAACGGTGTTACGCCCATGAGTGTCGTTCTCAATGGCAGTACAGCAGTCTATCACGATAATCCTGAGGCGACACGTATAAAGACCTGGACGGAGTGGATTATCGGCCTGCAGGAGTTTACTGATGTTGACCTCGCCAACATCAGTTCTATCGCCATTTGTCTTGGTGACCAGAGCAAACTACAGGCCGGAGGTACCGGAAAGATATTCTTCGACAACATCCGACTTTACCGAAGCAAATAAAAAATCCGAATACGGCGAATCCCTGGACGAGAGCCGGGAGTGTCCAGCCGTCCGACTGGCCGGAGTGGATGCTGATTATAACCTTTCCCTGCATGTGCCCTGGAACAAGCCTTTTTCTAATAATATAAGGCAATTTGCCGCTGCGACAGTCACGAAACCACTCAAAACGATATAGTTTTCTCTTGACTTTTTTGGCCCAATCGAGTACACTGATATTTGTTTAGGATGGGTGGTGTAGAATTTCTATTAGTGTCCTCTGAAAATATCTGCTCCATCAAAACAACCGTCCTCTGTGCTTTTTTTATATGTTCACAGCCGGAAGTAAAGGCAAGATGTGAAATGAAGGTCCGATATTGCCGGGCTTTGAAGTATTGATAATAATCCAAAAGAAATCAGGTGGAGAAATGATGAAAGCGAAACTATGTATTTTGACTGTGATTCTATTGCTTGGGTCCGCTCCTGCTTTTGCTGAAACCTACTCGATAGAAGCGTTCCAGTTCTCCCAGCCTCAAATAGCTGATTGGGTTG
>JACNGQ010000141.1 GCA_014384025.1 Planctomycetota bacterium | reverse complement strand
CGAAGGCCCCGTTAAAAAAAAAGGCCCAGCGCCCGCCCCCCGGGGGGATGAGAAGGGGCATGAGAAATGGGGAAAAGGCGGCCCCCCCCCGCCCCCCGGAATAAAAAATCCCTTGGGCGAGCCCCCGCTTTTTGGGGGGTCCCCAGTTAAACACAGCCCGGGTTGCGCGGGGAAAAGCACCCGCCTCACCTGCACCAAAAAAGAAACGAATCACCAGCATGCTTACGGTATTCCAGGCGGCGCCGGTCAGGGCTGTAAAGCTGCTCCAGAATCCTACTACAATGAGCAGCGCTTTTTTTGGTCCATAGGCGTCAGCGAACCAGCCCGCGGGGACTTGGAACAGCGCATAGCTGACAGCAAATATGGCAAATATGTAGCCCATCATTTGGGACGAAATGTCCAAATCAGACATAATGAGATCGCTGGCCGCAGATATGCAAATCCGATCCATAAACGTGTTCATGGCATGCAGGAAGAGCAGGCCCACGAGCATTTGCCGTGTGTGTGTCATTTTATGATTTGGGCTGTTCATGGCCACCTCAACATTGTAGCGTTAACACATCCTAATAGGCACATAACCAAGAGAACAACTTATTTCATCCCCAGAATTTCATTCTCGATAAAAGCCCACGTCTTGAGATAGTCTCGTCCTGAAATGAGTGCTCGAAGCGTGTCACGATCCAGCTCATACAATCGGTTCCAGAGCTTATTGGTTAGACGCGTATTCACTTCAAACGTGCCCTTGATGTCCCATCGTGTGGGAGACGTATCGGAGGTCAAAAAATCATCATATTCATATTCCTGCAGGTAGTACAGAAATTCGATATAGTCCAGCAAATGCCGGGTTCCGACCATGTAATCCCAATCCCATTTAGCATCGTTATCGTTGATGTGAATATAGTAAGAGTATTTGCTTTCCGCCAGCATAGCCACCACTTCGGCCGGATTCTCATGGCCATACATGGAATGCCCGAAATCAACCGTAATGCCCATCTCTTCAAGGCCGATATCATTCAGCAATATTAGCGTTTTCGCCGCTGTATCTACGAAACAACGACCTCGGGTTTCGCTGGGTTTATATTCGATAAATAACGGAATTTCAGGCAGATACTCCCCGGCTCTGCGCAGGGAATCCACAAGATATTTCCACATCTGGGCGTAATTGCAATGAAAGTTAAACTCATATCCGTCCCCCAGGGGACAGCAGGTCACTTTATTAGCGCCAACTGCCTTGGCAAAATCTTTGGCCTCTTTAATGAAGCGGACCGCCTTCCCGCGTACTGCCTTATCCGTCGAGGTCAAACCGCCATCACGAAATTCCGGCTCGGCTTTGACATTAACATTTATGGCGGACAAGGACAGATTATGTTTTTGCAGCGACGCAACCAGGCCGGGTGCATCATTGACCTCGTACGGAAAAACGGCTTCAATCCCCGAAACACCCGGAATCTGGCTTGCTAACACCAGTTTGTCCTCCAGGTCTCGAACCTCATTGTATTGATGAAACCTATCCTTGGTTTGACCGAGAAATGCGCTAATGACAGCATGTTTTGGCATGATTTTTTTCATGTTTATCATCCTCTGTAATGGTTATTACTGAAGCGTTGTGAGAGTCGATTTCTTTTGAATCGTTTTATACATTAGCTTGTGAATGTCAACATTAATTTCCACTCCATTTACAAAAAGCATCTGAGAATTAATAATGCTCGTATGGAGTTTAGGCAAACGGATTCAAATAACATTGCGGCCTCAATGTCTGATTTTTATTGGCTCTGCAGCCTGTAGAGTGTATAATGATATAGTTGACTTGCCGGTTATCCCGCAGGCAGGCTCAGAGCATTGAATACATAATCGCGTGTAAGCGCTGAAGAAGAAATGTATATTTTGCCATTGGCGAAGGAGGCGAGACATGGTTCCGCGAAAAGGTTTCACACTCATCGAGCTTTTGGTCGTTATAGCTATCATTGCCGTTCTCATGGCGATTCTGATGCCGGCTCTTCATCGGGCCAAAGAGCAGGGCCAGCGTGCCTCGTGCCTGAGCAACGTCAAGCAGTTGACTTTTGCATGGTTAATGTACGCCTATGAAAACGATGATAAAATCGTTAATGGTAGCACCTTCTTCTCACGACCGGGCGAGCCGGCCTGGATCGGCGCTCGCTGGCAGGTTGAAGGCACCGCCGAAGAGCTGCGCGAACACCTGAAAGAGGGGATTCTCTATGAATTCTGTGAAGATGTCGATATTTACAAATGTCCTACCGGCATTCGTGGAGAAGTGCTGACATATGCAATCGTTGATGCGATGAACGGCGCCACGAGCATACCCGGAACTAAGGATTTGATGATTAAGCGGTTAAATCAGATTCGCAGGCCGCCAGAGCGATTCGTCTTTATTGACGAAGGCAGGATATCGCCCGATAGCTGGACTGTGTACTACGACCAGGAAAGCTGGTGGGACCGCCCGACGGTTCGGCATGGCGACGGTACTAATTTCTCATTTGCCGATGGGCATAGCGACCACTGGAAATGGAAAGACCCGCGCACGGTTAAGCTTGCCCAAGCGACAGCCTCTCAAACAGTCGATAGCGCACAGCCGGGAAACACGGATTTGCACGCAGTCCAGAAAGCAGCCTGGGGAAACCTTGGCTACGAACCCAGCAATTAATACGCAATACTAAAATGTCATTTCAACCGGAGTGAGCGAAGCAAACGGAGTGGAGTCACGAAGGGGCGGTAGCTAAATCTGGCACACGACATTACATTTGAACACGTCTAAAAAGGCAAGCCAAACGAATCTGAAATCTGTAATGAAAATCTGCTTGATTTTCTTCGTCCGTTCACCAATTGCGGGAAGCTTATCTAATATTAGGCTCTTCCCGGCTGGAAATATTACAGTTTTTTTAAAATGTTCTGAAAATATTGCAAAACGAGGCTGCCTACGAACATAAAGTGGCCGTTAAATGGATTATTGGAGCTTGTGGGGATTTCTCTTTAGCAAAGCTATTCTGTTTTCAATAGTCCTTAAACGTTCTCATCCATTGTGGCCAGTCGGATGATTGAACACTACCTGCTATGGTCCAGGGGCCCTGAGTATCAAAGTTGCGATGCCAATTTAGCGTCCATAGCTCCTTCAGACCAACCTTCCTCACATTGAGATCCAGAAAAACAGTATTTATGATGCCATTGTGCCTGTTAATACACACTAAGTGCATTTCGTTTTGAACAATGCCGTCAATCTCGGGCGGGGCGTGTGTATGATTACAGTAGGTATCCCAAACTACACAGTCCATAAACATTGGTATGTTGCTTGCTTGTTTTTGCTCTCGATTTCTCCAGAAGTTATCGTCAGGTCGATCACCAAGCCATTCATTCATACCATAACTGCCGTAATCTTCACCAGGTTTGCCCTCGAAGTTTGTCCAGCCTCCTCCTTCCGTCGCCCATCGCCATGCTCCGAAGGGAACCTTACCTCCATCAGAATAAGGTTTCTTTGCTGAAGGACACAAGGTCAATGCTCCTCTCTCCTTGTAAAGTGAGCGTAATTTATCAGGCCAGTCTCCGGAGGCTCCGGCACCGCTGGGGAACTTTCCCCCGGAATCCTCAAGATACATATGCCAGCAGTATGACCATTGTTTGATGTTGGACATACAGGCAACGGTCTGTGCCTGTTTCTTTACCCGCTGCATCGCCGGCATCAATATTGCCATCAGCAAAGCAATAATAGCGATCACTACTAAAAGCTCGATTAGCGTAAAGCCATTTCGCTTACACATAACGCTTGCCCTTCTCTTTCAAGACAATGAGTTTCGCTGGTATGCATATCTATTGTAATTATAATGTACTTGATTATGGTGATGCAAGCTATTATCTGATTTTCTTTAGGCCATGGAATACACATAACATCCTTCAGGTGGTGTTCACCCGTTCTATTGGCCAATCGCTGCTTCTTTGAGCCAGTTATAGACCTCGATAGTAAGTGCATGTCTGGTATGTGCATTTTCATCAGCAGGCTCTATCATAATATGCGCATCCTTGCATTTCTCTTGCAAGATACTCAACTCAAACTCATTGCCATCGCTGTCCCTACAAGCCCATTTTTCCGAAAGCAGTGTGCGCCCTGTTCGTCTTTTCTTATGAACCATAGTGTAAGACCAGCGGTTCCGCTCGAATTTTTTCTCAAGTTTACGCATCAGTTTTTCCATTTTTCCCGGCGAAAAGTCGGATTTTGCAAACTCTATTTTGCCTTTTTCGGAGTCGAGTGAAACTGTCTGCTCAAAACGCACCTCTTTATCCGTCAGGAGCTGTCCGATCCCATTTGCAATATCACCTCCAAAATCCAAAGCCGCCCCAATAGCTGCACCCGCCACCAGCTCACCGGATTGATATCCAATGATACCCCCGAGAATCGTTGCACAACCGCTGCAGCACAAATAACCGAATAACACCACACACAATGCAAAAGTCTTGATGAATCTACTCATAACAATCTCCTTTCTCTTATGTTTCGAAAGCCAAAATATCCGGTTGACTATCGCTTCTAAATCCCTGTCAACCATTCCTTATATTTAAAGGCAATAACTTAACTGTTGGTAACACAATATTTGGCCTGATGGGAAATCAAAAAAAGACTGGATGCACTATTAATAAAGCACACCCAGCCCTATATTACTATACGCTCTGTGTGTTGATTTATTAAATTGATTTATGCATATCAGAAGAAATAATCGCTACAACGGCCTGATGGGCGCTTTAAATTGGAAGCTGAGGATTGGCTGAGTTAATGAAAAAAGGGCTGCAAGTGGATGCTCACAGCCCCTTCGCTTGTTATTCTGCAAATACACTTACAATGTTCTGCGTCTACGGAGCCAGCCAACAATACCTACACCAATGCTGCCTAACAAAAAGGCACCGGGGGTAGGAATAACATAGTTATAGATTGCGACTTCGTCGATTAAGCCTTTAAATAGATATGGCGATCCTCCGGGGCCAGGATCGAGCGGGCCGGGACTATTAGCCCCAATCATTAGAGGATAAAAATCCTTCGCAAGTTAACCTGTTACTTGTTGAGACACCACTTCGACACCGTTTTCAAATAATTTTACAGCAGCACCATCATAAGTGAGCATTAATTGTTGCCATGTGTTTAAGGGTAGAACATTAGGAGAATATATTTGTTGAGGAGCCAATCCAAAAAAATCTATCCAGTAATGTCTATCAGGACTTATAACCTGTGCCCAGCTATCGCCTTTATTTGTAACGATAGCATGTTCATTCGGGGAGTCAAAAATTTTCACCCAGGCTTTTACCGTAAATGGTGGATAATCATCCAGGGTAATATCGTAAGCCACTTCTACATAATCATCCACACCGTCAAAGCTCAATGCGCCGCCGACAACGCCGCCTGTCCGGGTTGCTCCGTAGATTGTTCCATGATTTCCGTTCGCAGAATCATAAGCAATGCTTCCGCTTGCTTCGTCAAAGTTCCAGTAAGAAACCAGGCTTGGGGCGGCCCAAGCAGGCGCACACAGCGCCAAAAGCCACAAGGTTGCCAATGCCAATACACTCACTTTAACTTTTGTTTTTTTATGTTTCATTTCCTTACTCCTCTCAAATGGCACACCCGCCTCAGTACCCCCAACGTACCCAACAGAGGACATTTCGACTCCACAGGTAAACCGCCCGGAACTGCCCTCGTTGGCTCTTTGTTCCAGTTCAATTGATCTCATTTTTCCTCCTCCTTTCTGTTTTACGTTTCAGCTATGTTTGGATTGTAACAAATGTATTATCTGGGGTTGGAAGCTATAGAGGCAAATAAGACAAGCTTACTCACCCTCATCCTTTCACGTAAACGCATCTGGATGAGACAAAAGTGTCAATAGAAAGTTGGCATAAATGGTATTTTTTTTACAGAAACAGCGAATAAACTACAAAATCCCATATTAAACAACTTAGGATTTTCTATAGGACTACTCTGAGAGGTGTTTTATCGTTCTACAATGACCAAACTCAAGCCGGAGGGTATCTGAGAGGGAGGGTCGGGGGATTTTATGGAATATTAGAAAGGAAAGAGCGGGCTGAGAGAGGAATAGAGATGTGGCAACTCAGCCCGCAATAGGTGCTTGTTGAATAGCTAACAGATGAAAAAGCCCCTGCTATAATGTGGCTTTAGGTGAGAGCAGGAGCTTTAACAAAGTTGTATAAGGCTACGAACTTCCGTGTTCTCAGCCCTCTTTTCAGATAACCACATAATAAATTATTACACAGATAAAACAAAGTAGGATATTCCTTAAAACTGCTTCCGAAATTGCTCATCCTTGATTGGGGAATATTATAGTTAGATCCAGCAAAGCCCATCCATGTTACCTGTTAAAATGCATTTATTGAAGAAATTCCTTAAGTTGTCTATTTCGGAGGCCGATAATCGATGATGAATGTTACGGTTATCGTGACAATATTATCTTGAGAAGATAATTCCTTTAAGATGCATAAAACAAATGATTGAAAAGGATTCGTACGATGCTTAAAGCAAAAGATATTATGAGCAGGAAAGTGATTTGCATAAAAAGAGAAACACCTGTCATCGACGCCATAAGAGTCATGGTGGAACAAACCATTACTGGCATCCCTGTGGCCGAAGATGATATGACTCTCGTGGGGATTATTTCAGAACAGGATTTGCTGAGATTATTCCACACCTATCCAGATGAACAGGACAGGACCATTAATGATTTTATGACACAGCCCGCCATCCACTTCGAAGAGGATGAGTCTTTATTAGATGTCTGTTACTGTCTGAGAGACAACGCCATCAGGAGAGTGCCGGTTACATTGAACGGCAAAGTGACAGGAATTATCAGCAGGTCAGATATCCTTAAATGCATTCTCGAGCTTTGCGACAAAGATAACGCCGAAGCCGTAGGCGCGGCGAATAATACAGAACTATAAGCTTAATCAGCCGTAGAGCTTTCTTATATAATCATACAGGCTATCAGCAGGTCAATTCTTGTCGAGAGGGTCATACCATCGCTTCGGTATATCTTCTCCGAGAGTTTCCTTGATGGTTGTGACATGGCCGTCGAGCCAGAGACAGTTGAGATTTCCGCCAGTTGCGTCGTCTTTACTTGATTTCATAGAATGCCTGAATATGCCGCGATACCAGCTCGTGCGGCCGCCGCTCCTGTAGTGATCAAAATTTCTGCCGCTCGAATTGGCATAGAGCATATCGTTTCCATTTTCGATTCTGGGCTCCATATGGTCGTGTGCGACGACAACCTCTGAATGGCGCGGGATGGAAACAGATTTCTCCTTGGTCAGCCAGCCGTTCATTGAATACGCCGAGTTTTCTATCTCACCGGTGGTATAAAGCAATTCCTGCGCCACTATCTGAGTGAAGTTGTTAAAGCTCGGGCAGCCGAATAACTTGTCCTCTTTTACATATTCAAGGTATATAACACCCCAATATGAACGGTCGTCGCTGGCCTTGAGCAACTGCCCTCTGGAACCATACCAGAGATGCCCGTTACAGGGAGTAGTGTGCGTGTGGAAGTCGGGCATGAGGTAATCATTATCGTCCAGGTACATTTGAATACCGAGGCCAATACTCTTTAGATGTGCTCTGCAGGCCTGTTCCCGTGCCTGTTCCTTTACCCTCTGGAGGGCAGGCATTAGTATGGCCAAGAGAAGCGCGATTATTGCAATGACAACAAGAAGCTCAATTAACGTAAAAGCTTTTTTCCTGTGCATTAATAACTCCTTCCAAAAATCCGTATTTATAGTTGGTGAAATGAACTTTCGATTTCCAACAATTATTCGCGGGCACTTTGAATTGATTGGACCACCCAACATCAAATACCCAACCTTTAATACTTTATATAACATATTTGGAGATTTAATCCAAGTAAAATAATCCCTCTTTTTTGAAGTGGAAGGCCGCTTTTTCCAGATAGTAAATAAATGTTATGCGATTATTCAGCAGTTATTTTTTCTTTTTCCCGCATCTTTTACTTTTCATACACAACTCACATCTGTTATCACTGCACCACTGGCAACAAAAACAGTCCTTACATTTATGCTTGCTGCCTTGCCGGTCAGGCTCAGGCTCGTACACCAAACCTATGAAACCTTTGATTCTACGATAAGCCATAACTCACAGTCTCAGGTGATATATTGTGTCGTCTTTCGGCTGTTGGCCTTATTTCCATTAACTACGCAGACTTCATAGAAGCAGTTCAGTCCGAGCTGACAATTTTTCAGCATTTCATGAACTACACTATTGCAACCCCACAAGCAGGTAAAGCTTTACAAGTTATTTGTAAAGTCACTGAACAATCCGATTTCCATCTTACTGCTGATTTATCGTCGGCTCTTTTGCGTACAAATTTTTGATGCGAACCGGCACTTACACGTCACAGGTTTCGACGGCCTGAATCAGGGACTTCATCGGGTCACGGGTCGGAGTATATTCGTGGGCCACGTACCCATCATAGTCAGTTTCGGCAATAGCTCTCATGACAGCGGGATAGTAAATTTCCTGGTTATCGTCAAGCTCATGACGGCCCGGGACACCTGCGGTATGTATATGGCCGATGTAGTTGATGTTCTTACGTATTGTGGCAATCAGGTCGCCTTCCATAATCTGCATGTGGTAAATGTCATAGAGCATTTTGAATCGGGGCGAATTTACACGTTTGCACAGCTCGAAACCCCATGTGGATGTGTCGCACATGTAGCCGGGGTGGTTGACCTTGCTGTTGAGCAACTCCATACAGATATTTACGCCGTAATCCTCGGCTATCTTGACGGCTTCTTTAAGGATGGTATAGCAGTTGTCCATACCCTGCTCATCGCTGATTCCCTTTCGGTCACCGGCCATAGCGATAACGTTGCGCCATTTGTATTCGGCGGCGGCTTTGATGTTTGTGCGAAAGTCATCGAGGAACTTAGCGTGCATGGATTTGTCATTAAGGCCTTTCCTGATACTTCCAGCGCCACCTACAATCGTTGCCACCAGGCCGTGTTTTTTCAGCGTCGGCCAGTCATTTTTGCCGATAAAATCTATACCGACCAGGCCCATTTTAGATGCCATAGCCGCCATCTGTTCAATATCCATGCTGGCCCCTCGCAGACAGCCTCGGCAGATAGCCTGTTTTATGCGTCCTTTTTTGACCACGCGCCCGGTCTGGCCCCGAAGCTGTTTTGGAAGGATTGCCAGCGTCGAGTATGCCCCGACAATCCCGGCTGCACTTATGAGCATGTTACGACGTGTTACCGGTGTGCCGGATATCTGATCATTATCCTGATATCTCTTATGTATTTTCCTCATTTTGTCCCTTTCCATAAAATTTCCCATATCAAACGTTCAGCTATGCAGTTAAGCCTGCGGATTTACTGATAATAACAAAACTTTGGTAGAATTACAGCATTTTTCAATGCTGAAACCGATTTGGTAATTCAAATTTGACATTATGAAAATAGCAAAAATGCTGAGGGACGAAGCGAAATCAACAGTCATCAGTTTTTGAGGGGGATTTTTTACGTTATCTGAGTTTTTTTCTGTTACAAACATCCATATTTGTGCCTCTTTAATAATAGGCGGCATAACAATATGTGAGATGGAATTTGAAAGGATACACAAATGTCTAAAATTTTAAGAAACATCTTAATCATAGTTTGCATAATTTCCTGTGTTTCTATCGCAGCGGGCCCTATTGTCAAACCAAATGTCAGGGACCAGGCAAGGAAAGCTGAACTAATCGATGACCCATACAAAAACTCAACCATATTAGTTGAGGCGTTTGTCGTTGAAGTAAGACTTTCTGCACTCTACGATTTAGGGGTGAGTCCTATCGGGGAAAAACCTAATTCGGTCTCGATAGACAATATTCTGAGGTGCTTGCAAGATGAGGATAACGCAAGGATTATTTCAGGGGCGAAAGTGGCATCTCAGCAGAGAGAAAGGGGAACAACCGAATCGGAGCAAATGATTTACTTAGAGCAGCAAAAGCCTGCTAAAACAAGCGAAGAAAGTAAAAAGCCAGCTGTTGTAAGGTCTCCCCGACCCTATAAGTTTAACAAATCCTTTCGGGCTTCAGCAAATATTTTAGCTCACAACAGAATATATGTGAGTTTTAGCTTCACTGGGAATTCGATGGATAAGGTTCCGGCTAAGGATGGTATGCCACCTGATGCTGTAAATTGGCAGTGGTCCGGTACTGTATGTCTTGAGAGGGGTAAGGCAAGTATAGTCGGCGCGACACAAGATGAGGAAAAGGTGGTCTTTTTGATTCTTTGTGCTGACATAAGAGATAGTTAGACCTATTCCTGGGTCCTTGTGACAGGAATGTTGGCTGAGTTGATGGTCAGTGGTGTTTAAATCGAACCGTATATTATGCTATCATATAAGTCTTAGTGTGCAGAGATACTGTCTATGAAGTCATCTGGGAAATGTCGGTTTAAATATCAGGAGAACATAGCATGACAGCGAATGACAAAAGAATTGTATTGGTGATATTATCTCTCTGTCTGACGAGTGCGGCACTGGGCGGGAATGTTCCCACCATAAGGTGGGGGCATCAGCTTTTAACTGACACAGACGGTGTCCCCCGAGCTGCAGTAGTGGGCAGCGAAGGCGGTATTTATTTCACTGTCAAACAGAAACCCAATGATACTTCCGGCCCGGCCTCCGAGGGTTTGTTTCTTCTCAAGTATAGCCAAGAAGGCGATCAGTTGTGGAGTAAGCGACTCGATCCCAAAGTCGAGGACACTGATGGTTTAACTGCCGATGATCAAGGGAACATTTATGTCTTCGGACATGTTAGCAGCACACCCGAGCGGGAGACAAAAGGCGGATATGATGCGTTTATTGCCAAGTACGATCAGGCCGGCAGCCAACAGTGGGTATTGCAACCGGGAACCACTAAACATGACGTCTGCACTGGTTTGGACTTTGACACTGATGGAAATCTGTTTATCTCAGGCTATACGTATGGGAATTTTGCCAAGCCTAATAAGGGTGGGTGTGACATGTTCATAGCCGCATACAACAAACACCGCAACTTACTATGGCGGGACCAGATAGGCACGGCCGCGGATGACCGGGCTGTGGATATCCGAGTAGGTGATAACAATGACGTTTACATCTGCGGCAACACATCGGGCAATCTGGCCAGAGAGAACAACGGTCAGGGGGATTTTGTGGTGGCAAGATACGACCGCACAGGTAAACGTCTCTGGCTGCACCAGTACGGTACGAATGCCTATGAAAGTATCATGTGTATGGAGATAGGTGAGCTCGGCCATCTGTACCTGGGATGCAGAAGCAATGGCAGCTTTGGCTATAGAAGGCCGCGGCGCGTGGACCTGGATTCATGCCTGGTCAGTATAACGAAAACAGGAAAGATGTTATGGGTACGCCAATTCGGTACGGGCGCCTGGGATGGGACCTGGGACATGGCCCGGTTTATGGACGGATCGGGTGACATACTGATAGCCGGCTGTCAGATTCCGGTAAAGAACAAATGCCAGGCATACTGTCGTCGGTATTCTTCGGAAGGCGAGTTGATTTGGACCAAGGAATTCCGTAAGAACAGCCCCAGAGGAGGCACCTGCGGCCGAGTTGCGGCTATTGACAGTTCCAATAACGTCTATCATGCAGGCTGGACGCGTGGCGACCTATTTGGCGTCAACAACGGCACCGGGAATATGTTTATCGTCAGATTCGACTCAAAGTAATAAAAAATGAAATAACGAACGATTTTTTTAGTATTGCGCTTATTTTTTACTTGATTTGGGAACCTTTGTGTGTATATAATCATATAAAGCGTAAAGCGCGAGGAATTTCAAAACACTAATGGAGGCGCATGAATGAAACGAGCGATTCCTGTTCTGCAAAGCGGTGTATATGAGAAACGCCATATAAGAATACTTATTAGGTAATAACCACCCTCCTTAAAAGGGCTGGATGCGTAATTTCGTATTCGCATCCAGTCGTTATTATAGTGTAATTAAGTTTGGACAGCGAATCAATAAGCGTGACCATCAAAGTATTTTATCACCAAACACCTGGTTTGGATATTAATTTAAGGCTTAGCATTAGTAAGTTAGCTCTTACTTAAATGCGTTTTAGTTTCAGGCCCCTGCGGATTCACACATTCCCTTTTCCTCCTTACCGCGGGGGCTTTTTATATTTCCACGATTTACACCGAAAACACCGATTTTATAAATTTTTTGCAATATTTTGGGGGGACAGAAACGTCTTTTTCCTCAGAGCAATAAAAGACAGTATTTGTCTAAACTCTTTTTTCAGAAGGATTTTGTGACAAAAAGGCAAAAAAAGGAGGCACCAAAGGTATTCAAAGGCGCATCTGAGCGGGCTTACCTGAAGGTTCCGGTTCAAAAGCAACAATTGAGTAGATGGAAAGGAAACTAAATGAAAAAATTATCAACTTTGGCAATTAGCATTATTTTTTTGGCAACTCCGGCATCGGTGGATGTATTCGGAGCCTCGGCAAGCGATTACTGGCCTTCATGGCGCGGAGAAGGTCGTACGGGAATATCCGAGAAAGGTAATCCTCCATTGAGGTGGAGTGAGACTGAGAATATCAAATGGAAAATAAAACTGACAGGAGACGGCTCCAACTCATCACCCATTATCTGGAAGGACAAGATATTCTTTCAAACGGCAATCAAGACCGATGTGAAAGGCAAATCAGCAACATCCGCTACAAGCGGGAACTCGGGCAGCAGGAGAGGTCCCGGAGGTTCGCCACCAACCAACATCTATAAATTCAACCTTGTTTGTCTGGACCGAAACAGCGGAAAGCTGCTCTGGCAAAAAACGGTACGCGAAGAGTTACCTCACCAGGGGCATCATAATGACCACGGCTTTGCCTCGTTCACGCCGGTAACGGATGGGAAACTCTTATGGGCGAATTTCGGCTCACGAGGGCTGCATTGCTATGATACGGACGGCAATCTGAAATGGAGTAAGGACCTTGGCAAGATGAACACGGTTATGGGCTTTGGCGAGGGCGGCTCATTGGCTGTAACAGATGATGCAGTTATTATCGTAAGGGACCACGAAGAAGATTCTTTCATTTTCGCGTTAAACAAAGAAACAGGTGATATAATATGGAAAAAGGAACGTGATGAACCCAGTTCGTGGGCTACACCGTTACCTGTCGAAGTGAACGGGAAAACGCAGATTATTACAAGTGCAACAAATCTGATTCGCAGCTATGATCTCAAGACGGGTGATATTGTCTGGCAGTGTAACGGTCAGACACGAAATGTGATTCCCTCACCGGTGACGGGCTTCGGTATGGTTTACTGTGCGAGCGGATTTCGAGGCAGCTCACTTCAGGCAATAGAACTCGGTCGTACGGGTGACCTTAGCGATACCGATGCCGTTAAATGGCATGTCAAAGAAGCAACGCCTTATGTTCCGTCTCCACTTCTTTACGTCGAGAAGCTTTATGTCTGCTCGGTCAATCAGGGAGTCATATCCTGTTACAATGCCAAAACCGGAAAAGCCCACTTCCTCAAGGAGCGGCTTGAAGAAATAAGCGGAATCTACGCATCTCCAGCGGGAGCGGCAGGTCGCGTTTATTTTGTCGGACGAAAAGGAGTGACTTATGTACTAAAAGCTTCAGAGAAATTAGAGGTTCTGGCCGTAAACAAGCTGGAAGACAGGTTCGATTGTTCGCCTGCTTTTGTAGGTGATGAAATGTACCTCAAGGGTAAGGAGAATCTGTATTGTATAGCAGGCTCGAAATGAAAGTGTGTTCTGAATTGATGCGGTATGATATTCCGCATATGACTATTTTTGTGTTGAAAATCGCAAGTCTTTGAAATATAAGAGAACAGCTTAAAACAACTTTTTGGAGGACAATGTAATGAAAGTACTAACATCTCTCAAGACAGTCTGTTTGGTTATGATTATGCTTTTCTTGACGTTTTCGTCACAAGCATCGGCCGGACAACAAAGAAATGGAATTGCAGGAGACTGGGAAATTAAGATGGACTTTAACGGCCAGGAAGTGACATCGATTTTGTCGTTTTCCCAGGCCAAGGAGGGCAAGCCTACCGGCAAATGGATTGCTTTTTGGGGAGTCAATGAGCTGAATAATCTCAAGTATGAAGAGAATAAACTCAGCTTTGTACATGTCAGCCAGTTTGGTGACAATGAAATCACGTCAAACTTTACCGGTGCGATCCAGCGGGGGAAGCTCTCCGGTACTTTATCGAACGATAGAGGCCAGTTCGAGGTCGAGGGCAAAAAGCTGAGACGGATGCCTATGGTAATGGGTAGCTGGGAAATGAAGTTCAAAGTGGGTGAGCGTGATATCACGACGATGCTCGTGGTCAAGGCGGACGAAGCGGGAAAACCGGTCGCCCAATGGCAAAGCCAATGGGGCGAGCATCAGATTACGGACGTTACATTCAAAAAGGGTAAGCTGACATTTCAGCGGAAGAGCAAAATCCAGGACCAGGAGTGGGAATCGACCTTTGAAGGAACTCTCAAAGGACAAACACTATCCGGTGTTATCAAGTCTGAACGGGGTGACATTGCTGCAGAAGGGACACGTGTTGGTGCCGCTCTTGTCGGCCAGTGGGAGCTTGAAATCTCATCTGATTCCGGCAGCCGGAAACAGTTTCTTCGGGTCAATCCCGATTTGAGCGCGATGTTAGGGCCTATTGCAGTTAAAAAGGTCAATCTTAACGACAGCGAAGTGACCTTTAAGACAGAACTGGAGTTCGGTGAGCAAAAATACGATATCAGCTTCGCTGGTAATCTGGACGGCAGGAAGCTGAGCGGTGAGCTGACCAGCTCCAGAGGCAGCCAGCAGGTAACAGGCAAGAAAATCAGAAGCGCATCAGCCAAGCAAAAAGCCGCCCAAACCAAGAAACCATCCCGCAAGCCGGATGTTATATATGTCCCTACCCCCCAGGAAGTGGTGGACAAGATGCTTGAAATGGCTGAGATAAAAGAGGGAGATGTGGTATATGATCTGGGCTGCGGAGACGGGCGGATTGTGGTGACCGCTGCGAAGCGCTATGGAGTCAAGGCTTTCGGTTTCGATATCAATCCGAAGCGCGTCAGAGAATCGCTCGAAAATGTGAGAAAGAGCAATGTCGGGCATCTGGTGACCATCAAGCAGGAGGACATTTTCACACTGGACCTTATCGAAGCCAATGTGGTGACTTTATACCTGCTTCCGAGCCTGAACGTTAAATTGATGCCGCAGTTAGAGAAACTCAGGCCAGGTTCGAGAATTCTTTCACACGACTTCGATATGCGCGGCGCCAAACCGGTGGTTGAATATCGTTTGAATACTTCTGGAAATTCTGACGAAGATGATAACGGAGGGTACTACGGAGAGGAGCAGCATACGATTTACAAGTGGATAGTACCCTGGGAAAAGGAGTAATACACGCCTTAATCAATAACTGATTGAGGCGGCTAAATCATTAATCTTTTTAGGAGACCACATTATGAAACACCAAACATTTTTCAAGGCAGTCCTGTATTGTACACTGATGGTTATGGTCATGTTATCGGTACAAGTCAGGGCCCAGTCATCTTCATCCCGGGGAAGGGGATTATACGGCGACTGGCTGGTCAAGGTCGATTACGATGGAAGACAATTCGAATCGATTCTGTCATTTTCGAGGGACCAGGAGGGCAACCAAACCGGCCAATGGATCAGCTTCATGGGACTTAACGAGCTGAAAGACATCAAGTACGAAGAAGGTAAAATCAGCTTTTCGCGGGAAAGCCGCAATCGTGACGGTGAATCCAGGACGTCGAACTTCAAAGGGACAATCGAGGACGGAAACATCTCGGGAACCTGGTCGAGCGACAGAGGGGAAAATAAGCTCGAGGGCAAGCGTGCCCCGCGAATGCAGAGGGCTGCCGGGAGCTGGGAGTTGAAGTATAAGATCGGTGATCGGGAAATAACGTCAAAACTTGTTGTTAAAGCTGACAAGGAAGGCAACCTCATCGGCCAATGGCAAAGCCAACGGGGCGAAAGTGAAGTTACCGACCTGCAATACGAACGTGGTAAGTTAACCTTCAAGCGCACAAGCACATACCAGTCGGCATGCCGGCAATACACATTTGAAGGAACCGTTCGGGGAGATACTCTTTCCGGTATGATTAAGTCTGAGAGGGGAGAG
>JACNGQ010000133.1 GCA_014384025.1 Planctomycetota bacterium | reverse complement strand
AGTGATAGGCCCCCACGTCCTTGACGTACTCCCATAGGATCCCCGCCTGGATGCCCCGAAAACGATCCTCGTCCGTGATGCTCGGTGGCGCCGGATTGTAGGCCAGATCATTGCCGTTTATATCCTTGGGCCGATGGACCCAAGGGACCTTGTCGGTGGCAGTATCGTAGCAGGCCCGGTTGCTGGCCAGCCGGCCGTCGTTGTCGTCGGCATACATGATCCATGCGGTCAGCAGGGTCCTCTCGTTGGCAAGGCAATTCGAGCTTGCCGCCAGCCTCTTGGCCGACTGGAGGGCCGGAAGCAGAATGGCCATCAGAATCGCAATGACCGCGATCACCACCAGTAGTTCAATCAGGGTGAAGCCTCTTGTTCTTGTCATGATGTGTCTCCTTCCGGATTTCCAATTTACGCGTCGCTGAAACACTCCGACAAGCTTCAAGTCTCATCATACCGTAATTCCATCTCAATATCAACAATATTCCGCACGCTTCAATGTAGGTGCCTCGATCGCAAGAAAATAGAAGCCGGTCGGCGGAATGGGCGGCAGTTGCGGTTGGCGCTGGAGGGCGAAGATTCGCAATGATCAAGAATGGCGCCAACAACGGGTGGGTCAACCTGCATCGCAAGATTCGGGACCACTGGCTCTACGGAATCAATTGCGCTTGTCAAGGGTGAATGGGACCACCGTGACATCTCATCTAAAGTTATAGATTACAAGCATTTACACTGCTTAACCCGTAAGGTGCAAGAATTCATATCTCCGGCCATTGTACTTGTCAAAACCACAAAAGAAATTAAGCGGCTTTGCGGTAATTCAAAAGAACTATCCTATGCCAAAACAGCAACTTGGCTAATATCACCAAAATTGCTGCGATATAAATAAATCCTGCTGTAACTATTGCAATAAAAACACAAGTGTATTGCACAGATGGCGTGACTTCTATTTCTGTAATCTCCTGTCTGCAACCAACAAACAACCAGGACCGAAATGTCACATGCATTATCAATATTATAATAGTGATAATGGTCGCTTCAATCCACCATATCGTCAAGATTGCCCCCCTCTCAAGAATCCCGTAGCACAAACCCAATACCATAGGCAATAAATGAAAGAAATACTTACCCCATCCTTCTTTATGGGTATCCTCTTGTTTCTTCTCGTAGGATAGTGTCATCATTCAAAATGTAACAGTATTCCAATATGTTATGCGGCTCTGCGATAATAGGATTTCAATAAACCGCCAAGAAAGTCCTTTCTGACAACAATCCTGGCTTTATACGGCATGGTACCGCCCCGCCGTTTATCATCTACATTATGTTCGGCTGGGATTCTATTACCGATCCCTTGGTGCGGTCTATGCTCATCAAAAAATGATGCATAGCAATCGATCACATGTTGCAATCTATTCAAGCCAAAGATCAGCAAATGATTTAAGCATTCTTTTCTACAGCTAAGCACA
The DNA here is from genome assembly GCA_014384025.1 of Planctomycetota bacterium. GTDB lineage: Bacteria > Planctomycetota > Phycisphaerae > Sedimentisphaerales > Anaerobacaceae > NIOZ-UU13. The sequence continues at coordinate 1,718 of JACNGQ010000133.1, read as the reverse complement.
TATCTTTCTGAATGAGAATTCGCGTTAGGTGCGTGGAAAGGCGTTTTAACTGTATCTACACCTGACGATTTTAATATTGCATCCATATCCCTGGGATACAACATATCATTGCCTCGAAGAAAGAATCTTGCCTCAATACTCTGGTCTTCACATGCCCAAATAACATGGCTAATTTGTTGTTTAAGCCATTGATTCGTTGGCGAAAAAGTCGCTCTGGCTAAAATCACTTTCCGAGTGTGTAAATGAATCACAAAGAAAACAAAAGCTGTAGTCAGACCTTGAAAAGTCCAGACTTCCTTCTGGTACATATCAGCGCAAAGAAAGACACTTGCATGTCGGGCCAAAAACTCTCGCCATGACAGCCCTTTTCTTTCAGGTGATGGCGGTAACCCATTCCTTCTTAAGATATTGGCAACACTACTTTTAGATATTGTAATATCAAGCTTCTTCAATTCTCCCTGAATCCGTGCATAACCCCATTCGTTTTCACGGGCCATCCTACAGATGAGTTGTTCGATATTCGGAGCTATTCTCGGGCGACCAGGATTCTGCTTTCGACGATCTGAGTAGTCCCATTTTTCATTTTCAAGTCTTCGTTGCCAGGCAAAAATTGTTTTGGGTTTAACGATAGTCCAATTTGCTCCATCAAGTCTTTGCCCATCGCTATGGCAGATTCAACTAATGTCTTCCGCTCGTCATCTGTAAAGACAATTCGTTTCTTGATCTTGGATTTGAGAATCTTGTTTTCTCGCTTGAGATATTCATTCTGAAGCGTCAGTTCCCTGCATAGAAGTCGTGTCACTGTAGCAATTAAGGGTACACTTAGCCATTTGTTACTGGCGTTTTCATTCGATATATTTTCCATCAGTGAAGTTTATCGTAACCTCTTGATTGTTCAATAACTTAATGGTATAGTGCAACTACAATTCAGAGTGACTATATATTTTTGTACCCCACGCCTTAGAGTTCCGGTCTGCACCAGTCCCCTGAAGTATCCTGTTTCACGCTCAACGCACAGCAAATGGTGGAGAAGGATGCTCATCTGAGTCTTGTCCCGAACAGTCCGGCCGACCTGTTCGGTAGACTACACGCTTATATCATGGACCAACCCAAACGCCGAAGCGCGCAAAAGGCGCGCCACAAGTAGATTCGTTTCGCCTACGGTGCGGCTTCGGCTAGCCTTCGGCCAGCATCATAAGTCCAATAATGTCAAACACTAATCTTTTGGCTAAAAGCACTTACAAACCGGGGTTCAGGACTTGTTGTCCGATTACCCCTAAAATCATTCGTGTGGTTGAAGAATCCCATTTCAAATCATTCCCGGGGGTTGCGAGTCTCACAGCCTTCCATTACGATGCCGTACTTGGAAACCAAGACATTCTGAACCGAGGCGCCTATGAAAATCGTCAATGAAGTACTACTGGTAGCATTGCTGTTTCCGACGGCTACCGTTTCGGCCGTTCCGGCCCCGAACATCGTCCTGATCATTTCTGATGACCAAGGGTGGACAGACTACGGCTTCATGGGTCACCCAGACATTCGGACGCCTCACATAGACAAGCTCTCCGAAGAAGGCGTTCTCTTTACGCGGGGGTATGTACCGACCGCGCTGTGCCGGCCGTCGCTGATGACCCTGGTGACGGGACGTTACGCTCACCGCCACGGGGTTACCTGTCCCCCCGAATAACGTCGTCCACCTTGTCAGTAAAAAACCGGGC
>JACNGQ010000035.1 GCA_014384025.1 Planctomycetota bacterium | reverse complement strand
TTCCTTCGGCGAAGCATCAGACCACCCAGGCCAAGCAGAGCAATCGTCGCCGGTTATTGAGAAAGGTTACACGTTGTGGAGATTTTTTTTTACCTCTCTGGTAGTTATGATTGCTGCCGATTAGCTCAGGGGCGAATATACACTGCTGATACGATGGAGTAACCGGCAAATTTCCGGCTGGCCGTATCTTTAAGGCCAAACATCTCCAGCAATTCCCTGGCTTTGCTTTGCCGTTGTATTTTTCTCATTCCATACAATGCGCCGCAAAAGCAAAGGTTCTCAAAACCTGTCAATTCCGGGTACAGATTACTTTCGTCCGGCACGACACCGATTAGATGCTGAGCTGCCTTGGGCGTATTTATGCAATTGATTTCGTCTATTGTGATTGTTCCAGCATCAGGACGAGCAAGGCCTGTGAGCATATTGATCGTAGTAGTTTTACCTGCACCGTTCGGGCCAAGAAAACCGAATATCTCGCCGCTCTGAACGACAAATGAAATATCATTCACCGCAGTGGTCCTGTCGAAGGCTTTCGAGAGTCCTTTAACTCCAATAATACCGGTCTGCTCTTTGTTGGCTCAGAATGGAGTTTCGACCGCAGTGACTCAAAGACTTTTGGAACATTCATCTCCAAATCTCACGAACAAGGTGTATACAAATGTCGATCCAGTTTTGCGGCAGGCCGTAGAACAACTCCATATTAGTAAATGGCTATGATGGCAAAAACATGCTCAGGGTCGTTGTGCAAATCTATTACATAATAAAGGGGGTTGAGGAACTTCACATCTGAGAAGAGAACCATCTCCATTACTTAAAAGTATTCGACAAAAGCTGGGATGAGTTCACTTCTTTTGCATCTTATGCCTTGTTATGGCAATATAGACAACCGGCATCAAGAACAAGGTCACTGGAATTTCCATAGCCAGTCCGCCGATAGCAGCTACTGCCATCGGCTGAAGCATATCGCCGCCTTCACCGATGTTCAGGGCCAGCGGAAGAAATCCCATCATCGTAGTCATTGTCGTCATGATTCGTGGTCGCAGTCTTATTTTTGCGGCATCAACTACAGCCTGATGCGGTGCCAATTTCTGTTGCTCCTGAATATCACCGGCATAAGTTAAAAGTAAAACACCGTCATTGACTGTTGCGGCCACAATAACTAAAACACCAATAATTACCGTTGCTCCCAAAGGCAACTGGGTTATATACATTAAGAACACCACCCCGGTCAAACAGATCGGGACACTGCCCAAGATAATTGCCGGTAGTTTTACGCTGTTAAACTGAACGGTAAGAACGATAAACGAAAAGAAAACTGCAAAAGCCAATACCGCTAGCACGGTTTCTTTCATGTCAGCCATCATTTCAGCTCTTCCGCCAAAGTCGAATTCATAGCCTGTTGGCCGGTCAATTTTTGCAAGGGTGTTTCTAAGCTCTTTTACTGCACCGGCTAAATCGTTGCCTGCGATATCCGCTTCCACTGTTACCTGCTTAGTTTGATTTTCCCTGATTATCTCCACAGGCCCTGAAGCCGGAATCACTTCGGCAATATCTCGAATTCGAAGGGGGTCACCCTGTGCACAGGTGAGAATTAAATTCTCGACATTGCGGCGAGTGGTCATCTGCTGTTCGGGCACCAAAACGCGAATGTCGTAATATTCCGTTCCATCACGATATCGAGTCGCTATCGCTCCGGTAATCAGTGATCGCAGGGATGTCGCAACATCCGAAACCGAGAAGCCAAGTTCGGCGGCTTTTACCCGATCTATCTTTACCTGATATTCGGGTTTAGACATATCCATAGATATAAACACATTTTGAAAACGTCCGGAATCTGTAATGATTGCGACTGTTTGTTTGGCAAGTTCCGCAAGTTTATCCATATACTGGCCGCGAATTTGCACAATAATATCCGATGACCGCATGCCGTGGATACCCTTTATGGGCATCTGCTTGACCATTGCTTTGCCGCCGGGCGGTTGCAGCTTGCTGACTTTTTTTCGCAGTTGGTTGACATAGTCTTCGGTGCTAATATCTCTTGATGCCTTGGGAACAAGTTGAATGTCAATCTCTCCCTCATTGGCGATTTCATAGGTTGTCAGTCCCTTGACCTGTCCACCGGCAAGAGTGAACATAGTTTCTATGAGCGGATCGTCTGCAATTTGGCGCTCAATCTTGGCAAGTGCGTTGTTGGTTTCGTGTATTGAGGCTCCGGTGGGCATTTTGACTTTTATCATTAAACGCCCATCGTCCATTAAAGGCAAAAATTCGCCGCCAAGGTGTCCAAGTAATACAAAGCCAGCGACAGCAGTCAGTACAAAAGCTGCTATCACAAGCAATCGCCATTTTAACATTCGATCCAGTAACCAGCCGTATCCATCTGTAAATCGAGCAAAAAACTGTTCGAACCGGCTGGTTTTATTTTTTCTCCACTTGCCGCCAAACAAAGTTGCCGTAATCATCGGTGTTACTGATACAGCTACTACAAGGCTTATAACGACAATGCCTGCAATGACCAGGATCAATTCACGAAACAGCAGACTCGTCAAACCCGGGACAATAAGAAACGGCACAAACAGTGCCAGAAATGATAATGTCGCAGCCACCAGTGCCGGGCCGACCTCACTTGTTGCTTCTATGGCATGGATTGACGCCTGTTGATCCGGATGCTGTCGCCGTAGGCGTGAAATATTCTCAACTACAACAATAGAATTATCCAGAACCACACCGATGGCAACGACCAACCCACCCAGCGAGAAAATATTGAGTGAAAAATCGGCAAGTTTCATCAGCCCAAAATTTAATATCAGCGTCAGGGGCAGTGCAATCACCATCACCAGTACCTGTCTGATACTGCCCAGAAACACATAAACCACAACCACCAGCAAAATCGCAGCAGCAATGGCAGCATCACGGACACCATTCAATGATTGTTTCACATAAACGGCTTGATCTTCGATGTAATCAAATTTGATTCCTTCAGGAAGTATCGGTTCCAGTTCATGCAGAAGATCATTTACCGCTTCAGCCACCTGTACGGTGTTGGACTCGGCTTCTTTCAGTACCGAAACTTTAACACACTCGGCCCTGTTGAAACGTGTGATGATTCGTACTTCCTCATGGCCGTCGATAACTTCAGCAATATCGCCGAGATAAACTTTCTCGTGGCCCTGGTTTGCAATAACCACTCTGCGGATGTCTTCAAGATTTGAATACTCACCCATTGTACGGGCGATTATCTCTTTTGGTCCGGTAGTAACTCTGCCGCCGGTAAGCTCTACATTTTCGGCAGCGACTCTCTTTATAACCGTATCAAGAGAAAGCTTGTGTTTTTCCAAGGCAACAGGATCGAGAAGTATTCGAATTTCTCTTTCCAGCCCGCCGACGATCTCTGTCCCCGCTACTCCTCGCACCGCTAATATTCTATCCTGAAGCCAGTTGTCAGCCCAATCTCTAAGTTTCACAGGCGTCCAGCGGTCGGAGCTGACCGTTACCTGCATGACCGGAAGTTGGGATGGATCGGCTTTATATACGTAAGGAGCTTCGATATCTTCGGGCAGTTTCTGCTGAGCACGGGTCAGGGCAGCAAGAACGTCCTGAAAAGCAATGTCAATATCAGAGCCATACTCGAAATGAACATCCAGAGCGTACATTCCTTCAATTGAAGATGATTCAAGATAGTCCAGCCGGTCAACTGTTGCCATTAATCGCTCAAGGGGATCGGCGATATCAGTATCTATCTCATCCGGCGTTGCCCCGGGCCATTGAATCTGTACCTTGACAAGCGGATAGGTAATATTCGGCAGAAAATCCACGGGAATTCGCCACAAACCATAAATCCCAAGAACCACAAGGGCAATGACAATGGCACTTGTCGCCAAGCGTCGATGAACAGCATAGTGGGTTAATTTCATTGCTTGCCGCCTCCTGTCCCGGCTTTTTGTTTACCTTTTTGCTCCGACGTATTTTGTCCTGGAACTCTAACAGCATCGCCGTCTTTGAGTTTATCATTTCCGGCAACTATCACCATATCGCCGGGCTGAATTCCGGAAATGATTTCAATACGGTTGTCAGATTCAATTCCGGTTTCAACCGAATGCCTGACTGCTTTTTCGTTCTTAACGATAAAAACGGCATTTCCTTTGAGCGTTGAAACAATCGCTTCAGCGGGTACAATGACAGTATCGCTTGCAGTTTCAAGCATTACTTCCAGCCGGGCAAACATACCGGGAGCAAGATCAACCGGCTTTTCCAGGGCAATTTCCACAGTGCGTGTTCGTAAACGCTGGTCAAGATACGGGTAAATTCGTTCGATGTGTCCGGTAAAAGTGTCACCGGGCCAGGCATCCAGTTTTACATCGACTTTGGTGCCTGTTTGTATTCGTGCTGCATATTTTTCGGGTAACGCCGCACTGATTACCAGACTGCAAGGGTCATATATTTCGATAAGCGTTTCTCTCGGTGCCACGAAATAACCATCCGTAACATAAACCTTTCTTACAAGACCGTCCCAGGGTGCCGTAATTTCATAGTCGCCGGCACTTTCAAGTGCCTTGCTTAATTCGGCGTTTGCCCGCGAGACACGAAGTCTTGCAATATCAAGCTCTTCTGCCGGGATTGCACCGCCTTTGACCAGTTGCTCCACACGGCGAAGTTCTTCTTTCTCTCGTGAAAGTGACTCTTTGGTTGCTTCTACCAGGGCATCGGCAGCTTTACGACGACCTATCTTAAGCAGTATCTGACCCTTTTGAACTGCATCGCCTTCACGAATTTCACAATTCATCACCGGTCCTTCGGCAGGAGACCCAATTTTAGCTGTACAGGTAGCAATGACACTGCCGGTCAGTTCCAGCTTTTTTGATATTGTCCCTTTGGTCGCTTGAACAACTCGAACAACCGGTGCAGGTTTTTGGGGAGAGTTAGCTGGGCCGTTGTCCTTTTTGCAGCCTGTCAGCCAGACAGTAACAACTAAAAACGCTATGAATACTATAATATTTTTCATATAGATTCTCCTGTGGCCAATTCCCAACGGGCCAGTGCGATATTGTAATCAGCAAGTACCCTGTAATAGTTTGTCTGAGCCTCCAGCAAAGCCGCCTGTGAATCAAGTACATCGACAATCGTTCCCTTGCCAAGTTCATATTTCTGGCTTTCAATCCGAAGTGACTCCTCGGCCTGTTCGATGGATTTTTCAGTGGCTTGGATACGTGCCAAATTAGATTCGACTGTCGATGCTGCCGACTGGACTTCCTGCCGTATTCGCAATTTTAATGCTCTCGCTCTCTGTTGAGCCGCATTCAATCGAGACTTTTCACGTCTGATAGTCGCATCAATCCTGCCACCCTCAAAAATGGGCAGTGTTAACGCAACACCGATACTGCCGGTGTCATCTGATAGGCCCGTTGATTCAGCAGCCCATCTTCCCCCATAGCCAGCCCGAAGATCTACTTGGGGCCAGTGTTGTGCCTTAGCTGAATCGACAAGCCTGTCCTGTGCTTTGAGTTCAGATTCTATGGACTGAAGATCAGGTCTTTGGGCATAAGCATTATGAAGACCATCCTGAAAATCGATATCTCTGCGTTCATCCTGTAGTTGACCGGTTATTTCTATCCGATGACCTTCAGCACCGAGAAGTTCCGCCAGAACACTGTGCTGAATTTCAAAAGTGTTTCGCTCGTTGATAAGTTTCTGTTCGACATCAGCAAGTCGAACCTCAGTGCGGAGCAGATCCACTTGGGCGGCCTTTTGGGCGTCAATAAGCTGTTTAACCCTTCGGCGATGCTCAGCAAGGGCTTTCTGCGAGAATTCAAGAGACTCGATTACTTTTTGCTGAGCAAGAATTGCGTAGAATACACTTGAGATATTGAAAATCAGTTCCTGACGGGTTCTGACCAATTGATGTTCAGATGCCAGCAGAAAAAAGTCTCTGGCCTTTACCTGATTTTGCAGTCTGCCCGCCGTAAAAAGAGGCATTGTCAGCACCAGGTCGCCGGAGAGAATGTCATTTGAAAACTTTCCGCTCTGGCCCGGCCCGCTTACAGGAGCCAGCCTCTGGTCGTCCAAGTAACGAGTATAACCGGCAACGGCATTGATTCTTGGCAGCAATTCAGCTTTGGCGATTTCCTTCTCCGCTCGGGCGGTCTCAGTATCCCACGCCGACGCAGACAGGCTCGGATTGTTGGCAAGGCCGATATTGATAGCTTGCTTAAGGTCTAAAGGTTCGTCAGGAAAATCTTGACGATTTGTTTTTGCCGATGACGCTGTGAATTCATGAGAAGGTGTGATCCCAACTGACTCGGTAGGATAATATGACAAATTTGACTCTTGGCAGCCGCATAGAAATACGGCTGATATCATACAAATAATAATCATTCTCATATTTAATGGTCTTCCTGTCCATTTTTACTATCCGCTTGAGACGGTTCACAAGTGCTGTTTAAAATCTGCCTGAAAGAATGTTTTCTGCCGACATTTTGGCCGGGAACAAATCTGCATTGCCGATGGAACAATTGGAAAAACTTTTCCTGCTGTTGAGAATTTAACACGCTTTTTTCAAATAGAAGATGCTCTATCACAAGCTGCTGCATCTTTTGCTGAGCAGCTAAAATCTCTTTTTGCTTTTCGCCAATTACCCCACGGTCGGGATCAGCCGCTGAAAGAATATCTATCATTTCGCCACGTTTTTGGTTTACCTGCTCGCAGATACCCTGGGACATATTTCTGAATTCAAGCAGACGAGGTTCCAACTGCTGCCATTGTTCCTTACTGACATTTAAGCTGCGATGCAGAGGACACCAGATTTCACCCGTTTCCTCGCTCGTAAATACCTGTCCCTGGTCATCGGTAAACCTTTGTGGTAATCGATATCCTGCCCAGCTAACCACGAATGCGATATTCAAGGCAAGCGAAGCAACAAAAATAAATACAATAATTCGTTTGTTCATCGTTATTCCTCAAAATTACTTTCGCCCGAAACCATTTGAATATAAACTCCGGAAATAGAGTTTTCAGGAGCTTCGGTCAGATAATCGAAATGATATGCGTCAACAAGTGCCGAACTTGCAACAACTTGAGTTTTATAGGATTGCCGGCTTGTTTGCAGGCCCATAAGCAGGCCGATTGACAGACCGATAATGATTCCGGCAGCGACCGCCGCTTTCCTCAAGCCTGCTCCGTCGAACCACTCCCAAACTCTTATAATCTTTGGTTCGGATGCCTTCTGAAACTGTCTATGCCGAGCATATTGCATTAGTCGCTCGGTAAAACCTTCAGGTACGCCCGGCACCGAAGTATCTTCAAATAACCCTTGCAGTTTCCGAATCCGGGACAAAGTATCGGCACATCCCTGACAGCTGCTGACATGCCGTTCAATTTTCTTGCTGACTGAGTCAGGTAAATCGCCCTGAATGTATCTATCCAGCTTTAATTTGACGTATTTACATCGCATTTTCATGTTCCTTTTATCGGGTTAAACGAATGAGTTGGCATAAACCCCCGCAAAAAAAAGATTTTTATGAAAAATCTTTGAGCAGGTGTTCCAGTTCATGTCTTGCCCGGGCCAGCAGCCGCTCAACTGCCTTTATCGAAGAGTCCATAGCATCGGCGATTTGAGCGTAGGAAAGGTTTTCATAATATCTTAAGATAACTGCAAGGCGTTGCCGGTTGGGAAGGGAATCTATAGCCGATCTTACTGCCTGATCACGTTCCTTTATTTGCAGGTTTGAATAAGGTGTTTCGGTAAACTCTTTTTCCCCTGAGAATTCATCAGTAATCTGAGGGTTTCTCTTGCGGGCATGATCAAGGCACAAATTCGCTAATATCTTATATAAATAGGTGCTGAATTTTGCCCGGCGACGATAGTTCTTGGCAGAATCAAGAACCCTCACAAATGCTTCCTGACTAATCTCCTCGGCATCGCTGCGATTGTCCGTATAACGATAAGCAATGCGCCAGGCAAACTGCTGATAACGAATCACAATCTGCTCAAAGGATGCTATATCACCTTTGCCGACAGCTATCATCAATTGTTCGTCGGTGAGGCTCATTTCGGCTTTTCCTCGTGCAGCAGAATGTAATGCACAACCATACCCACAAGAAAGCCAGCAGCCATGTTCCATAGAAGTGAACCAGTTACCGTGACGATAACCGTAGCCAGTTGTTTATCCATTCGCAAACCTTTAGCGAATTTCATCAGTTCGAATCCGACCATCAGCATCATTGCCCCGACAATCGCCATCGGAAAGGCGGCAAACAATGCGGCTATACTCGCTCCCAGAAATAGCCCCAGTGAAATTTCAATAAGTCCTTCGAGGATATTTGCACCCGCTGTTCTGGCACCGAAAAAATATTGCCCCGCCAATCCGCCCGCCCCATGACATAATGGCATCCCGCCGAAAAAAGGCAGAGTTAGGTTCATCAAACCCATATTGATTGACAATTGTCTTTCACTGACACGGCGATTGGGCCAGTATTGGGATATCAAGGCGGAGGTTGCTATTACAGCATTGGTTGCTGTAAGCGGAATCTGTGCCAAACCGCCGTCCCGAAGCACTGGCCAGATAAATTCCCGCCGGACATTAACCAGAGCAGGTAATGTTATGCCCTGGTAATCTGTGTTGAGTAAATCTCCCTTAATAGCCATGATAACGATACCCAGAATTACAAGCACGATAGCTGCTGGAAAGTAACGATTATCCCGAAGTATTATTATGATGATTAATGAAATCAGCCCCAGAAGCCACCAGCCGGATATGAACTTGATTCCTTCAAAAGCAAGCAAAAATCCAAGTGAAATTTGAATGCCGGTTGCGACGGTTTTGGGAGTCCAGCGAGCAATATGGCTCATCACTCCCGTTATTCCCATACCAAGCCAGATAACTCCCATAACTATACCGGAAGTGTATACTTTTTCCGGAGACCATGCTTGGGCAATGGCCATTATGGCAAGTACCTTCATCGGTTCAATAGGCATCGGTAGTCGATAGACCAGACCGGTGGCAATATTAGCCAGCCCCATCATCACCAGCAATCCCGTCGGATTCATTCCACAGACGGTTATGTAACCGATAGCCAAGGGCAGGAGAGTGCCGAAATCACCCATAGATCCAGCAAGTTCTCTAAGATTAAATTCGGCACCTGCGACCCTCATTACACCTTACAGCCCTTTCGACCGCCATTTACGGTGGAATTTATATGAACCCCATATCAGAACAGCGGTGAAAACTATGAGCATGAGGGGACTTAACCAAAGGGGAAAATATCCCCGTCTGCCAAATCCGATTGCAATGAGGTCTCCGGCATAAGATAACGGAGAAAACGGGGAGACCCATCTTGCCCAGATAGGCATTTCGGAAATCGGCAGGAAAATTCCGCTTACAAAAAGCAGCGGCAGCCTTACCAGATTGGAAAGTAGCATAATATTGGATGGACTGCTGGCAGGAGGAGCAGCTAATAAAACTCCCAGCGAGGAAAAACTTATTGCCCCGAGAATTACGCCTCCAATCAGGGGCAGTAAGCTGGTAATCACAACGTCGGTAAGTATTAGTCCCAGTATAACAGGAATTATTGAAAGGCAAGCACCGAACAGCAAGCCGCTGAGAATATCACCCGCGATCATCGCCTGTAACGAAACCGGTGTAGCAATCAATCGCTCGTATGTTTTCGCTCTTCTTTCCCAGGGCGTTACAAGCGGTCCTACCGCGCTTGCCGTAAACCATACCGCCATTGCAACCATGCCCGGTACAATATTTTCCGGGCTGATGGGTCTGCCCATCTTAAATGCAAGAAAGAAAAACACCGGAAAAAGAACGCCGAATATCAACACCGGAGGCTTGAGATAATAAAGAACAATATTTTTCTTGAGAATTACAAGAGCGCCGTGCAGTTGAAACCGCCAGCTATTTGTGTTTTCAACATATACTGTCATTGTTTAGCTTCCTTTTTGTCCTGATTCGTGAAATAAAGAAACACCTCCTGTAAAGATGGTTTTCTGGTGCAGAGCTGCTCCACATCCATATCCCTCGTCTTTGCAAGAAAAGCGATTTCTGTTGCAGTTTTGCCGGGAGTTTCCGTATACACACGTATAGCATTACTCGATAAGTCAACAGAAGAAACCCCGGATAATGATTCAAGCTCTTGGGTTGATAATTTATTATCAGAAAATACTACTTCTACGTATTGCCGGGCTTGTATTGCCGAACGAAGTCTGTCGGGAGTATCGATAGCGGCAATTTCACCTTCATTTATGATAGCTACCCTGGAGCATAACTTTTCCGCTTCTTCCATATTGTGGGTAGTCAGAAATATAGTAAGCCCCTCATCACTTAACTGCCGTATTATCTTGTGGATTATCTGTCTGCTTTGAACATCCAGCCCGCTTGTCGGCTCATCAAGGAAAAGTATCTCCGGTTCGCTGACCAAAGCAGCACATAACATAAGACGCTGGCGAAGTCCTTTTGACAGGGTTCTTGCTTTGTGTTCCCTGCGGTCGGACAACCACAGTGATTCGAGCAATTCTACAGCTTTGCTAGTTCGCTGTTTGCGAGGAACGCCGTATAAATCCGCCATAAGCATAATATTCTGCCAAACGCTCATATCAAGATATACATTGGCTTCTTCCGGCACTACCGCTATATGCGCTCTTGACTGTAACGCCTCCGAGCAAATGTCATGCCCCTGGATTGTAGCAGTACCATCGGAGGGTTTAAGAACTCCGGTTAACATACGGACGGTAGTGGTCTTGCCCGCACCGTTGGGACCCAGAAAACCGAATAATTCTCCTTTCGCGACATTGAAAGAAATAACATTTACGGCAACTGTACCGTTAAATGTCTTTGAAAGGCCTTTGACCTCGATAGCATTATGCTCATTCACCATTGTGTTCCCAAAAAAATATTTATAGTGCAGTTATCTCATATGTTTCTTGTTCTTGTTTCCATTGCCGGCGAATCAAACCTCTGGATTCCATTTCTTTTATTATTTCAGCAGCATCTTCGAGATCATAAGACATTGTATCTACCAACTCAGTTTGCAGCATCGGTCCGCCATGCTGACGAAGCAGAGATAATATTTCCTTCTGTTTGCTTGGTAGTTCTTTGCGTTCTTTCCCTGTCAAACCATCTGAAGCCATCGTTCTGCGAAGAATAAGCCAAACCAGCAAAATGACAACTACAATAGCTCCTGCAATAAACAAAGCTATCATCCATGGCTCATAGAAAAAAGGGTGATGTGAATGTCTCATAATTAAACCCTTTCCTTAAATACTGTTTTTTTGCTAAACAGTTATAACCTTATCCGAATCCCGAATAACGTCGTAATGATCTTTCAATGTGGAAAGAGGACAAATCTCTGAACCCTCGGAATTACGCAGCTTCAGACACGTTCCACAAGCCAGGAATTGGCCACCAGCATCCAAAACTTTCTGTGCTTCTGTTTTAACATCGAACTGTGGGTCTTCGATTTTGTCGATATCCACTCCTTTGCCTGAGAGAAAGATACGTACATCATCTCCTTGCTGCAAACTGTAAAGAGCAAGCCGCAGGGTGTTAAAAACGGTTTCCGGGTCGGTTTGTGTAATAACTATCCCAAGTTTCATAAATCAATTTCCTTTCCAGCCACAATCAACTGATGTGCACGGATGTTCTTTGACATCACCATGACATTTTTCAATCTGCTGTTTTGAGCAAGTTTCGGGTTTGTCCTTCAGGTTTTCCGGTTTTTGGCAGCATTGTTTTTCATTACAGCAACACATAGTAATTTCTCCTAAACATCAAATAGTTTATTGATTTCGGATTTCCATTTTTGCAACGTCTTTTCATCCAGGCTATAGTGAACGAAATATCCCTTCTTCTCCGGCACAACCAGCCCGACTGATTTCAATATCCTTAGGTGCTGAGATACCGCTCCAGGTGTGATATCCAGCCGTCGGGACAAAGCTCCTACACACAATGCTTTTTCACCAAGCAGCCGGATGATCTTGACACGGGTATCCACTCCAAGAACCTTACATATTTCTGCTATTTTCTGGTCTTGATCCATAAATTCAATTCTATTAAGTATATTGTGATATACTAAAAAGAATTTTTTGCTTTGTCAATAAAAAATTTTTTGAGAACTGTCTCTTTAATCCAAGTTTGTTATGTGTCCAGCGATTAACTTAGAAATAATCTGAATGCAATTAATGGCTTGGTTTTACGACACCATTTTGTCTCCATTAGTGGCTCTTTTCATAAACGAAGGAAAAAACAAACCTGATTTTTCCCCTGAAAACAAATTTTTTATAAGAATTTTATATGAAAATAGTATATTGAAGACTATTGGCTGCGGCACAGAGCTATCGCTACAACGGGAAGAAAAACCGCAGCCAGAAAAGCAGCTGCGGAGAAAGAAATTATAGAAAAAGCGGCTCCATCTCATTTTCAGAAAATGGAATATAATCATATGGCAAATCTGGATCATTATCATAATCCACAATCGCATAATCCCACAATTGTTCGGGAATATTAGTTTTCACGTCCTGACAGATGCCACCTTTTATATAGACGATGAACTTGGCTTGTCGTTTTTCAAGTTTTGGCGGCTTAGCTTTTGATGAGTCATAGGTTGAAAGCTCAAAGTTATCTTGCTTAAACTCAGCTTCGCCAAATACACTCCAGTCGCCATAATAAACGCCGTCATAGAAAATCATATCCGGCTGGACTATATACAATTCATCACAGTCACCATCAGGCTTGCCCAATTTCAAGCAGCAGTGATAACTTGTGTGAGCAAATTTGTATGGCCCCAATACAGGCCCGTCACTTCCCCAATCATCCATATCCTGTTGGGGATCGGTTCTACCGTGAAAAAGTCTTAAGTACATCATTTTGAATTCTCCTAAAAATGGTTATCGATGTGAAGGGAAAAGGATAATCCGTTTTTCTTCAGGCTCGATTGCCAAACACAGCCGCGGATTATCGTACACAGGCAAAAACTCATTGCCTTCTTCATCCGATGATAGCCAGAGTTGGAAGTCATCTTCAATCTCATTTCCAAATTTGTCTAAAAGCTTCTTTAGCGAAGCAACGGTCATAATATTTTGTTTGGTCATAGCTATTACCTCCAATCATTAAACTGGTTCCAAAACTTTAATTGTTTTTGGCACAAGAATTTCTTCTTCGCTGATGCGATAGTGCTTACAGAGATTGACATACTCACTGGCAATGTCATCGCATAGCCTGTCAAAATCCTGCACCAACTCAACTCGCTGGCGAATTTCAGTCAGAGTCCAGGCTTCAAAATCCTCATACATATCTGTATCCTTACCCGGCCAGGTAAAGACCTGCATATGCGTTTGCTTAAAGTTAACTCTGGTCTTGGCGTCACATCGGCCACAAATACCAACTTGGCCTTCCGGCACCTGTTGGTAATTCTTCTGGCCGCAGTGTGTGCAATAACTTTTGTAACCGCTGGACTTGATGCCGCCTTTGTAAAGCACAACATAACCGCTGCTTCTGCCGTTGATTCCAGCCTGCCAGAGCCAATCGTGTCTTCTGCCGAAATCTTCCAGCAGGTCACTTAGCTTTTCCTGCCAATCTGTAATCGACAGCATGTCCCACCATCTATCGTCATCGACATCAGCAGGTTTATCAATGTTGTAAAGCTTGATGTTGTTCGCGTAACTGGTAGATTTGTTCCAGCTGTTCATAGTGTTATATCTGAAATGTTTTCTAAGATATTTGATCATGGTTTCGCGATATCTTTTATCAATTTCTTTGTAATACATATTTTCACCTCGTTAATTTAATCTTTGATTAAACATCCTTTTTTCATGGCCTCACCGATATTGGTATAGGCCTTGTCAAGAATCTGGCTCTCAGTTAATTCCTGCTCACTGTCATCGATCAGGTTCAGCACATAAAAACTGTTGTCATCAGGGTAGAATCTAATGTGCTTGGAACTTCTCAGGCAACCGTTTAGCAGGATGAAACAATCCAGGCCGATCTCTCCCTTTGCCAGTTCTTTAAGCTGTTCAATGGTTCTTATGCACCTTTGTCTATCTTTGGTTTTTTGTGTCATATTTTTACACCTCACATTTTTTTTAAGGCTTAGCGATAGCCCAAACTCTGCTATCGCTAAGCTCTGATTAACATTAACACACTCCGACATTGATCTCCGAAGCCAGAAGGTTAATCTGGATATCAGGATCGACCGGCAGCATTCGTAAATATTTGGTGAATTGAGCCAGCATAAAGCCTGCCGCGATATTGGCACAGTAAATCGTTGTTTTTGCTGTACATGGGCCGGCATGGGCCTGTTCCGCTGCAAAGAGTGTCTGTGGATAGTACTGCCTACTCTTTTCATCGCAGGCGGTGATTACCCGCAGTACCTCAGCCGACATCCGTCCATCACAGAAAAAATTTACCTTGTCCCTGACTGCATCCCAAATATGTCTTCTGGTTGTTATGGAATCCACGCAGCAGAAAACACAGTTTCCAACAGGTGTTGATCTCTTGAACCGGTCAAGCAACACTTCTACATGCAGGTCGTAATTTATTTCCCTGACAAATTCCGCTGTGACATCAACCTTTGGCCTTTCGAGGTCTTTTTGCATATACCCCTGCGTTGCCAAATTGCTGATTTCCACATGATCAAAATCCACAAGATGTAGATGCGGTACACCAATTGCTGTTAACTGTATCGCTACCTGCCTTCCGATTGCACCGACACCGATTACCGTTGCTTTACAGTCAAGTATTCGCTCTCTTGGCACAATATCTGCCTGTCTTGAAAATCTCTCATCCATAGAACACCTCGCTTTCTTCGTCCCAAAAGTCACTTCTTACAGCCAATTCGTCCATTAAGATTTCACGTTCCATCGGATCCATCTGGTCAATCTCGGAAAGCAAGTCCTGTCCTGAAAACAATGGAACACTGCTGAAATTTTCTCCGCCGAAAGGTTCGAATTCTTGCTGTGTCTTATCATCATATTTTTTTGACTTGTCGGTTTGTTTGAAAATCGTATCTTCAGTGACATTGGCTTTGTACTGTTGTGTCCACAATTCGAAATCAGCAGCGTCAAATTCAAAACCATAATCCACACAGACCGGAATTTTGACTTCGCCGCCCGGGCCAACATTGAAACGAAGTCTGGCAAAAGTGCTGCCATCCTGGGCAACAATACACATTATTGACCAATCGCAGCTCCCGAATACACGTGTAAATGTATTTTCATCGGTCATGCTGGGCTCAGATGAGTTCCCCGGATGTGTATGTAACCATATGCGGGCGAATTGTTCGGGCTTCCTTCCTGCTTCGACCTGATCCTCGAAAAAGTCCGCCACAGATTCATCATCGAATGAAACTGAAACAGCAGTGACTTTTTGTTTTACCAGGGCAAAGTCTGTTACAAACAGTAAATCATCGGCCTCTGTTATTCCGAAGCCGCCAACCTCGTTGTCAGTGACATCACGCATGAACAATAGTTTCGCCCATGCTGTCGGACTGAACCGCAACACAGGTCTCTGGCTTCTCTGGTTCACTTGCTTGTTCTTCATTTTCGTTTTCCTTTCTCTGCTCTTCGCAGCTTTGACATAATCCATCTTCAGTTAAACAGTCCTTACAAAATACCTCCTCGCAATCCTTACATTTAGCAGTACAGCTCTGGCAGACCGGCTCATTGCATGAGGGACATTCATAAGCACACCCCAAGTTAAACTAAGCACAAACCTCACGATTTGTACTCGTCTTCAGAACCGTACGTGAAAGTTTCCCTTCATACGGCTCCTCAGTAAAATGGTGCTTTGTCACGCATACTCCATTTCGGATAACATTTGACAATGCTCGTGAATGAGTATTGCCTTTTCCTTTTGACCAACTATCCGTCCTCGAGGACGTCGGATAGTCAACTTGTCTCCAGGTTTGAAGAATAGTCCACATATGGGACAGTTTCCATTTTGCCATTTCAGCAGAGCTGCAAAGCTCTTTGGCATTTCTGGATGTCTGCCCATTCGTGTACTCCAGTAAATTGCGTCACCATCATAGGGACTACGTTGTTTTTGAACTGTCACATGACGCCTGATAGGAATATCACTCATTGTATGTAGAGTAATTTTTCCTTCGATTCCAAATATCCATCCCCGTGTCTTAAGTAGCCAATATTTGCTGGCTACCCAGTGACGGTTTTTATTTGGATGACAGCGTTTTGCCCATGCCCAGAGCTTCTTGAAAATAAGATGGTCCATCTTCCCAAAAACTTCTGCGGAT
>JACNGQ010000104.1 GCA_014384025.1 Planctomycetota bacterium | reverse complement strand
TAACTGGATAACAAAACAGGATTTGACTCAGTTGCACTTGGGAGTTGAATCCGCCACTTAAAACACCTACAAAACAGCATTTAAGGAATGAATCTTGTTGATTTTGGAGAGATAATGAGCGCCATTTTGAGAGGATATCCTACGTATTAGAGGACTAATGGCAGGATAATCTAAACAACAAAAACGCAGAAAAATACCAATTCAATGATAGCTTAACTAATCTAAATATGTCGATAAGTTGTGGAATTAAGCCATCGCCAAAATAACAGTCTCAGTCAATTCCCATTGCTACGGCTCGCTTGACCAGCTCGACTGTGTTGCGTGCATTAAGCTTGCGCATAAGTCTGTTACGGTGGTATTCAATAGTTCGGCGGCTTCTTGAAAGCATTAAAGCTATTTGTTTGTTGGTCTTTCCGGAAAGAATTGAATGCAGAATTTGTACTTCACGCTTGGTGAGAGGCTCGCTGATTCCGATATTACTTACAAGTGTGTTTTCGAGATGCCTGTCTGTCTGCGACTTCTTTTTTAGATCTGCAGTAAAGCAACACCCAGGATTAGAAGGCCTACGGGGTACACTTGAAGCAGTCTTTTGGTCTTTTGCAAATGCAGCAATTCGCTTTTCCGTGATTTTCGGCTGTTTCGCCATCGTTTTGACTCAATTTGAAATAATCTATGAACTACAACCCCAAAAAACGCGATATTCAATTACTATTATCGAAATGTACAAAAACGAACTTAAGTACTTTTTTAGGTTAAAAAGCCGAAAATTCAGTAAATCTACCGCCCCAAACAACTGTAAAACAGGTTTGGCAGGGTTGCTGATAGCTTCTATTGAGTAATGTAATGCTTAATAAATTCCTGCTTTTAGCTAAAGTGCCCTGAGGAATCTATCGAAAAAACATACATATAGCAATATTAACCCCGGTGAATTTGTTACTGAATAAAAACAAAAACGAGGAGAAAACATTATGTCAAAATCATTAATGATTGTAGATGATTCGGCCACCATGAGGAAAATTATTATGCGGACGCTGCAAACAGCAGGCCTTGACATCAGCGGGACCGAAGAAGCCGGTAATGGTAACGAGGCGCTTGAGAAACTCAACGCGAGTGCTGTTGATATTATGCTTTGTGATGTCAATATGCCGGAAATGAGCGGCCCCGAATTAGTTACCAAAGTGCGTGAGCTGCCGTCCTGCTCGAACACAAAGATTGTAATGGTATCGACCGAAAGCTCTCAGGAGCTTATCGATGACGTGCTGGCCAAGGGAGCTAACGACTTCATAACCAAACCGTTCACACCTGAGAAATTCCAGGAAAAGCTATCACCGTTTATGAATTAGAACGGCAAACAACTGAATTGATGTGAATTTTAATCTAAGATAAAGGGCGGATAATGATTGATGAGATATGTCTAAACGAGGCTGTGCTGGCTGGCGCAAAAGAAATATTTGAAACAATGATTTTTGTAAACCTTGAAAAATCCAGCGAGCAAGATGATATTATAGAAGGTGATTCCCTTTTAGGCTCGATTACGTTCAAAGGAGGCTTAGAAGGATGCTTTGCTATTTGCTGCAGTGTCCCCTGTGCCAAAACCATTGCACTGAATATGCTTGCAATGGATCTAAGCGAGGAACTGAGCGAAGCGGAAATCAGCGATGCCATCGGTGAAGTAACCAATATGGTTATGGGCGGAATAAAATCACGAATACTTGACGCCGTGGGTAATATCGAAGTTTCCATTCCCATAGTGACCCGTGGTCAAGAGCTTAAGAATAGTTTAGGCGAAAAGGCCAGTAAAGCTTTAGTCAAAGTCAAGTTCGATAATGAGTATATTGCAGAATTGTCGATGTTGTACAGGGAAAGTTCAGAATAATATTTCCATTATTAAATAATCAGGCCAAATAAATGGCAACAACCCAAACAGAAGAAGCTACTGATAACAAGCCCGAATCTGTGGAATCCGGGACAGTCCAGGAAAGTAGCAAGGAAAAGGCCGAGCCAAAAGAGCCTGCCGCTACAGAAGCACCCGCTGATGAAGCTGTCCCCAAACAAGACGCAGAAGAAAAAGCTGAAGTCAAGCCCGAAACTACAGACGAGCTAAAAGCTGAACCTGAGACCAAGACTGAAGCAGTAGAGGAAAACGATAAACCTGAAGCAGAAGCTAAACAGGAAACAGAAGAAAAAGCTGAAAGCCAAGATAACACCAACAAAATAACCGATTCCAAAGAGTCCGGCACAGCAGTGGAATCCCAGATATTAGACTTATCAACAGAATCATTCAAGGCCTTCTGTAGCGACATGTCCGCCATGTTCAGTATTGGCATGAAATGTGACAAGCAGGAAGCAGCCACAGTAACAATCGAGGCCCTCAAAGAACGTTTTAAGAATCTCTTGGCCATTACCAGCATCAAGGCCGACGGCACTTTAGAAGGAACTTTCCAGATAATCCTTAGCCGGGAGGGATTATTTACTCTTGCTGGAGCAATAGCTATGCCGGCACAAATGACCTCCTTATTAGAGAAATGCATTGGGCCGGAAAAGACTATGAAGAATATAAAAAGCGGCTCACTCAAAGAAGCCGAGGAGGTAAGTGATACGGTTGCAGAAGCCTGCAATCTGCTGATAGGCTCCTGGGACAGGATCTTTCGTGAGGGATTAGAAGGCCACAAACACCTCCTGCAAACCAATACCTTCATAGGTGATCCGTGGGACAATCCGAAAGAAAAAATAGGCCTGTCAAGTGATGAAGAATATCTGTTCGCTCCTCATAAAATAACAATTAGTTCTTTTCCGGCCTTCGACTGCGGAGCCATTTTCCCAAAGACGTTCTTTGGTAAAGTTAATGCTGAAGCTGAGGAAAAAGCCAAAGCAGAGGCAGAAGAAAAGGCCAAAGCTGAAGCTGAAGAAAAAGCCAAAGCAGAGGCAGAAGAAAAGGCAAAGGCTGAAGCTGAGGAAAAAGCCAAAGCAGAGGCAGAAGAAAAGGCCAAAGCCGAAGCAGAGGAAAAGGCTAAGGCTGAAACCAAAGAACAGCCTAAAACCGAAACTGAAGCTAAGCAGGAGACTGAGGTAAAGACCGAAGCGACTGCGGATAAAGATAAACCCAAAGCCGAGGCAGAAGAAAAGACTGAAGCCAATCCTGAAACTACAGGCGAGCCAAAAGCTGAGCCTGAGGCTGAGAACAAGGCTGAGGTGACAGAAGAGAAAGATAAGCCTGAAGCTGAAGCCAAGCAAGAGGAGACCGAAGAAAAAGCTGAAACCAAGGCAGAAGTAAAAGGCGAGGCAGAAGAAAAGACTGAAGCCAAGCCTGAAACTACAGACGAACCAAAAGCTGAGCCTGAGGCTGAGAACAAGGCTGAAGCGACAGAAGAGAAAGATAAGCCTGAAGCAGATGCCAAGCAGGAGGAGACCGAAGAAAAAACATCAGCACCTGATCAGAATCAAGAGCCTCCGAAGGGTAAAATTTCGGAAACTATTCAAAAAATGTCTCAGTCGCCAGCTATCCTTCCGGGCGAATCCGGTAAGGCCACAATGGGACATATCAATGTTTCATCAAAAATCTGCGCAACAGATATTATGCAAAAAGAGTTGGTCTGGGCAACTTCGGAAGAGAGCGTACAGCAGGCTATGACAAAAATGCAGCAGCAAGACAGTGGATATATAATGATAGGCAAGGATGGGATACTGGAAGGTATAGTATCGAAATCTGATATAACAGGAGCAACCAGTATCTACCTGCGACCGATATTTGCGAAATGGTATGGTCCTCTGGATGATGCAACTCTTCAAATCAAACTCAAATGGATAATGAGCAGGCCTGTTCGCACGGTCAGCCCGGAAACACCGCTGGTGACAATAATAGAAAATATTTGCCGGTTTGGCGGACGCGGCTTACCCGTGGTGGACGAACAAGGTAAAGTTCAAGGCCTGGTAACAGTATTCGACATTTTTCGGACATTGCTCAACACGAGTGAAAATGTTTCGGTCGTTGGCAAAACAGCCGAAGCACCTGTATTAACATAAATATTTAAAACGCATTCCACAAAAGTACATGCGTCATAAGAACACATGAGTACTTCTACTTCTGTCCTTAAGATTACTACTTTTCTTAGTTGACAACCGCTCTATGCAACATAGTTTCGTTATTCACCGGAAAAAAGAGAATAAACGGAACACCGTGAACATCTTAAATTCTTTATAATCTTTGTTATCGGCCCTGCTTAGAGATCAAATTTCTAAACCGTCTCAGTCTATGCAGAAAAGCCCAATTTGAGTTAATTGCTCTTTCTTAAATGCCGAAATAACTACGAGAATCTCAGCTTAGTATGTGCAACAAAATCATATTTTTGGGGCGGTAAAAAATACAAATGCGTTGTGAGAAACTTACAGAGCTTATAGAGCAGGCAGCTTCTGCGATAAATATGATAAGTGCGACGGATTTATCGGAGATTGAGAACCTCCAGAAAATCCTCGATCAAATTAAGCAGAATATCACCGAGATAAGTGACGGTCCTGCGCAACTGCTCGAAGAGGCGCAGGGCAGAACTTCCGAAGCCACTGAGGCCCTGCAGGAGATACTCCGGAAGGAAACTCAGGATACCGCCAGGTCAATCGAGATAATATCGCAGGCAATATCGACAATTCAAAGTTTGGCAAACAAAATCAACCCGGACAATTCTACACTTGAATCTGAGCCGGCCGAGACGGACCACATAGCAGATGTCGAAACTGCGACACAGGAAACCACTGCTATTTCTGAAAAAGATGCGGGATTCATACTCGATTTTATCACCGAAGCCTATGAGCATATTGAGTCTGCCGAAGCGGGATTACTCAACCTTGGGAACCAACCGGATGACAAAGAGATAATCAACCAGGTATTTTGTGGATTTCATATGATAAAGGGTTTGGCGGCCTTTTTAAATCTCACACAGATCTGTCAGTTGGCACATTGGGCAGAAAATTTACTTGACCTTGCCGGCAAAAACGAACTGAGTATGACCGGTAACAATATTGAGAATGTTTTTGAAGCAATTGACATGATGAAAAAACTGGTCGTTGACCTGGAGCATTCGGCAAAGACAGGCAAAGCCGTATCTGCACAATATTCCCTACCGCAATTGTTAGCAAAATTGAAAGAGTCCGTAGAAAACCACAGTTCTGCTCCTTCTTCTACCAGTCAGCAGACTCAGGAGAAGGACAAAGAGTTAGACAGGATTTTATCTGTAGAGGACGAGCCGAAAAAGCAAGGTGTCACCACACAAGCACAAGCTCCTTCAGGAGATGAAAAAATAAAAGTCAGCACGGCCCGTCTCGACAACCTGGTAAATATGGTTGGAGAACTGGTTGTTGCTCAATTGATGGTCAGCGAAGAAGTAAATACGACACGGGCATCCGAGCATAATCTCTGCCGCAAAATTGCCCATCAAAGCAAAATCATTCGTGACCTCCAGCAACTGTCGATGTCGATACGGATGGTTCCCATAGGCGGCGTGTTTCAGAAGATGGCCAGACTTGTCCGTGACCTTTCGCGTAAATCCGGCAAAGAAATAAGCTTTACCACAACAGGCGATGAAACAGAACTCGACCGGACTGTAGTTGACAAGATATCTGATCCACTCGTGCATATGCTGCGCAATGCCATTGACCATGGAGTTGAGCCGCCTGAAGAACGCACGAAAATCGGAAAGAATCCAAAAGGCCGAATCGAACTTCAAGCATATCACGAGGCGGGAAATATTGTTATCGAAATTGAGGACGATGGAAAAGGCCTCAACAAAGAACGAATTTTGAAAAAGGCCATCGACAAAGGAATTGTCTCAGCCGAACAAGAGCTAAGCAAGGAAGAAGTATATAAATTAATTTTTCACCCAGGTCTTTCAACAGCTCAGAAAGTAACAAGTGTGTCCGGGCGCGGTGTTGGGATGGATGTCGTTAAAAAGAGCGTGGAATCATTGCACGGTAGAATTGACATCAGCTCAACGCCGGGTAAAGGTAGTATCTTTACCATTCGTATGCCGCTGACGCTGGCAATAATTGACGGTCAAATTATAAGAGCCGGCAATAATCGTTACATTATACCCATAAACTCGATAGACCGCAGTCTTAAACCAACCAGCGAGCAGTTATCATCCGTCCATGGCCGAGGTGAGATGGCTATAGTCCAGGGCAATTTGACGCCGATAATTCGACTTTACAGACTTTTTGGTATTGTCCCGGATACTGAGGACCCGACCGAATCATTGCTGGTTGTTGTCGAAGACGAGGATAAAAAATGTTGTCTGCTGGTGGATGAGCTATTAGGTCAGCAACAGGTAGTGATAAAAAGTCTGGGCGACGGATTAGGCAAAGTAAAGGGCGTTTCCGGCGGAGCTATTATGGGTGACGGCAGAGTAAGTTTGATTTTGGATATACCCAACCTGATAGAATTAGCAAATAAAATATGAATTAAGATACGAGGTTTATTATAGAAGCGTCAACAATACAGAATTATGTTTTGACGGAAAGAGATTTTCGCAAAATCAGTAAGCTGGTGTATGATCACTGCGGGATCAATTTGCATGTCGGCAAAAAGGAACTGATCCGCGCACGATTGGCAAAGCGTCTGCGCTGCGGCAATTTCAATACATTTTCAGAATATATGAAGCATGTGCTTGATGACAAAACAGGAAAAGAATTTTCGATACTTATCGATTCGCTAAGTACAAACCTGACAAGCTTTTTCCGCGAGGGGCAACATTTTGAATTTCTGCGAAGCAGATTCATACCGTCGCTGCTGGAACGAAAAGCAAAAATAAGTGACTTCAGAATACGCGCCTGGAGCGCCGGCTGCTCATCCGGCGAAGAACCATATTCGATAGCTATCACTTTGCTCGATGCGATCGAAGGCAAAGGCCGATGGGATATTAAAATTTTAGGTACGGATATCTCAACAAGTGTGCTTGAGGTCGCCAGAATGGGTGTTTATGATAAACAACGAGTAACTCCTGTCTCGCCGATGCAGAGGCAAAAATATCTGCTGTCTTCTCAAAAAGACAAGCAGAGCGTATTCGAGGTTAGCAAGCGCCTCAGAGACGTTGTACTTTTTAAGTATCTTAATTTGATGCAAGATTGGTCGATTAATCCTTCCGGTGGAGTGGATTTTATTTTTTGTCGTAATGTAATGATATATTTCGACAAACCAACACAAGAGAACCTTGTAAACCGCTTCTGGAATCTGCTGGCTTCGGGAGGGGTTCTATTTACCGGACATTCGGAATCGCTGACCGGTATCAAGCACAAATTCAAATATATCCAGCCAACGATTTACATGAAACAATAAGAGCAACCGTGCCGAAGACAACGAAATTAACAGAAATCATATATGACGAAAAATAAGATAATCATAGGCATATCAGATGCGAACGTTTCCAATAATCCCCAAGACATTCTGGAAACACTTTCGTTAGGTTCGTGTATTGGCGTATGTCTATATGACCCGGCGACAACCATCGGCGGCATGCTTCATTATCAGCTTCCGAGTTCAACAATGAATCCGTGTCGTGCCAAACAAAATCCGTTGATGTTCGCCGACACGGGTATGACATTTTTGATTGATAAAATGTTAGCAATAGGGGTAAACAAGAAACGGTTACAGGTGAAGATTGCCGGTGGAGCGGCGATGGATACCGGACCCAATGGATTTGACATCGGTAAACGCAATTATTTAGCAATCAAAAAAGTATTGTGGCAGCACGGAATGTTTATTGACACCGAGGATGTTGGCGGAAGCTCACCCCGAAATATGTATATGGACATCGCAGATGGTACGGTAACAATCAAAATTAACGGTTCTGAAAAAGATTTGTGATAAAAAATTGTGAAGGAGAAATAATATGGCTTTGAACATTTTGATTGTGGATGATTCTTCTTTAACCCGCAAAGCGATAAGGCGAATCATCGATATGCTCGACCTGGAGGTCGAGCAAATACTTGAGGCGGAGAATGGTTCGGAGGCCCTGAAGGTCCTCGCCAAAACAAACATAGATTTGGTGCTCGCGGATTTGAATATGCCGGAGATGGGCGGAATTGAAATGATTTATCATATGAGAGGCAATGAAGCCACCAAAAACATTCCTGTAGTCGTAGTTACGACCGAATCCAGCACAACTCGAATCGAGGGTCTGTTGGCCGACGGCGCAAAGGCCTATCTGCATAAGCCTTTTACGCCGGAAGAATTTAAGGAAGTGATAACACAGACTGTCGGAGTGTAAAACAATGATTGAAACAGAAAACATACTAACCAACTCTTTGGCACAGGCGCTTGAAACAATGGCCTTCTTGACCATTATGCCGCCTGAAGATGACATGGCCGCACCTGAACAAATAGTATTGGCCGAAATAAGTTTCTCCGGACCAAAAAGCGGAACTATTCAAATACTTGCAGGTCTGGATTTCTGCAGAATCCTTGCGGAAAACATAAGTGCACTGACAGAAGTGAGCGACGAAACCTGTTATGACGCTCTCAAAGAGCTGTCCAATGTTACGAGCGGATTACTGCTTCCGATACTTGCCTGCTCTCAAGAGGATGTATTTGATATCACTATTCCGACAATCAAAAATGGTGATGATTCACCTAAATGGAACGAGTTTGTAGAGCAGCCAAACACCTGTATTTTAAATATTGAAGGATACATGGTGGCCACAAGGCTAATTATGAAAAACTAAAAAAGCTTCTCTGGAGATTAATCATGAACAAGAAAAATTTTTCGGGCATAAAAAATAACAACCCGCTGCCGAATCCGAACGAGATGGAAATCCCGGATGATATCGGCAGCCTGTTAGATGAATATATAGAATCAGCCAGTTCAATGCTCGATGAACTTGAACAGGCAACCCTGGAATATGAGGCAGACAAGAACCGCCCGGAAAACGCCGCAACAATAAAACGGATTCTGCATAAAATAAAGGGGGAATCAGGAATGGTAGGTATTGAAGATATGGCGGAATTTTGTCATCAGGCTGAATCCGCCTTTGAAGAGCTTGCCGAAGATGAGCGTCCGGACATGTTGCTGAGATTTAAGGATTGGATCAGTACTGCTATATTTAGCCTGACAAGTTAAACCATTCAAAAGGAGATAAAGCATGGCTACTGCTCTTCATACAAAAATTAAAGTTTTGATAGTTGATGACTCTGCTATAGTGCGTAAAATACTGAGCCAGCAATTGAGTAAACACCCCAATATTGAAATTGTCGGGACAGCACCTGATCCCTTTGTTGCGCGCGATAAAATCTTATCGCTTAAGCCTGATGTGCTTACGCTCGACGTTGAAATGCCCAGAATGGACGGGATAACGTTTCTGCAAAAATTGATGAAGTCTCATCCGATGCCCGTTATCGTTCTTAGTTCAGTAACACCTAAGGGCGGTAAGGCGGCTATGGAGGCATTTGAAGCCGGTGCGGTAGAAGTTATAAGCAAACCGGGCCCGGCCTATAGTGTTGGCGATGCCTGTGGTGACCTTATTGAAAAAATTAAGGCTGCGTCAAAGGCTCAAGTCAAGAAACTTACGGCACCGCAACAACGAGATGCATCACCGCCAACTAAACTGCATATGGCCGCTACTACTAATAAAATCTTCGCCATTGGGGCGTCAACCGGAGGTGTCCAGGCACTATCATGTGTGCTTCCCGCTTTGCCGGCCAACGCGCCGGGAACAGTAGTGGTTCAACATATGCCGGCCAATTTTACAACGTCATTCGCCCAGCGCCTCAACAGCGAGTGTACAGTAAATGTGAAAGAAGCCCAGCATGGAGACCGAGTTATTCCGGGATGTGTTCTAATTGCTCCCGGTGGTTTGCATATGCTCCTGCAGCGTTCTGGTGCAAATTACTATGTTGCCATTAAAGACGGACCTTCCGTATGCCACCAAAGGCCCAGCGCCGAGGTATTGTTCAACTCGGTCGCAAAGTACGCTGGCGCCAATGCTGTTGGAGCGATTCTAACCGGAATGGGAAATGATGGCGCAAGCGGTCTTTTGAATATGCGTCAAAACGGTGCCTTTACCATAGCACAGGACGAGGCATCATGTATTGTTTTCGGTATGCCAAAGGAAGCCATAGATCGTGGAGCGGCCCAGAAAATCGTCCCGCTGCAGGATGTAGCCAGAACTATGATTGGCGCTGCGAGTCGTTGTTAGTTTATCGCCTTTTTTTTAATTCGCGCCATGTAGTCAGGATGATTCCTTCACTCTCGATGAACTTTTTTATATCAGGATCGGTTAATAAACGAAGCTCGGCCTCACGATTCGCACCCGAGCCGGAAATGTGTGAGAATACCTCTGTCTGCACAGTACAGTGTACAATAATCTGGGTTATGCCCGGTTTCATATCGCGTAGTAATTTAATTAATTCGGCCTTTTTCCCCTCATAATCTTTAGCACTTGTTGGGCTAGTCACAAGATCATCGATAACCGGAAGTCCGGCATTCCATACCTTTTCTGCGATAGAATTTACCAGTAGTTTACGAGGGCCTACTTCATCACCAATATACTGCATGTGCCCTCCAAAGATAAGAATTGGTATCTTCTTTTCAATACCCACTTTTACATAGCGGTCGATAAATTGCGGGGCAAAACATGTTCCCATATGTGAGTCAATATGGGTAGGCTCAATTCCCATAGACAGGGCCTTGTCAATTTGGGCACGAATCTCAGTTTCGAATTCATCGGCGGTAGCATGACCTAGAACATCGAGAACGTTCTTCCATAAGTAACCAGCCGGATCCATGAGTCCCGGTACAACTGATTTACCGGCAACAGATCCCCATCGATAATTCTTCCATTCCGCTGTAAGTGTAAGATGAACACCGGCGTCTGTGTTTGGATGCGCCTTGAGATAAGCCGCATATTCCGGTACCCAGGGACACGGCATCATAATACTCAACGAGGTGGCGACACCATCTTCAACAGCTTTGATTGCCCCCATGTTGGAATTATGCGACATACCTACGTCGTCCACGTGGAAAATCACTACTTTTGAGCCCGAAGGCCAACCCAAACGTTCGGCATATGTTACTTCCCGGGCGATAGTGACATCCAATCTCATAAAAATCGCAGATAACAATAGGACAGTTCTAAAAGATTGATTTAATAACATATAACTTCCACCTCCATTCAACTTTTTACCTTTAAGCTCATAAAGCTAAATTTTCATTTAAAGCTATCATAGACATATCAAATATAATTTCTGAGAATGTTAACGTTTTTAGTATATCAAATTAATTGCCTGAGGACAAGCGCAGGACAAGTATGGTTTATTAGGTAAAAATGAAGCAAAAATTGGTTGTGGAATTTAGGTGGTTATTTGGGTATCATGATTACTTAAATAAATGGGGAAACATAGCTTAAAGGAGACTAATTAGGAGCAAAATCATGATAAAGTTAGGCATGCATGTAGATAATTGGCGTCACTTTGACGTTTCGTATGATGTCCCTTGTCAGGTCGCAAAAGACCATAACCTGGAGTATGTAGAATTCGGCACGATCGATGGGGACTATTTTATAGAGGCTTTGGGGTATAATCCCCATATACCACTTCATTCAGATCCGCTCAAGCTCAAGCAATATTTGGACTCGATGGGATTGAAAACATCACAACTTGACGCGGCCTATCCGATGTCGTCTCCAGAGGGTCAGTACCGCGGTGTCGGCTACACCATTCGAGCTATTCAGTTCGCCAAAGCAATCGGATGCCCCTGTGTGGATACTACCGACGGCGGCAAAAAACCACAGGGATATACTGATGACGAAGTAATGACGCTCATAAAGCAATACTATCGTGTAGTGCTCGAATGGGCCGAGAAATATGACATTATCATCAATGTTGAGCCGCACGGTCCTTATACGACCAACCCGGATACTATGGAGCAAATCCTGAGCCTTTATGATTCACCTTACCTGAGAATGAACTTTGATACCGGCAACACCTTCATCGCCGGACAAGACCCGGTTAAGTTCCTGAAACGGTTCCGAGATAAGGTTTCGCATTGCCATATAAAGGATGTCAGTGAAGAGCTTGCAGAGGCTGTACGAGGGGGGCAGACAGGAATTGCCTGTTCTGTGGTCGGTATTGGTGAAGGAGTCAATGCCGAAAATATTGCCGGTTGCATCGAACTGTTAAAGGAAATCAACTGGGATGGTGTTCTCTCAATAGAATGTGAAGCAGCACCCGGCAAAATTGAGCAGAGTATCGAATGGCTGCGTAATGAAATCTCCAGATAGAACATCTTGGCAATGTGTCCGGGTTCTTCGACTCATTCAAACATTAGCAGTAACGATAAATATAGCCAGGCAAGTTAACCATTCTTCAGGAGACTCAGAATGAAATTCAATCGTCGTGGTTTTATCAAGTCGGGTATTGGAGCCGGAGTATTGACAGCAACGCAGGGCTGCCTGTCTTCCGCCGAGACCAGCAAAACAAGCATCGCTCAACTGGACAAGGCTGCCGCAGCTCCGGTACTAAAAATTGCATCCGTTAAATCGCCAGTTAAAATCGCTTCCATCGAGCTGCTTCGCGGGGATAAAAACTTTTTTGTTCGCACCAGAAGCACAGATGGTGCAGTCGGTGTTGCCATAACCAATAGTCGCGCCGCATATCTCTACCCGATTTTACAGCAGCTGGTTATCCCTTATTTCATTGGTAAAGACGCCCGTGATCTCGATTCACTCATCGATGGAGTGTATGTATATCGCAGCAATTACAAGCTGTCGGGTCTGGCCTTGTGGTGCTGTGTTGCATGGGTGGAATTCAGCCTGCTTGATTTACTCGGACGAATTACGAATAATTCGGTTGGAGAATTGCTTGGTGGTGTGTTACGTCGTGAAATTCCTATATATGTAGCCAGCGGCAATCGAGATACCACACCGGAGCAGGAAGTCGCTATTCTGGGTGAGCATATAGAGCGTACCGGTGCCAGGGCCATAAAATTTAAAGTCGGCGGACGCATGAGCAATAATGCAGATTCCATACCCGGGCGTTCGGAGGGCTTGATCCGTATAGTCCGCAAAGCACTCGGTGACATAATTACAATCTACGCCGACTCGAATAGTTCCTATGACTGGCATAAAGCTATCGAGATGGGCAAACTCATGCGGGACTATGGTATCAATATGTTCGAAGAGCCCTGCCCATTCGACCACCTTGAGGAAACCAAACGCGTTGCCGACGCACTTTCAATTCCGATATCCGGTGGAGAGCAGGAAGCCAGCATGCGCCGTTTTAGGTGGATGGTTCAAAACAATGCGGTGCAAGTTGTCCAGCCGGACCTTCACTATTATGGAGGGTACATTCGCGCAACCCGCGTTGCACGAATGGCAGCAGAGGCGGGAATGTCCGTTATACCCCACATGTCAGGTGACGGCGTCGGATATGTTGATGTACTTCACTTCGCTTCCTGTACACCTAACATCGGAAGTTTCCAGGAATACAAAGGCGATATTTCTCGAACAGGCCCCTGGTACGACCCTCCTCTCAGGCTGAAAAACGGTGCAATTAATGTTCCTGCAGGACCCGGCCTGGGTATCGCAAATGTTTCTGATTTGCTTAAGAACGCCAAACCTATATGATTAAGTATGTGTCAGTACCGATAAGCGCACGTGCAAGAAAGGAGCATAATACTATGGCGAACGCGAACACATTTGAACGCAGACAATTTCTAACAGCAGCCGGAGCAGTAGTGGCCAGTACAGGCGCCACTGGTACTTTGATGCGTTCAGCCTCCGCTCAAAATGTACTGGTAAACCACAAACGGGCAAGTATTCCATATAATCCGGATGTTCTCGTTGTCGGCGGCGGCCCGGCGGGCATAGGTGCTGCGCTGGGGGCCGCCAGAAAAGGTGCCAGGACTCTATTGATTGAGAACCACGGTTTCTTTGGCGGTGTCGCCTCCTGGTGCCTGGGTATGCCTATTAACCAGATGAGACCTGATAGTCAACCCCGTTCAAGGATACACGAACTGATAATTGAAAAACTAAAAGCCTATGGTGAGCAGGCAGTGAGGATAGGCCAACATCAGTTGTGGTGCAATGTGGATTATCTCAAAGTAGCGGTACTTGATGCACTGGATGAAGTTGGCTGTAAATACCTGGTTCATACTCAGGCTGTTGACACCCTGGTTGAAGGCAACCGAATTACCGGTGTCATCGTGACCACCAAACAGGGATTGGCCACCATTCGAGCTAAAGTTTTCGTCGATTGTACGGGTGATGCCGACGTGTCTTATTTTGCCGGTGCCGAGACAATGAAAGAAGTGGGATATCTTTCTCCCATGACACTTTGCTTAAACCTGACGAATGTCACCGGTGAGCAGGTACGCAAAGCCAACATAGGTCAGATTGCCGGCAAAGCGCGTAAAAAGTACCCATTGATCCCAAATAGCTGGGGGCTCAGCAAGGTTTCAAACAGCAACAGTTTCTATATCAACCACGCAGGGACAAGGGACCTTGGGCAATTTGATGCAACCGACCCAATTCAGCGCACCAAAGCAGAATGTCTCAGCCGGCGGCAGGTTCTGCAGATGGCTCAGGCAATGCGCGAGTTCGGAGCAGAGCATCTCAAGGATATAGAGCTGATTGGCACCGGCACTCAAATCGGGGTTCGTGAAACCCGCAGGGTCAAAGGATCTTACATATTAACCGAAGAAGATGCACTAAACGGGAAAAAATTCGACGACGTGATAGCCTGGCGAAGCGGTTTTCTCGACATCGGTTTCGTCCGTCTTTCCAAGATGAAAACCCATGATGTTCCATATCGGGCAATCTTGCCGGAAAAGTTAGACGGATTACTGATGGCCGGAAGGTGTATCTCAGCAACACACGTGGCCGCCTCAGCAGGTAAGAGCATGGGCAACTGCGTGGCCACGGGACATGCGGCAGGATTGGCAGCGGCGCTTTCAGTCCAAAGAGACTGCTTGCCCCGTGATTTGAAAATAGATGTACTACAGGAGGCGCTACGAGCCGACAGTGTTGACCTTACTCGCGGCGGCAAAAGCCAGGACATGCTTGTAAACAAGGGATAAGTATAAGGCATCCGAAAAAGACGGTTCTAATTAAGTCCGAACGTTTGCAATAATTCATCTCGCAGAATTAAACAGTTTACCGGGTATGATATAATCAATCAGATAATTCAAACTTCTCTTGTAATCCGAATCCTCAAGTTCATCGAGTTTACATTTTGCCTGATTGATATAATAAAGGGTTGTTTGCCGGGTCATGCTTAGGGCATTTGAATTAATATACATCCTTCTTATTTTTTCAAGTCTGCTTTTATCTATTTTAGACTCAAACATCCTTTTTATTTCTTGTCTTTCCCTTTGGCCGACAGCATCAAGCAGGTCCAGCAAAGGTAAAGTCATATCGCCGGCAACCATATCCTGACCGGGATGCTTGCCAAGGGCACGCTCCTCACTGATTAAATCCTTACAATCATCGATAATTTGAAAGGCTATACCGAAGTTCAACCCGAATCCCTTTAATGTTGTCTGAACAGTCTGGTTATGATTGCCTAAAATGCCCCCTGCATGGCAGCAGGCTGCGAGTAAAGAGGCTGTTTTTTTTCTTACGATGGTAATATAGCGATCTTTAGATAAATTCAAATTACCCCTTTGGTAAACCTGAATCAGCTCTCCCTCGCACATCGCATGTATTGCCTGGGATATACAATCAAAAACATCCGGATTTCTGCATTTGCCTATCAGGTCAAAAGCCTTGGAGTAGATGTAGTCACCGAATATAATAGAGATATCATCTCCAAGCTCGGCATTAATACTGGGTTTACTGCGGCGCATAGTCGCCCCATCAAGAACATCATCGTGAATTAAAGAAGCAATGTGTATTAACTCCACAGCACTTGCCAGCATGATAAGTTCATCATGGTTACAACTACTATTTTTTCCAGCGGAAGCAGCTTTTTCCGAAAGAATAACAAGCGCGGGTCTCAGCTTTTTTCCCCCGGATTTCAGCAGGGAGCCGCTCATTGCCTGAATTGACCGGTTTTTTGATTCCTTAACAGAGGCCTCTAAAATACTTTCCATCGCTTTGAGGTCATCTGCAATTGGCTGATAAATCTCTTCAAGCTTCATTTAGCCTGGCCCTTTACGGAAGCATATATCCGGTGATTATCTTTAAAATTCGTCATAGAAGATATCGTCTGGACTAATGCCTTTTTCCTTCAGCACTCTTGTAACGGCCTCGATCATTAGCGGCGGTC
>JACNGQ010000321.1 GCA_014384025.1 Planctomycetota bacterium | reverse complement strand
CATTTTGACATTGAGTGCGTTGCTCAATACACTCAAAATACCCGTGAACGGTTACCAAATGAATTGGAATGATAATTTGGGAGTTATCCAATGAAAAGACTATGCGTAGGTGTCCAACGTTGGAAAATTGTTTTTGCACGTACTTTTTTATTTGTATTTTACTTGTCATATTTGACGGGATGTGGCCCGGCTTTATCGTCTCCTGACCAGGTGAGAAAGTTTGAGAAAGCTGGGCCAATCACGCCAGGAGTAGATGTTGGTGACTTAGACAGAGCGGGAACTCGTATTGGTCCCTACCGAGTTGTTCCCGGCGATCTGTTGGAACTGCAGATACCGGCTTTCTTACAAGTTGCTTCTTCTGATGTATCTGGTCTGGTTCGGGCCGATTTAACTTTGTCTCGCGAGGTTAGACCGTATTTATGTCGGGTAAGCGAGGCGGGAAACATCACCCTGCCCATTATCGGTGAAATACCTGCTGCCGGTAAGACAGTTGCCGAGGTAGAGTCATCGATTATAAACGCTTATTTTCCTAAGTATGCTGTAGGCCGCCCCATGGTGGTCTGTCAGATAGCGAAGTATCAACGCGAAAGCGAAAGAGTTTTCACTGTCATGGGTCTTGTTAACCGTCCAAGTATCTTTCCCTATCCTCCAGATATTCAATACAACTTAACGGAGGCGCTGGCGTCGGCTGGCGGGGTCAATATGGTCGCTGATCCTCGCTATGTGAAGATCTATCGGCAAGATGTGAACGGCGATATTGTATCCGCCACCTTCGGAATCGACAGCAAATCTTTTGCCGACGCATATACTGTTGTGATAAAACCGGGGGATGTTGTATGCGTGGATCATACACTCCGCACGCGTGTCAATGATTTTTTTGCTAGTATAGTTCGGATCCACGTTGGCGCGGACGTTCGTGCATATAGAGATACAAAGTAGTACCTAACGAATTAAATTCCGTTCGGAGAAAAAACATGGATGACAACGCAACTGAAAATAGAAGCTCAAAGTTGACACTGCCGGAGGATCGTCTGCTGCAAGAAAAGGATTTCTTGTGGGTACTTCTGCGTCACCGGTGGATTATCCTGTTGACCACCGCATTGTTTTTGGTTGGCGCATTTCTTTACGTCGTGAAGGCCACGCCAATCTATACAAGCACCTCAAGAGTGTATGTTGAACAAATTGGCCCCAGAATCATCAATGAGTACGAAGGGTTCATGACCCAATCCACGAATTATCTTTATACACAGGCCGAATTGATAAAATCCACTCCGATTGTTGGTGATATGGTTGATAATGCTCAAATAAGACGGCTCAGAACATTTGTCAATGTGGACAACTTAGTTGGTTATATTAAGAAAGGTTTGAATGTTAATGTCGGTAAAAACGATGATATCATTAAGGTGTCGTTTGACTCGGCATACCCAGAAGACGCTGCTCAGATTATCAACGCTATTGTAGAGTCCTACATTTTATATCACCGAACTCGCAAGCGCAGCACTGTTTCTGAAGTGCTAAGCATCCTCCAGAAAGAAAAGACTAAACGCGACGGGGAGTTGACAAAAAAATTTCAGCAGATATTGGGATTTACCCGGGAAAATGGAGTAGTTTCATTTGATAATACAGGCGGGCATTTCGTTTTTGATAGGCTGAGTAAATTGTCCAGCGCAGTAACTGAAGCACAACTGGCAACTATCAACGCAAGAGCTGATTTCGAAGCGATAAAAGCTATGGCGAGTGAACCAGCCAAGGTCAAGCAATTCGCTGCCACTTTGCCCGCTGTAGGCGTCCATATATTTGTCAATAACATAGAAACTCAGTTGCGATCCGACCTGGAAAAGGCGGAACTCGAGTTAAAAAATGCAAGACGCCATTGTACTGAAGGTCATCCATCTATTCAGTTAATCTATACCCAGATCGACCATATCAAGCAGCAGCTTGAGAGCCAAGCGAAGGAATTTTCTGAGGCTTATTCAGAGGTAATAGAACTAAGATGGACGACGGCAAAGCAAAGAGAAGATGAATTACAGGTATCTTTTGATAAACAACGAGAAGCAGCACAAGATTTAGGTCTTAAGGCTGCCGAGTATACAGTGCTACAGTCAGAATTACACCGTACTGAAAAACTTTGTGATATTCTTGATGACCGCATCAAAGAACTTAATATTACAGAAGATGTAGGGGCGCTCAACATCAGTGTGTTGGAAGTTGCACGCCCTGCAGATAGTCCCTCAAAGCCGCAAAAGGCCAGGGTTATGGCAATGGCCCTCGCCCTGGGTCTTATGTTCGGCGGTGGCTTTGCTCTACTTCGCGAGTGGCTGGATTATCGGCTGCGATCGGCCGAAGAGATATCGGCTCTTCTCGGCATTCCGGTTCTTGGTGTAGTACCGGCAATGCCAAGAAAGTTGACTATTGTAGCCTGTGGTCAGCAGGTGCACCTGAAGCCTAAGTCTATCGTAGCTGAAGCCTGTCGAACGATACGTACCGCAGTGTTTTTCGGCGTACCCAAGGGCGAAGCAAAGACTGTCCTTGTCACCTCGCCGGATGCAGGTGACGGCAAGACTACTGTCGTCAGCAATCTGGGCATCACAATGGCACAGGCCGGGCAAAAAACCCTCATCATCGACGCTGATTTCCGAAAGCCTATGCAGCATAAGGTCTTCGAAATTGACAACGAGAAGGGACTATCCAGCTTACTTGCAGGAACGCATCCTGCAGATGAAGCGATCCAGTCAGGCCCGGTTGAAGGACTTGACCTCTTACCCTGTGGGCCGGATGTACCCAACCCAGCCGAAATAATCAACAGTGACGCATTTGCCGAGACGTTGAATGACCTGTCTGAACGATACGACCGTGTCATCATAGATTCTCCGCCCGTTGGTGTGGTTGCTGACAGTCAGATACTTGCAGCGATCTGCGATATAACGCTCCTGGTCCTTAGGGCAGAAAAATCTACGAGAAAGCACAGCCAGCAGGCCCGGGACTGCCTGCTGAGCGTCGGTGGGCACATACTTGGTGTAGTTGTAAATGGTGTCGCACTAAAGCACGGCCGGTACGGTTACAGTTACTATGGGGTAGATGGGGAGTGTGGAGGGGGGGAGAGGGGGAAATAGGGAAAAAAAGAGGGTAAAGTAGAGAGAGATACAGGGTAGATGACAAAGGACGTGAAACCCGTACAC
>JACNGQ010000069.1 GCA_014384025.1 Planctomycetota bacterium | reverse complement strand
GCCGTGAGTGTGCTCGGCGGCGATGTCATCCTGAAAATGTAAATGTTGGTGAGCCATAATTTCGTATCTTTTGTATTTTTCTTGAATATTAAGATTCAGCTAATTTTTAATTCTCTGGCGTTGTTTGCTGATTGTTGGTTTTCGGTTTTAACTTGGGGTCTCTGTTTATCAGAATCCGCCATTCCGCCCCTTTTGGAATGATGAATTTCTCATCAACATTGTTGAAAATGTTTTCTATTGCGTCCTGATAGATTTTCTGAATAACAAGCTCCGGATGTTTGCGATATTCGGGAAGCAATACCTTGAGATATTCGGCGTTGGCTCTGGCGTTTGACACGACTTTACTTTGGTAGGACATTGCCTGGGAGATTTTCTCCTGAGCTGTTCCTGCCAATTGAGACCACAATAATTCCTTTTCTTCTTTACTGACTGTATCATCATATAAGGCCGCAAATAATTTTTCTGCCACAGGACCGGCGGTCTCATTCAGGGCGCTTTCGGCATAGGCCCGGGCGGCGTTTATTTTTGTTTGACGGTCCTGGCTGGCAGTAACTAATGCCTGAAACTCCTTATCGACCTGCCGTGGCCAGGTCTTTTCTGTAAGCTGTACCTGCACAACTTTTAAGCCGCTTTCTATTGTGTTGAGTTTTTCCTGCACTAATCCTTTGATATCTTCTGTTAGCCGTGCTACTTGCTCGTACATAATATCGTCGATAGTATAATTTACTGTTGCGGTTACTATCGCATCTTCAAAGATATTTTGCACAAGCGGCGTTATACTCTCTATTACAACATCAAGGTAAATATCGCCCGGCTTTAGATCTTTGACGTAAATATTCTTAAAAAACCGTACGGGGTCATCAATCTGATAGGTTAGCCGCCACTTACAATGGACGATATTGTAGTCACTTCCACTCGATCCAAATATGTTCTCATCCTGTCTTTCGCTTCGCGTAATACAATAACCATCTTTTACGGGGTCCAGTTCAGGCAGGAATCTGGTCTTTTGGATAGAGGGATCCATTAGCATTTCTTCTTTACTTTGGTAATACCAAAAAGGCCTTATGGCCAAATCCACCTTCTTCTCTACAGGGATTTTTACCATCGTTTCCACCGGATATGGGATTATCCAGTACGGTCGGGTTCTGGGTTTGAGAACTCTGCCCTCGCCAACTCCGCGAATCTTTCCGAATCGTAAAACAAGGGCCTGCTCGTCGGAACCAACCGTTTTAAAACCGGAGGCCAGAAAAGCAAGGATAAGCACTGCCATTATCACTTTCAGGATGACGAAGCTGATTCCCAATGCTTCCGACAGCGACTTGCCGGCAGCATCAAGTTCTACGGGTCTGGATTTATCTGGTGTCTTTGGTTGTAAATCCTTATCACTATTTTTATGTTCTTCAGCCATAATCTTGTGTAACTTTTATTTCATTTCGCACAATAAAATTTACGTTATTCTTACTGTTTAGGTTTCAGGGACGGGGCTTCCTTTAAAAGTTTGAAAGGTTCCGAATCGGCCGGAATAACGATAGTTGAACGTTCCTTTAACATCTTTCCCAGGCTGTCGATATTACGCAGAAACATTGCGAGTTCAGGATCTTCTTCCAGCAATTTATAATGTCTTGCGGCTTCGGCATCACCCTGCCCTCGTATATCCAGGGCCCTTGCCTCTGCAGTGGTAAGCAGGACAGACTTCTTGAAATTGGCATCGCCCCTTATCCTGGTTGCCTGGCCCTGGCCCTCGGAAATGGTAGCTTTGGTCCGGAGGCTTCTTGCAGCTTTCATCCGCTCAAACACTTTCACTGTGACATCTTTATTTACTTTGAGCTGTTTTATGCCGAGGGTCTTGATTTCAATGCCGTATTCGTTGCTCAAGGTTTGTTCAAGGTCTGCGAGCATTTCGGCTTCAATTTCCTTGAATTTAATTTTTGCCGGGTCGCTGTTCACAAATTCGCCGAAGGAATGCTGGCCGATTACCCTGTTTTGCGTGTCGGTAATCTGGCTGTACAGTTTGACTTGGGCCTCCTTGACGGTGCCGACAGAATTCAGGAATTTCAAAGGCTCCTTAATCTTCCAAACTACATAAGTATTTACTATAATCGGCACGGCGCCTTTGGTAGTAGTCTCTCCGAGGTCGGCCTCAAAAACATGCATCCTGGAGTCGAACCTGTGTACACGTTCTATCGGGGCCGGTAACTTGAAGCATAGTTTTGGTTCGGTGATTGTACGCACAGGTTTACCGAATCTTGTTACTAATGCGGACTCGGTCTCTCTGACCTGAAAAGAAACCAGATACAAACCCATAATTAAAACAACTAATGCGATAAAAATTGTAATGACTATATTTTTCATTATTTGTTGGTCTCCTCAAAACCACCGATGTCATATATATTTGGTGTGAGTTTTTCCTGGACATCGATTATAAAAATCTGCTTATCGTTCGGATCTGCGGCTACGATATATTTTCGTATATTTTTAAGAGATTCTTCGAGCATATTTAACCAAAGATGCTGTGTGTAAATCTCTTTCGCTGCCCTGTATGCCTTGAGCTGGCTGTCGAAGCGTTCGCCGGCTGCTTTTGCAAGTGTGGCTTTTTCAAAGGCATAGCTTTGAGATTCTCTCAGTGTCTGAAAGATATCGCCTTTGGATTCTTCAAGTGCCGTATCCAGCTCATTACCAATCGTTTCGACATCTTCCGTCCTGTTTGTTTTTTCGGCATGCTGATATTTTACTGCGAGACTGTACAGCTCGTCAGCGGATTCCACAGAACCTGCAAGTGTACTTAGACTTTCATCTCTATTTGCCTGAGCTTCGAGGATAAGTGCCTGTTTTGTCTGAACCGCGCCGACAACATCCTGGTAATCTGCCGCTACTTCAGTCGGAGGGTGAATACCCTGAAGACCCAGAAAGACGATTTCGATACCTAAACCGGCGTCGTCGGCGGCCTTCTGGATTTCACGTATCAATGTGTTCTTGGCCTGAGTCCTGCCTGCTCCGAGCAGGCTCTGTTCAAGGTCGGCTTCATCATCAACCTCGATTTTGGCGCTGGCTGCGAACTTCGTAAGCTCACGATAGCAGATAGCTTCGAGTCGTTTTTTCGGTTCGTTGTGATTATAGATGAAAGAATATAAATCCTTTACTCTGTATTGAACTGGAACAGCGGCAATAACAATTCCCACGGGCACTGCCGAGTCGTCTGAGGAGATACTTGTTTGTTTACTTGCCACAAGCAGCTGGTGTTCTTCCTCATAATGCTGCTGGCCCCACAATAACGGGCCATACCCAACTTTGTCGTCGTTTTGCTCTTTAGCGACAAAGCCGATACTAAGCTCCATTACTTTCTTCGTCGGATATTTATAGGCGATATCTATCGGCCATGGCCATTTTCTATGCAGTCCCGGACCGATATGCCTGACTTTATCGGTGCTGCTTACAGGATTGCCGAATCGCTCTATTATCGCCTCCTCATTGGGTGCTATTACGATAATACAGCTCAACAAATATAGTGTAATGACGGCAAATAAAACCAAAGGTGCGATTGCTTTTTCGAGCAGCTTATAAAACCAGGTGTGAGAAACTTTGAAGCCAAACTGATAGTCAATGGCGCCTGCGGCGCTGCGGAATATTCCGCCCGGCTCATTGATAATCCCCAATAGTCTGCTGTCAAAAGCGCTTCTGCTGTATTGTCCTTTTAGTCTCGGACGGTAGATATCGAAGATGAGATTCAAAGCGGTTTCGGCGCCGATGAAAACAAGCAGAATCGGGATAGTCCAGTTAATTACTTTTAGCACGACGAAGGACTTGAATTGTGACAATGCCAAACCTATTGCTATAGCAAAGCACAAAACAGCTATGCTTAAAAGAGTGCTGCCCCCTGCTCTTAACGGTTTCCACTGCGGCTGAGCCGACATGCCGGTGGCATATCGAGAGATTAAAAAGCTCAGAAAGGCAACGGCCGTCATACCAATTGCACAAAGCAAAGGTTGCTGCGG
This sequence comes from Planctomycetota bacterium, assembly GCA_014384025.1. GTDB lineage: Bacteria > Planctomycetota > Phycisphaerae > Sedimentisphaerales > Anaerobacaceae > NIOZ-UU13. Next base: position 12,272 of record JACNGQ010000069.1, on the reverse strand, counting down.
CTCACCTTCAAGGCCCTTCATAACGGCTTTTAATAAATAAAGTCCGAGACCTATTTCATAAGCGGCGATTAGTGTTGAGAATATGGGAATGAACCATCTTTCGAGTATTTGCAGGTGCCGCTGAGCAGTGGCGAATAAGCCGGCACGTTCGCCGCTGGCTTGAAAGATTGCCGAGGACTTCTCGTCCTTGACCAGTTGGCCCATATCGAGTTTTTCCTGCTCTGCCAGGGAACGTTGATGGAATTGAACACATAAAACCAGCCAAATCAGGGCCGAAGAGAGAATCAGCCAGCTAACTGCAGAGAGGGCAAAGAAGCCGCTCCATCGGCCTAAGAAGAAGGCAATGCCGAAGAAAATCACACTCAAAACCAAAGATACAATCGCTATGTGTTCAGGGCGTTTTGATGATACTGTCATTTTTTATACCGATTTATACTCCGAACAAAAAATCCACAAACACAGTATTCACTTATTATCTGTGTATGTTCTTTACAAATTACAAGTTGCGTAATATAACAATAATCGTTATTCTGGTATAGAGGTAATTGAAAAAAAATTATGTTCTTATATAAAACCGCGACACCTCGGTACTCAGCACTGGCCGTGCGGATTGGTAGTGACAGATGGATAAATTATTTACGATAGCGAAAAATACCTTCATAGAAACCCTGAGACAGCCTGTCTATGCCATTATTATTGTTGCCGCCCTTTTCTTGCTCTTTATCAGTCCGTCTTTGACAATGTACACAATGAGCGACGACAACAAGCTCTTGCGCGAGATAGGCTTATCTACGCTTTTTTTGACCAGCTTGTTCATTTCAATTTTTTCTGCATCCGGTGCTGTGGCCAAGGAAATGGAAAATAAGACGATATTGACCGTCCTGACCAAACCTGTTCAACGTCCGATATTCATTATAGCGAAGTTTTTCGGAGTCGCTTCTGCCGTGGTTCTGGCGCACTATATCTGCACTATCGCCCTGCTGATGGTAATTAGGCACGGTGTGCTCGAAACGGTAAATGACCCGCACGACTGGACGGTTATCGCTACAGCAGGGGTTGTCCTTGCCGCAGTATTTTTGCTAAGTGCTTTTTTTAATTATGCTTATGAGTGGAAGTTCTCGTCAACAGCAATCGTTTTAACCGGCATATTCGCTACATTAGGCATTGTATTTCTGATTTTTATTGACAATAAATGGCAGTTTAATCCTAAGGGTAATGGTATGAACGCCGTGGATATTTACGGCTCGGTATTGCTACTGTTGGCGGCAATAATAATGGTGGCTCTGGCGGTGGCACTTTCCTCCAGATTTAATATTGTAGTAACGCTCTCATGCTGTATTGGGATTTTTTTATTGGGTCTTGTAAGCGATTATGCCTTCGGTAGATTTGCCGAGACCCAATTGTGGGCAAAAATAGGCAGATATCTGGTGCCGAACTTGCAGATTTTCTGGATTAGTGATGCGATTTATGAGGGCAGCCAGGTGCCGGTAAAATATATATTGATAACTGCCTCTTATGCCTTGTGCTACACAACAGCCATTCTCGCATTGTCTATCGCCCTGTTCCAACGCAGACAAGTAGGTTAATTTCAATAGCTCGTTACTTGTTTTCCGCCTCAAGCTTCATAAGATACGTCCTTTACGACTGCTATCTCATCACAATTTTGCTGCTTCGGACATTTGGCACAATCGCTCCAGACCTTCATCGGCAGTGTTTCTTTTTCAACTTTCTCAAAGCCTAATTTTTCAAAAAATTCCGGCTCAAGCGTAAGTGCAAAAACCTTCGATATACCAAGCCTGACGGCTTGTTCGATGGCGGCGGTTACTAACATCCTGCCGACGCCTTTTTCTTTCTTCGTTTCATCAACTGCCAGGGATTTTATTTCCGCTAAGTTTGACCAGATGACTTCCAGAGCACAGCACCCGACCACACTGCCATCGACCTCGGCCACACTAAAGGTTTGCAGTTTCTCGTAAATATCAGCCATCGGGCAAAACAGCATCCTGTCCCGCTCGGCATAAGAACTTATCAAGGCGTGAATCGCCTTGACATCCGGAATTTTAGCACTGTGTATTTCCATAGTCGCAAGAGTATAATCAATTGTGTGAAATTTTCAAATAACAATCCCAATTCTCCCGGGACGAAAATCGTCGAGTATAAAAAAGGCAAAAAAGGCCGGAAAAAGAATTGCAAAATCGGCGGTTAGAGTATAGCGTATGGCGTTTAGACAAAATACAAAGTTGTATAAAGATGTTAGTGAATTACTAATTGAGGTACGATTCACGGGCAGGAAACTATGCGTTTTATACTTATTGACAAGGTTATTTCGCTGGATATCGGCAGGGAAATAAAGGCTATCAAGGGTGTTTCTTTAGCCGAGGAATATCTGGCCGACCATTTTCCGACGTTTCCTGTACTGCCCGGGGTATTGCTGCTGGAAGGGCTGATAGAATCGGCATCGTGGCTTGTACGCCGGACGGAAAATTTCGCTCACAGTATGATATTGCTTGAACAGGCAAGGAATGTAAAATATAAAAGTTTCCTGGCGCCTGCTTCCCAGATAGAATATACGGTTGAGGCAAGGGTTATCGAGGAAAACATAAGCAGCTTTACTGGCTTTGGCTCCTCGGATGGCATACGGATTGTTGAAGCAAGATTCGGTTTGAGGCATTTTAATCTGGCCGACCGGGATTCAGCTATGGCTGCTGTCGATGCCAGGGTTATCGAAAATATGAAAAAACGATGGAAACTGTTGAGTTAATTTATAGTTGGCAGTTGCATTGTTGATGGACGAAATATAAGAAGGACTATTATACAGGTTAAGAATACTGGAGGTAAAAAAGTATGGCAATGGATCGGGACGAAATTATTCAGCAGGTTCAGGAAGTTCTGATTGATGCATTGGGCGTTGACGATGATGAGGTTACAGCCAAAGCGACCTTAATGGGAGATTTAGGGGCTGAAAGCATTGACTTTTTGGACATAGTGTTTCGATTGGAAAAGGCATTCGAAATAAAAATCCCACGGGAAGAATTGTTCCCCGCTGAGAATTTAATGAACAATCCCGAATTTGTTCAGAACGGCAAATTAACCGAAAAAGGGCTGGCCGAATTACGAGAGAAGATGCCGCATACCGATATTACGGCCTTTGTTGACGACCCTGACATTAACAAGTTGGGTGACCTGTTCACCGTTGATGCGATTGTAAATTACGTTGAAGGCAAGCTGAATGCTGCTTAAATAGTGTAAAGTCCCCGAAGCTGTTAACGGCAGGATGGCTTAAAATGCGCTGGATTTGGATAGATAAATTTATAGAGTTTCAAAGTGGTCGGCATGCCGTGGCGCTAAAGAATGTAACCCTTGCCGAAGAGCATTTGCACGACCATTTCCCCGGCTTTCCCGTTATGCCGGAATGCTTAATGATTGAGGCAATGGCCCAGACATCAGGCATACTCGTCGGAGAGGCAAAGGATTTTCAGGAAAAAGTCATCCTTGCGAAGATAAAAAAAGCCGTCTTTTTCGACTATGTAAAACCGGGCGATACGATAAAATTAGATACAGAAATAGAATCTATTGCTCCGGAAGCCGCAAGCACAAGCGGCAAGATTACCTGTGCGGATAAGTTAATTGCCGAGATAGATTTAATGTTCAGCCATATAGACCAGAATCTGGCGGGCAAAAAATTTCCTGAGGAAAACTTTGTGTTCACTGATGACGCATCGGTATTCGAATCACTTTTGCGAGATGTGGTCTCATGTATCGCCAGAACCGGCGCCGATTCGGAGCAAAAATGATGAATTCGGCTCGCGTAGTAATAACCGGCCTTGGTGCAGTAACCCCCCTTGGATTAACCGTAAGTGATACCTGGGCGGCACTATGTGCCGGAAAGTGTGGAATAGACAAAATTACAGCATTTGATCCTGTTGGCTTTAGCTGCAAGTTAGCCGGCCAGGTTCCCGATTATAAAATACGAGATTATGTGCCGAAGACATTTCGCAAAGCCGTTAAGCTGATGTCCCGGGATATCGAACTGGCGATCATAGCGGCAAACGAAGCATTGACCGATAGCGGGCTTATTACAAAGGGCATCGACCCGGAAAACATCAATGTAAATCCTGAACGTATCGCAATCAATCTGGGGGCGGGTCTTATCAGTTGCGACCTGGTTGAGTTGGCTCCAGCGGTAGCTGCAAGTATAAACGATGGTAAATTTGACATCCATAAATGGGGCAAAGAAGGTCTTGAAATGGTAACGCCTTTATGGCTGTTGAAATATCTTCCCAACATGCTTGCCTGCCATATAGGCATCATTCATGATATTCAGGGGCCGAGCAACTCTATCACCTGTGCAGAAACCTCTGCGCATCTGGCAATAGCTGAAGCAGTGCAGGTTATCTCTCGCGGTGCCAGTGATATTGCTCTTGCCGGCGGAGCTGAGGCGAAGGTTAATCCGATAGTTATGATTCGCCAGTGCCTGCTTAAAAGAGCTACCGATCAAAACAATGATGAGCCCGCTTCGGCCTGCAGACCTTTTGACGCGGATGCCAAAGGCTCTGTTTTCGGCGAAGCCGCCGGTATAGTAATATTGGAAAATCTGGAAAATGCCGAAAAGCGAAGTGCAAAGATTTTAGCCGAAGTTGTTGGAATCGGCCAAAGCAATAATATCAATCCCAAATACGAACATCTTGAGCCGGATGGTAAAGGCATCGAAATTGCAATCAAAAAGGCGATGGCTGATGCTCAGATAGGGCCCGAGGATTTAGACTTGGTTATCCCGCATGGCACAGGAATACCAGCCGATGATTTGGCCGAGGCAAAGGCCATCAAAGCGGCTCTCGGAGAAGCGGCAACCCGAACGTGTGTCTGGCCGACCAAGAGTATGCTAAGCAACAACGGCGCTGCAAGCGGAGCGGTTGATGTTATCGCCGCAGTCTGTGCTATGGCTGACGGCAAAATACCCCCTGCGAAAAACTGCGACAGGCGAGCCGGCGGTTGTGATTTGAATATTTCGGATAAACTTCAGGAAAAGAAGATTCGTTACGCACTTTCCTGCAGCTATACATACGGCGGACAAACAGCCGCGGTGATATTGAAAAATTTTGATAGCGAGATGGTTGACTAAATGGCAGAAAACGGCACAACTGAACGAGTTGTAATAACCGGAATGGGCATCGTTTGCCCTTTAGGCCACGATGTGGAATCTCTCTGGCAGGCAATATTGACGGGCAAGAGCGGTGTAGCTAAAACCACTATTTTCGATGCCTCGACGTTTCCTACCACATTCGATGCCGAAGTCAAAGATTACGATTTTACACAATACACTAATAATCCGAATCTGCATCAGCACAGCAATCGCGGCTCCGGCTTTGTCATCGGCGCTACGGCCCAGGCCTGTAAACAGGCCGGTATTGATGTTGAAACAATAGAGCCGACCGACGGAATAGAGCGAAGCAGATTAGGCATTTATCTGGGTGCAGGCGAAGGCTCTGTCGATAATGATGTATTTTTCGCTGCGATTGTCGAAGCGTGGGACCCAGATAAAAACGAAATGGACTGGGGCAAATGGGCGCAGGTTGCTTTCGGAAGAATGGATCCGATGTGTGAGCTTGAGCAGGAGCCGAATATGCCCGCTGCTCATATTGCTATGCTCACGGGTGCTCGCGGCCCGACGAGAAGCTGTCTGACCGCCTGTGCAGCCAGTACTCAGGCGGCTGGTGAGGCGACAATGCTAATCCGCAGAGGCGATGCCGATATAATGATAGCAGGCGGTGCACATTCGATGATACATCCGCTGGGCCTTATGGGCTTTAATCGCCTTACCGCCCTCTCGACGAGAAATGAAAGCCCCCAAACGGCATCGAGGCCGTTCTCTGCGACCAGAGATGGTTTCGTCCTCGGCGAAGGGGCAGCGATACTCATTCTCGAATCTCTAAGCTCAGCGAAAAAAAGAGGCGTTGAAATATTAGCTGAAGTCATCGGCTACGGCAGCAGCTCCGATGCGTTCAGGATAACAGATATGCACGAAGAGGGTAGAGGTGCCGCACAAGCGATGATGGCGGCGCTTACTGACGCAGGTATCAGCTATAAAGACATAGATTACATAAACACGCACGGCACAAGCACGGCGGAAAATGATTCGATAGAGACCAAAGCCATAAAAGCGGTTTTCAAAGAAGAAGCAAAAAACACACCTGCCAGCAGTGTCAAGAGTATGCTTGGTCACCTGATCGGGGCGGCTGGGGCGGCCGAATTGATTACCTGTGTACTTGCAATAAGAGACAATATCATGCCGCCGACAATGAATCTGATGGATCCCGACCCTGAGCTTGATTTGGATTACGTGCCTCATAAGCCCCGGAAATGCCAGGTGGATATAGCAATGAATGAGTCGTTCGGCTTCGGCGGGCAAAATAATGTCGTAATTATTAAACGTTTCTCGTAATTCATTACCCGGGAAGCCGAACCACGAGCCGCGAAATATGTTTGACGTTATCTCCATGGGGCTGTACACTTCGCAATATCCGATAAGCCGGGTGTTTCGATTTTATAATCAACAGGACAATGGCGAACTAAAAGGAGTTAAAATATGAAAAAGTCAGTTGTTTTAAACCTGGTTTTGATTGTTTTTGCGGTGGTTTTTTGTGGGTGCCAGACTCCTGTCAAAGGACCTTCCGATAAGCAGCTAATTAACACTACGATGACCGAGTGGAAAGCTGCTCTTGAAGCCAGGGATTTGGACAGGCTAATGGCGTTGTTTTCTGAGAGCTACATCTCTTCAAGCGGTAGCAGCAAGATTGCGATGCGTGAGAGCTTGGCAGGTGCAATCGAGCGGGGCTCATTAGATAACATTGAAATTAAAATCGAAAACGCCCAATTAACACTTGTAGGCGACCAGGCTACGTTTGGCCCTGTTGAAATTACTTCCGACAGAGGTACGTTAACAATAGAATACACACTGCATAGAGAAGACGTGAAATGGCTAATCGTAAGCTCTAAACGCCATGAAAATAGCTTTAGAGTAAGGCCCCTGAAATACGCACGATTATAAAAGCTGATAATAGACCGCCAACTGTCTGATATACTAACAACCTAATTAGTAATACCAAAATACCATGATTGATATTAAACAAATACGCGAAAATCCTGAGAAATTTAAGAAAGCAGCCAAAGATAAACACTTCGACGTTGATATCGACAGATTGCTCGATTTAGATTCGCAGCTTTTGTCGATAAAAAAGGAGCTTCAGGATATTTCCACCGACAAAAACCGTATCGGCAAGTCAATTCCAAGACTGTCAGGCGATGAAAAACAATCTGCACTATCGCAGCTTTCACAATTGAAACAGCAGGAAGCCAGGTACGACGAAGATACTAAGAAGCTTCAGCCGGAATTTACAGAGCTTATGCAGCAGGTGCCTCAGCCGACCGACGATGATGTGCCGTTGGGTAAAGATGATACGGAAAACATCGAGATAAGAAAAGAAGGGAAAGTACGACACTTTGATTTTGAACCAAAAGACCATCTACAGTTGGGATTGGCCTTGGGCATTATAGATGTCGAACGAGGCGTAAAATTAGCCGGTACCAGAAACTACTTTCTCAAAGGTGACGGCGCCTTATTGCACTGGGCGGTTCTGCGGTTTGCGATGGACTATATGGTCGGCAAGGGTTATGTCCCTATGTCGGTGCCGCTTCTTATGAAAGATGAGGCGATGAAAGGCACCGGGTACTATCCCGGGTCCGAAGAGCAGACCTACCGAATGGAAAAGGACCAGCTCAATCTTGTGGGCACCGCCGAGGTCCCGCTGACGGCCTATCGTATGGGCGAGATATTAAGCGCAGAAGAGCTGCCCTTGAAGTATGTGGCACAATCGAGCTGCTTCAGGCGCGAAGCCGGAGCTGCAGGTAAAGACACCTATGGCCTTTACAGAATCCACCAGTTCGACAAGGTCGAGCAGGTGGTCATTTGTGAAAACAGCGCAGAAGAAAGCAACAAGTATCACAAAGAGATTTTAGCCAATGCTGAGGTGGTCATGCAGGCTTTAGAGCTGCCCTACCGTGTTGCAAATGTCTGCACAGGCGACCTCGGCAGAGGTCAGGCGAAAAAGTTCGATATTGAGGCATGGATGCCATCGCGAGGAAGTTATTGTGAAACGCACAGCGCAAGTAAATTCTATGAGTTCCAGTCAAGACGGATGAATCTTCGCTACAAAAACCCCGCTACAATGAAGAACAATTTCTGCCACACGCTGAACAACACCGTCATCGCCTCGCCGAGAATAATGATACCTATCCTGGAGCTTTACCAGCACTCTGACGGTTCGATAACAGTACCCAAGGCCCTGCGGCCATATATGAACAAAGAAACAATCAATAAAAAATCATAGCTGGAGGAGCTCGATTATGACTAAGGAAGAGATTCTTGAATTTGTAACTAAAAACCCGGTCTTTAGTCTTGCTACGACTGACGGCAATCAGCCTCACGTTCGTTTAATAATGTTGTATCGAGCCGATGAAGATGGGATTATCTTTTGTACCGGCCGGGACAAAGCTGTTCACGAGCAACTGCAAGCCAATCCGGCTGTCGAAATGTGCTTCTATAATGCTGATGATGGCCGACAGGTACGTATCGAAGGTACTGTCGAGATGCTTGATGATTTGGAGCTTAAAATGCAGATTGTCGAACAATTCACCTTCTTGAAACCCTGGGTCGACAGCGAGGGCTACGAAATCTTAATCCCGTTTTGTCTAAAAAACGGCAAAGCCATTGTCTGGACAATGGAAACAAACTTAGAGCCAAAACAATACATACAGCTTTAAACCAAACTGGCCTTGTCCAAACCTACTTCTGAAAAGAGAAGGAATCGACAACATTTTTCGTCATTATGATGCTAAATAACAATTAACGCTTCACAAGTAATACCCTTCGTTTTTAAAATATTCTTTTAATTTCTTTTTTACCAATCGATAATCTGTTTTTTTTACGAATCTTTTAATGACTAAATTTCCCTTGAGTTTTACCTTTTTAGTCTGTAGTCTATTCGGCCATGTACGAGATACAGCGGAAATTAGCGCAGATAGACCGGCAATTAACCGGCGTAAATCTTCATAAGCGAATCATAAGCACCTGCCCCCTTGTATCTGTCGCAACAGGTCTTATAGCAGGAATTCTGATACAAAGCGTTTTGCTTGATTCACAGCTCCTTTGGCTCTGGCTGATCTTATTATCACTGTGCTTGCCGGCGGCGGTTTTATTCTTTGTTATCCAGACAAAAGACAAACTGAGCGATTATACACCTGTGCTCATAAGTACTACTGCTCTGGTTTGTTTTTTATGTCTTGGTGCGATTCGGCTGATAAGCTTTCATCAACCAAAGACGAACGATATTCGTAACCTTGTTGCTGATGAGTCAAAACTGGCGGTCATTCGCGGGATGATTATGACCGAGCCGTACGTTAACAAAAATCAGAACTGGAAATTTGCCATATTTAAGCCCGGCGAACCATCGAGCAGCTTCTACTTTAAAGTCTCAGAAGTAGAAACTACCGATGGGTGGGCTAAGGTCGCCGGCACTGTTCGATTATATGTAAGTGAACCTATCCTGGATTTGAAAGCCGGCGATTCCATACAGGCATATTGCCGGCTTGACAGATTCGATCCCTCTACCAGTTCAGGCCAGTTCGATACGGCAAAATATCTGGCGAGGAAAAATATCTTTATCGCTGCATTTGTACAATCACGGGACGGCATCAAATTGCTGCAAAGCACCCCCGCTCCTTTATTTACACAGCTAAAAAACAGGATAAGGCAATCGGCTTCCCGGGCATTGTTGGATACTCTCTCGCCGGAAGAGTCGAACCGAGGTTTGCTGGAGGCTTTACTGTTGGGCTATAGAGGAAATATCGACAGTAACACTTACATGGCATTTCGTAAAACCGGCCTCCTGCACTTTATCAGCCTTTCGGGGATGCACCTGGGTATTTTGATAGGAATGGTCTGGTGGCTGTGCAAAACAGCAGGCCTAATGAAGCCTGCGCGGGCGGTCATTTGTTTGATTGCGTTAGCTGTATTTTTGTTAATTGTTCCCCCGAGAGCACCGACTTTAAGGGCGGCTATTATTTGCTGCGTTTTTTGCGTATCGTTTTTCTTTCGCCGACACTCCAATCCCCTCAATACATTATCATTAGCTGCAATAATTCTTTTACTTATAAGTCCTACACATATATTCGAGGCCGGCTGGCAGTTATCATTTGCAGCAGTGCTCGCAATCGTGCTTTTTGCAGACCGAATCCACTTTTTTATATACGAAAAAGTAACGGGTTTGTCCTGGCGTAAAAAAAAGCAGAAGACAAAACTGTTTTTCTATGTAATTTCAAAACCGGGGCCATATTTCTTGAGACTGTTTTCTATGGGACTTGCCGCCTGGCTGGGTGGGGCAGGTATTTTATTATACCATTTTTATACAATCACGCCGCTGGCGAGTATCTGGACGTTGCTGGTTTTTCCTTTTGTTAGTCTAATTCTGATATTGGGATATTTGAAGGTAATCTTATTTTTCCTTTTACCAACATTAAGTGCTGTCATGGGAGCTATTGTTGTCATCCTGTCGAACTGGCTTATTTGGATAGTGGAACTTATCGCAAAGCTGGACATGTCACAAATGTTGATAGGTCATATTCCGCTTATGCTGGTCATTTTCTATTACAGTATAATTATTTTTACCGGCTTTGTATATTTTCGGCGGCGTTCTATGGCTAAGAAAGTAATATGCATAGTGATGTTTTCAGCACTGATTGTTTTTTTGGGTGCTATGAAATGGCAAAGGACGCATAGAGACGATTTGATCATCACCTTTCTTGACGTCGGCCACGGCCAGGCAATATTAGCACGGCTCCCCGGCAAGGCCAACATTTTATTTGACGCCGGCTCTCGGAGCAAAAGCGATATTGGCAGGCGAGTTGTCAATCCCTTCTTAGACTACAACGGAATAAATAAAATCGATGCCATTTTCATAAGCCATAACGATACAGACCATATCAATGGAATACCCGAGGTTGTAGAACACTGTAAGGTCGGCTGTGTTTACACTAATAATGACTTTTTTGGCAGAACGGATCAATGGGGCACTGAAAAATATCTCAATGACTATTTAATAGAAAAGGGTTTAACAATTAAACCCTTGAACAGTGAATTGAAGTTAAGCAGCAGTGCCGATATTAAAATACTCTGGCCGAATGAAGAGGCATCTAAGAATAAAGATTTGGGAGATAATGATAAATCGCAGGTTTCATTGATAGAATTTGCCGGTAAGAAAATACTTCTATGCTCCGACATTGAAAAATTCGCTCAACGAGAGCTTCTCCGGCTGTATCCGGACCTGAAAGCCGATATCGTTTTTGTCCCTCATCATGGCTCGCTCAGTACCTTAGAGGATGATTTTTTAAAAAAACTCGATCCGGATATTTTGATATACAGTTGTGACCAAACCCAATACGAAAGACAATCACGTATAATTAAAAAAGATGATAGTTCCGAGTCGCTCTATACTTCTAAGCATGGAACTGTTGTCATTTGTATCAACAGAAACGGTTTGGTAAGCACTAAAACTTTTGTGCCTTTGTAGAGACGTTGGCATTATTGGCTTTATAGATCCGGCATAAAATCCTGCATTGTCTGGCCGTTATATTGTGTAACAAATTTCACACAATACGCAATACAAAGCGTCACCTCATATGCACCACGATTTCGACTCTCCGGTTTTTTGCTTTACCGCTGGAGCTTGAATTGGAAGCTATGGGCTGGCTTTGTCCTCGGCCGGTTGCCTGAATTTTTTCTTCAGAGATTCCCTTTTTAACGAGGTATCTAACTACCGAAAGAGCGCGTTGAGCGGAAAGTTCCCAGTTGTCCTTCCATTTTGATTTTTTGATTGGGTCTGTATCGGTGTGGCCGACAACATCTATTTGTTTGCTGGAGTATTTGTCCCGCAATACTGAATAAATATGGTCAAGCTCTGTACTGGTAGCTCTTTTTAATTCGGCCTTTCCTGAATCGAACAATATCGCGTTATCAAGCGTTACCGTAATCGTTCCTTTCGAAGGGTCAAGTGAAACATCATAGCCGGGTCCAAAGCCGGTTGCATCGGCGGGTGTTTTTTTGCGTTGTTCAATCTGTCTTTTTAGCTCTTCGATTGTCCTCTTGTCTTTTGTAATTCGGGCGGCAAGCTGGCCCTTTTTTCCTCTTTTTCGTTCGAGCAGAACTTTTTTATTCTCAT
>JACNGQ010000438.1 GCA_014384025.1 Planctomycetota bacterium | reverse complement strand
ACCTCACGAGGATCAAAATTCCAAAGTTCGACCTCTCTGAAGTGCGGAATGTAGGCTATAAACGTTCCTATTTCTAATATATCAATTCCAGGATGGCCGATAGACGCCTTTACAATAATTCCTGAACACAAAATTATGAGTGCCACTATTCCCCATAAAACTGGTTTCCGCATATTTCTTTTCCTTTTTTAGAGTTCAACGCTGCGTTCAGGCGCGCTGTGAAGCGTCGCTTGGAACGCTTGGTTCGGCAACCCTATGCTCCCGATGATGCGAGAAGACCTACGATTCCTTTGCGTATCAACATGACCCCGATGGCGGCGAGTAAGAGGCTGGCCAGTTTGGACACAGTCTTCATGCCAGTACGCCCCAACACCCGCATAAGGGGCTCAGCCGCCAGAAACACCACTCCGGCAAGACTGATGTTCACAACGACTGCGGCAGTGGTGACCCATCTGCCATGCATGCTTGTGAGGAGGATGCATGTTGTCAGCACGGCTGGACCGGTAATCAACGGAATTCCGATCGGCACAGCACCCAGACTGTCGGGATCGGCTTCGCGCTGCTTCTTTGTTCCTGCAAGGAGATCGCTCAAAGAAATCGCGAAAAGAAGGGTGCCGCCGGCAATCATGAAATCTGGCACAGAAATGTTGAGGAATCGCAATAGAACTGGGCCAAACCATAGGAACGCGACAGCAACAATGGTCGCAGTAATGCCAGACTGTAGAATGACCGTTTGACGTCGTTGTTTCTGCATCTCTTCTGTGAGCGAGACGAACAACGGTAACACGCCAATTGCATCAACTGCGACAAACAGCGGCACGAAACATAGCCAGAATTCGCTCATCTCTCTACCTGTCGAACGGGGCTTTAACAGGCTGCCTTTGGAGCGCCAGCGGAAAAGCCAGTCCTTGTTCAAAGCCGTGTTATGCGATTAATATAATTGATGAATTATATATAGTCAGCTCACCCTAATGATAGAACTACTATGGCATTTGGGGGCATTTTATTCTCTGGTGGTCCGAGAAATAGAGATTTGTCTTTCCGGATCTCGATGGGATAATAGATTTCAAATACTTGTTCTTTATAAGTGAAGGTCCCATGTATGAACTCACATTTGCCACTCTTAAGCATCCTAGCCATTTGTGATCCTGGCGGTGGTATGTCTTTTACCCAGAGGCCCGTTTTTTCCAAAATAAATAATATTTCGAGAATTCCTTTTGGGGATATTCTGTGAGCCCCAACTGTAAAACTCATTGGCTTAAGTTCTCCAATTACCTCTACACTAAGCGTAGGGCTTGCAGAGTGCCTGGTAAAATTTGCCTCGATGCTCCTCCCGCTAACCTTTCTTTCTTCGATTATTTTCTGGTAGTTCACAAAAAATGGAAACTGTAAATCTAACCTAAGATCTTCAATATCATTGCTGCTTTTATTCGAAATCCTGATAAGATATTGGTGCTTTCCTTCGAGTGATTCCTTCGTCCATTTCTTCTTGCCACTTTGTAAGTCAATGATATGTTCATTAATGAGTTCCATTTGTATTTCAAGTTGCGGCCTTGCCTCGATAGTCCCTGCAGTCGAAAATAACTTGATCAGAATGTCAGGCGCAAATTTGTTCGCAATGGCTTCAAATGTGAGTTTAGGCTCTATCTCAGTACGCCATATTCTGAAACTAGTTTGGGCAGCAAGTGAAAAAATCAAGACGATAATTAGTGCAGCAGTTACTTCAGGTGTCGTGAGCTTCTTCAGGCTAAATTTGAGGGAAACTGAAAATAGATTTGTATTTTTCCAAGAGAACCCTTTGGCTATAAGAGCATAGATAGACCACCCCATGAACAGATACAATAATGCATAGATTAAGGTGAACAATGTTCTATAGATTAGATTCGCCAATTCAACTCATCCTGATCATAAATATCGTTGCTTATATCAGCGCATAACCGGTCGCTATAAGCAGTGGGCGAGAATATTGTAAGATTTTGTGAATACCTGAAAATGGTGCACGTTTAGGCCTCTGTTAAGCCGCGAAATATAGCCCGTCTGGTTTCATAGCGTTGTTAGCCCACCTTTTTTCTTTAATTTTTCTATTTCTACTCATATCGTATAGCCCGTCCTATATATCCGGAATAATCTTTGAGAACTGGCTCATACTCGGCATTTAAAAGAGGTGATGAGATCATAAAGTCTGCTGTAGAACGGTTACACGCAGTTGGAATATTGTATAAAACAGAAATCCTCAGAAGTGCTTTAACATCAACATCGTGAGGTTGCGGTTGCATGGGATCCCACAGGAATATTACTAAATCAACTTTATTCTCCGCTATCATTGCTCCCAACTGTTGATCTCCACCTAGCGGACCTGATTTCAGTTTCATTACTTTAAAATTGTTTGCATCCTTATCACTTAGCCTCTTTTTAATAGCTTTTTCAACTAAACTACCTGTTGTTCCAGTAGATATCAGTTTGTGATGTATCAATATCTCATAATTCCATTCAGCCCATTCGATCAAATCTTTTTTTCTGTTATCGTGAGCCACCAAAGCTATACGCTTTATTTTTTCCATATACTCTCTCCTTTCAGAGGATAGAAATTTCGATTATTGCGATAAATGTATTAACAGCTGTCTAACCATTGATTATCAGGCAGATTTACCTGATAATAGTCATATCAGAGTATTTTCGGGCAAAATTGCCTGTTTACAATATTCAATATCCAGCGTATACTCTATTCAAAAAATCAACCCTGCAACAATATTATTGCCATGAAACTCTTGGACGAAATGCGGGCTGTCATGCAGCGCCGCCACTATTCCATTCGTACGGAACGGAGCTATTGCGCTTGGGCCACACGGTACGTTCATTTCCATAAAATGAAGTCCCGCGCTGACCTGAAAGACGGCGAGAGGAGACGGCTCAGAACATCTCGAACGTGTCAAACTGATCCATGCTCAGGATCTTAAAAACGGTTACGGAGAAGTCTATCTGCCAAATGCCCTTGCCCGAAAATATCCTCACGCCGCAAAGGATTGGAAATGGCAGTATGTTCTCCCCTCAGAACAGCTTTCTACTGATCCTCGGTCCGGTAAAACCCGCCGGCATCATCTGGACCCCAGTCCCATCAACAAAGCCATTGCAAAGGCTGTGCGCAAGGCCGGAATAAACAAACGAGCCAGCGCACATACTTTCAGACA
>JACNGQ010000071.1 GCA_014384025.1 Planctomycetota bacterium | reverse complement strand
TAACTGGATAACAAAACAGGATTTGACTCAGTTGCACTTGGGAGTTGAATCCGCCTAACCTGTAAATGCAAATAAGTAAATATTTAACCAATTACCGTTCTTGTGCTTTTATCAGAAATCCGCCCGGGTATATCTGGCATCGAGATAATTAAGCGTCTTTTCGATTATCGCCCCCGCCACCGGTGATGCCACGACTCCCCCCGTATAGTTCTTGCCGAGACTCTTGTTCGGCTTGCGGACAACAACCAGAACCACTATGGCCGGGTCCTCCGCCGGGGCTCCGGCTATGAACGAAGCCACGTAATCGCTGTCCGAATATCCCCGCTCATCGCTTTTGGCAATTTGGGCAGTCCCCGACTTCCCAAAGACCTGCCATTTTTCCAATTTGGCTCTTTTGCCCGTTCCCTCATTAACCACTCCCACCAGGGCCTTGCTGACAATCCATTCCGCAACTTCAGGTTTAACAATATAACCGACCGGCGGAGGAGGACGCTTCAGCTCGGTAATCTCTCCATTACTGTCAACCACCGCTTTAACCAGAAACGGGCGAACCACACGGCCCCGGTTGGCAAGTATGCAAAAAGCACGAATTAATTGAATCGAAGTTACTGTAATTTCCTGGCCAAAAGGTATCCGCGTTACGCTGTATCCAGTCCATTTTCGCGTCTCTCGCAGCAATCCGTCTGCCTCACCGGACAAATCAATCCCCGCCCTTTTGCCGAAACCGAAAAGTCTAAGACCCTTATAAAGCCTCTCTTTGCCGAGCCTCTGGCCAATTTTCGCCATCCCTATATTGCTCGAATTAATCAGAATCCCGCTCACGGTCAAATCACCAAACCCGTTGCGATATTCACCGATTCGCCCGAAACCTCTCCCGGAATAATTTCCCTCTTCGCAATATATCTTTTCAACCGTATTCACAACCCCGGCATCAAGGGCAATGGCGGTCACAAACGGCTTGATAATACTACCCGGTTCGAACTCATCGGTTAAAATCCTGTTCCGCCGCTTCTCAGCCTCGGTCGAATGAACATCGGCCGGATCGAAATCCGGCAGCGAAACCATTGCAAGAATCGCTCCGGTTTTCGGATCGGCAACAATAGCTACCGCAGACTCGGCCTCATAACTTTTATATTGTCTAAATAACTCATCGCGAACAAACTGCTGGATAGTAGCGTCAATGGTCAAAATAATCCCTGCACCATTGGTTAAAACCGAATTTTTTATATCATTGCTGCCCGCGGGATTTTGTTTAACAGGAGCAGGACGAATAGGTCTCCGTCGTACATCGGCAAGGAATGTATCCTGCGCTCCTAAGCCGCTGAGCTGCTTGTTATATTGGTATTCAATACCCTCTAATCCATGATCGTCAAGGCTCGTGAAACCAACCACGTGAGAAACTAATCGGCCCATCGGATAATGTCTTCGCCAGTCGGATTCGACACCGACCGCACTTGACACTTTGCAGGCGGCTTGACATTCACTCGGATTGGCATCTGCCTTGATTTTGACATATCCCGGATTTTTGCTTTCGGTTATAAGCTTACAGATTACATGGGCGCCCATATCCAAAATAGGCTGAAGTTCACTCGACAGGCTCTTGGGGTCTTCGACTTTCCGGGGCTCAATCTTTATATTTCTGACCTTGTTACTTGCGGCCAACACTCTGCCTCGGCTGTCAAGAATAACACCTCGCTGCGGTTTATACGGAATCTGGCCCTGCTGCTGTTTGAGGCATTGTTCAGTATAATGATCGGTCCTGAGAAACTGTAGATAAAAACACCGCACCGCCTCGCCTACAAATGCGACGACCAGAAACAGTGAGAAAAAAATGGTTATGCGAACACTTCTCAACTTCTTAATCGCTGGTATTTAATGAACCGAATCGCTGTGAAACCGCAGCAGGATTTATGAATCCTTCCAGCAGTAACTGTTTGGTGCCAAGCTCCTGTTTCAATCGGCCTTGCTCGCTCCTGCATGCGCAAAGCTTATAGAAAATGTGATTATTGGCACTCCGCAGATAAACGGCAAAAATTAAAACCGCCGTAAAACAAAAAACTACAAAAACAAAGTATAATCGCGACATCGTATTATGTTCCTCAAGTATCCAGTATCAAGTATCAAGTATCAAGTATCCGAAATCGAGCATCTATTGGGCTGGTATTAACAAACGCTGTCCGACAGTAAGATAATCTTCATCCTCTAAAGCGTTTAGCTTGATTATCTCTCTAAAACGTTCTTTGTCTCCAAGCTGCTTGTCGGCAATCCGCCATACACTATCACCTGCCAGTACAACGTATTGTTTGGTTGGCCTTGCCGCAGGCGGTTTGGGCCGTGGTGGCTCGGCCGGCGTCTTTGTCGGTGTTGTTGTCGATGAACGTGTTCCGCTTATCGTGGATTTTATTCTCTCAAAAAGCCCTCCGGTAAAGACGTTTTCAGACTCATCTTTCAACAGCGGTATAATAAGTTTTTGTCCGACAGAAATATCATCGGGCGACTTCAACAATCTGCTATTGGCCTCGAATATCCTCTTAACGTTTAATGTTTTGTTACCCCTCTCTGGTCCGTAAAATATTTGTGCTATTTTTGCCAGGCTATCGCCGGCTTGAACAACATAGATTTTTGGCAGATTCGACTCGGCTGGTTTCGGTTTGTTTTCTTGTGTCTCCCTGTCGGCATCCGGTGCCGGTATCGTCGGCTTGATTTTATCTTCCGTCGTTGTTATAGGCTCGTTATTGACAGCTACGTTATCCTGAGACAGTGGCCTCATGTATCGAACTTTACCTTCGTCGCTCGTGACCTCTTGAGCTTCTTCGACGCTTCTGTTTCGTTCCGGCCTTTCTCGACGAAAAGATGCCCGAGCTTTACGTTCATTAGACCCGATATAAGAGTCATTGGGAGAGTTGGCCATAGTTGTCAGTTCGTTAGTGTTTGTATCACTGCGAAAACGCGGCAGACCGTTTATTATAAACGCAATGACAAATATAAAAAACAATCCTAAAAGCAACCCAACTTTGGCGTCAGAAGTCATAATGAAACTCCATTTTCTTGTGCGTATTGCATAGCTGCGTAGTACACAACACGCTCTACAATATTATTGTTTCTGTGCAATTCTTAGTTTTGCACTTCGCGCTCGTCGATTTTCAGCAATTTCTTCTCGCGTCGGCACAATCGGTTTCTTGGTAATGATCCTGTAAATATTTTCACTTTTATTTTCTTTGAAATTGTACTTAACTAACCTGTCTTCGAGACTGTGATAACTAATGACCGCTATATAACCTTTCTCGTTCAGCAGTCCCGGCGATGAATCAAGCAGTCTCTTCAAATTCTCTAATTCGTCATTGACTGCAATTCTTAGCGCCTGGAAAGTCCTGGTAGCAGGATGTATCCTTCTTCTTTGGCCTTTGCCTGCCTTTCCCAGCGCCCTGCATACTATCTTTGCCAACCGGCCGGTCGTAGTTATCGGCCCGCTTTTACGTTCATGCACTATAAATCGTGCAATTCGCCGTGAGGCCCTGTCCTGGCCGAATTCATATATCAAATCGGCCAGAGATTTTTCATCTGTCTTATTAACTATATCGGCAGCAGTACTCTTTATTCTTTTATCAATTCTCATATCGAGCGGCATATCTTCAAGAAAACTTAGCCCCATCCGGCTGTCAGCCAATTGGGCCGAACAAAGACCCAAATCCGCCAATATGAAATCTACCTTCTCTATACCCTGCTCGTGGACCTCCTCGCTTATTAGGGAAAAATTTGATTGAGCTAAAATGACCTTACAGGAAAGGCCTTTTAATATAATTTGGGCCCTTTGGATAGAATTTTTATCAACATCAAGACCGACGATTACTCCCTTAGGGCCCAAAGTCTTTCCGAACAGAAAACTATGACCTCCTTGTCCTATGGTCGCATCGACCATCACGCCATCCGGTGGCAATTTTATCTGCTCGGCCAACGTCTCAGCCAGAACCGGAATATGCTCTGTTATCGAGCTATTCACTTCTATCGTATCGTGTATATCCTTCTTCATTTCGTGTATTGTTTCGTACTGCGATGCATCTCTATGCGCAATACTCAACACACACATCTAAAGACTCGCAGTAGGAGCAAAACACCTCGAATCAGCCTACCGCTATTTTGTTCTTCTGTTTCTGAAGTTCGACAACTTCAGGTGAAAACTCAATGCCGGAGAAAGTCCCGTCGATTTCTTTCAATCGCTCCAGACGTTCACGTAGAATTGACAGGGAGGAGAAGGTCCGTTCATCCACCTCTCTTTCACCGACGAGACTCCCGGCAACAATCCGACAATGATTTGAATCCATTCCAATCATTCTGCCTCCATTAAAAAAATTAACCATCTTCGTTATGCTCGTACAGGACAACCTGCCTGGCCTGTGAAACCTGCTTCTGATATTGAGACATATGGTCTGAAAGATATTGTTCCCAGTTTTCAGTGTTCCACAGCTCAATATGGTCCCTGACGCCTATAAGGGTAATCTGGTCCTTCAGGCCCGCCCTCTTTCGCAGTCTTTCGTTCAAAAGTAACCGACCCTGGTTATCAAGATCCACCTTACTGGCCAAAGCAAAGCTGATTCGCTCGAACGCTACGGCCTCATCCGGGGCTGTCGTGCCCGGCCTGACCGCAAGAGCGATCTGCTCGAAATATTTTTCGGGATACAAACAAAGTATGCCGTTGGCGCCGAGGTGAAGATAGAAATTGCTGCCGTGCTCATCAACATCAATCTGATTTCTCAGCTTGTTAGAGATGAGGACTCTGCTTTTGCTATCTACAACGTGCTGATATTCACCTGTTAACAACAGCATGGCATTAGACCCACTTAATAAACTCAATATGGGAAACTTTACCACTTACTACCACTTTGTCAACAAACAAATATACTTTTTTTCAAGTTTTCGGGAAATTTTATTATAGGACGATGTGTAGCAGAATCTAATTCAAGCTATCAGAAGTGTTTACGAAAATATAATACTTCTACCAAAACCAATTATTTTTTCCCGCCCTCTTCATCGTTTTTCACAGAACCTTGCCAATTTCACAATGGTCTCATCCAAAACCAGAAATGAAATCTATAACAAAAGCGGGTGATGGGAATCGAACCCACGTGACCAGCTTGGAAGGCTGGAGCTTTACCATTAAGCTACACCCGCAGTACAATTGATTATTGATTATCAATTATCTATTACTTATACTGCAATGATAAATATAAAATATTTGATAGTCAATGGTAAATTACAAATGAATCTTTTAGAAATAGCTCAAGTCGCTAAGTCAGCTTCGGTAAATTTAACAACGGTCAAAACTAACGTAAAGAACAACGCTTTATTCGAGATCGCCCACGCCCTGAATCAGCACAGCGCTGAAATAGTCTCGGCCAACAAAGAAGACCTAATCACGGCCGAAAAAGGAAATCTGGCCGGGCCGTTGCTGAAACGCTTAAAGTTTGATGAAGACAAAATAACCGATGTCTGTGCCGGTATCGAAAGCCTGATTAAACTCGGTGACCCAGTGGGCAAAACAATCACCGCAACCGAACTCGATAAAGGACTGGAACTCTATAAAGTCAGTTGTCCGATCGGTGTTATTGGTGTGGTTTTTGAATCCCGGCCGGATGCACTTGTGCAAATTTCAACGCTCTGCTTAAAAAGTGGAAATGCCGTACTACTCAAAGGCGGAAGCGAGGCGGCAAAAACCAACAGAATCTTAGCCGATATAATATCCGAAGCAAGCGAAAAAGCAGGGATGCCCAAAGGATGGATTCAGCTTCTGGAAACTCGACAGGACGTCATCGAGATGCTGGCTTTGGATAAATATATCGATCTGGTCATTCCGCGAGGCTCGAATGAATTTGTTCGATATATTATGGACAATACCAATATACCCGTACTCGGGCACGCCGACGGGATATGCCATGTATATATAGACGGCGATGCCGACCCCGATATGGCCGTAAATATCACCGTTGATTCCAAATGCCAGTACGTCGCGGTCTGTAATGCCGCTGAGACCCTGCTGGTAGATAACAAAATTGCCGGAAAGTTTTTGCCTAAAGTCAAAGCCATCTTAGAGGGAAAGAGCGTAGAATTACGGGGTTGCGAACGAACAATATCAATAATAGATGTTAAATCCGCAACCGAAGAAGACTGGTCAACCGAGTATCTGGATTACATCCTCTCTATCAAAATCGTCGATGGTCTCGATGCGGCCATTGAACATATCAACCAATACAGCTCGGGACATACCGACACAATCGTGACCAATGATAAGGAAAAAGCCGACAGGTTTATGGCGCTGGTTGATTCGGCGAACGTTTTCTGGAACTGTAGTACGCGGTTCAGCGATGGTTTCCGTTACGGACTCGGGGCCGAGGTGGGTATCAGCACCAATAAGATACACGCCCGCGGGCCGGTAGGGCTGGAGGGCCTTGTTATTTATAAATGGAAACTTATCGGTACCGGGCAGGTTGTTGCTGATTACTCCGGTAATGATGCAAGAAAATTCATCCACAAGAAGATAGATGTTGCTGAATAGTATATGGAGAGGGTACGGATGGGTGAGAAAACGATCTGCACAAGGCTTGGCACAAACACGCAGTTGCCAGGTAAAGAACCAGGCTAAAACGTT
The DNA here is from genome assembly GCA_014384025.1 of Planctomycetota bacterium. Lineage (GTDB taxonomy): Bacteria > Planctomycetota > Phycisphaerae > Sedimentisphaerales > Anaerobacaceae > NIOZ-UU13. The sequence continues at coordinate 9,743 of JACNGQ010000071.1, read as the reverse complement.
TACTATGAATAAGGAAGACACTCATGAACAACGGGATCACTCGGCGCGACTGCCTGCGAATAATGGGAATGTCAGGGCTTGGCATTGGTTCGAGCTCGGTAATCGGTAAAGAGCTATCACCCCAGGATATCGGTGAAAGCGGTTTCCAAAGTTCCGTAATCACTACCAACAAAGTCCAGGAAAACAGATCCAACGCCGTACTGATAGACGGTAAAGTCATCCAGCCCCAGCGCCAACTGCCCGTGCTCACCGAGACGGATGTACTCGTCGTCGGAGGCGGTTCTGCGGGAATCGTCGCTGCCATCGCCGCCAGACGGGCCGGCGCCAAAGTCACTATCGTCGAACGATACGGCCACTTCGGAGGCCTCTGGACCGGCGGACTGGTACTTACCATTCTCGGTCACATCGCACACGGACCAAAGCAGGTCTGTCAGGGAATAGGAGAAGAAATGATGCGCCGCCTCGATAAAATGGAAGGCGCAATCATCAACCGCGAACCTGGTTCCAATCCCATTGTCGATGCTGAAGCCGTGAAATACCTTATGGTGGAAATGATAGAAGAAGCCAAGGTCCAGGTCTTTCTCCACTGCTGGGGCGTCGAAGCTGTTACGCAGGACAACTCCATGCGCGGCGCCGTATTCGAGTCTAAGTCAGGCCGACAGGCCATCCTCGCAAAAGTAGTCATAGACGCCACCGGCGACGGAGACATTTTCGCCGCTGCCGGCGCTCAATTCGAACATCGCTCTCACAATGTCGGATTAGCCTCCCGCATCGGAAATCTTGATCGCGTCGATAAAACTAAAACCGCCGACACTGAAAAACCCAAACGGCTTGGATCGCTCACCCCTGTACGCGGCGTCAACTGGGTCAATCTAACCGGCCCGGAAGTCGACGGGCTCGATCTTGCCACGCTGACACGTATGGAAATGAACCACCGCAAATACATCTGGAACAAAATACAGAAAATCCGCAACGTCCCCGGCTATGATAAAGTCTATCTTGTAGAGACCGCCCCGCAGCTTGGTGTCCGAATCACGCGGATCCTCAACGGCCTCAAAACTGTGAAAGTCAACGATTTAAAAAATTCTATCCGGCATACCGATGTTATCGGCGTTGGCGGTGCTTCTAACGCCGAACACGTAGAATGGCAGATTCCTTACGGGTCATTAATCCCACGCACAGTCGACAATGTACTTGCCGCCGGACGATGCATCAGTTGCGATTTGCGCATGGCTGATCTGGTTCGCCTGATACCCAACTGTTTCGTCACCGGTCACGCTGCCGGAGTAGCAGCCGCTGTGGCAGTTCGGGACCGCTGCAAACCACGCGACGCCGATATAACCGAAATCCAGAAGATTCTTCGGCAACAGGAGGCATACCTCGGTTGAGCGATAAGGAGTTGTCAGAAATTTCTGTCATAAAGTCAACAGGCATCCGAAATCATTTCAGATTGCTGGTCCGCTTTGTTTGTCTCATCGGAGCGGTGCTGTGCCTCTTGCCCATAAGAGACAAAGACGCTCTCATGCCTCTTGTGCCGGCCTTAAGTTCTTTTGTCGCCGTCACCTCGATCCTGGCAGCAAAGACAATCCAACCTATACTCGGCCTTGGACTCGCTGTCGGTCTTTTTGCACTCTGTCGGCATCGTTGGTTTTGCCGCTGGGCATGCCCTGTAGGATTGTGCTTGGACGGCGCAAGCTGCTTAGGTCGACACCTAAAGCGAAAACCTTGTCAGGCCATGTCGATAGGCCGATGGTTGCTCGCACTAACACTCGGCGGGGCAATCTTAGGCTGTCCATTGTTCCTCTGGTCCGATCCACTCGCTCTATTCAGCGGCGTTTTCCTCTTGACCGAACAACACCAATTGCTCGCAGGTGCCATATCGTTTCTGCTCGTTATTCTGCTGCTGATCTTCTCGCTGCTGAGGCCACATATATGGTGCCGCGGTTTATGCCCCTTGGGAGCTTTTCAGGATCTGCTCTCTATAATGTCTCGATCCGTCCGCTCCGCTCTAAGGTCTGCAACTGATTTACCGGGTTGCGACCGTTCGGGACATCCTGTTGCAAGACGTACCGTACTCGGATTGCTGGTGGGGGCAACCTCAGCGAGCATCTTGCGTTTCACCGGTAGTGAACCTTCGCAGCCCCTGAGGCCGCCCGGTGCAGTGGATGAACTGACTTTCAAGGGGCTCTGTACCCGCTGTGGCAACTGTATCCGATCGTGTCCGCACGATATCATCCGTAGAGACACGGGACAGTACGGCTTTACCGGTATCCTTACTCCCGTACTGACTTTTGATGAGAACTACTGTCGGGAAGACTGCACCCGCTGTACATGGGTCTGCCCCAGCAAGGCGCTGGTAGGTGTGGACCTTGACAATAAACAAGATATTCAAATTGGCATGGCCCAGGTCGATATGAACCTTTGCCTGCTCGGTGAAGACCATGAATGCTCGGCCTGCATGCGCTGGTGCCCATATAATGCGATCAGATATATATTCTCGGAGGCTGAGTACATGCTTGTGCCCGTGATTGAACCCGGGAAGTGCAACGGCTGCGGGGCGTGCGAGGTAGCCTGCCCAACGAGCCCTCACAAAGCCATCAAGATACTTTCGAACGTCAAAATTGTTTAGCAATGAACAATCTTCATCCGCGCATGTCCCGTATTTACGCCATTTTAAACTGTCAACTATCCAGCCGTTTTTCGAGAAAATTCACTTCATCTTTGGCTTTGCGGACTTTATCGTTAATTTTGACCAGCTCGGTTTCCATTCATGTTATAAGTCAAGGAAGTTTACTTGTTCCATAGTTTCAATAGTTGACCGATGAGACACGTCATTGAACTTGTCGCCAGCACAAGCAGCCAGCCGGCAAGACCCGGATTTGCAAGTTTCAATATCCTTGCCATAAAGGGCTGATATACTACCAATATTAGAAGCGTTGTACACAATCCGAGAGCTGCCCAGACATAGGGATTACCGGTGACATCGTTTTTGAGCAGGCTTGTGCTTTTAGCCCGCATGTTGAAGATGTGCCACAATTGTGCAAATGCAATCGTCAGAAATGATACCGTCACGGCCTGATTATGGTCCATCTTCAGCATCCTGAAGGCAAGCCAGAAAGACAGAAGTACTGAAAATGTGATCGATATGCCATATCCGAGGATTGAAAACCAACAGCTCCGTGGCAAAATCGGTTCATTTGAAGATCTTGGCTTTGCCTGCATTATTCCAGGATTTCCTCTACCGACACCGAGTGCCAAGGCCGGGAAAACGTCGGTGACCAGATTCAAAAACAAAATCTGCAGCGGCAGAATTGGCAAAGGAGCATTAACAACCGAAGCCGCAAAGACTATCATGACCTCACTAATGTTACAGGACAATAAATAGATCACAAATTTCCGTATGTTCTGGAAAATGATGCGGCCCTGCTCGACTGCAACTACAATCGTAGAGAAGGCATCGTCTTTAAGAACCATGTCGGCGGCTTCTTGAGCAACCTGAGTACCCCGCAGACCCATCGCGATACCGATGTCGGCTTTTTTCAAAGCTGGAGCGTCATTCACCCCGTCACCCGTCATGGCAACAACAGCTCCGGCCTGCTGATGAACTGCGACTATATCGAGCTTCTGTTTCGGACTGACCCGTGCAAAGACGGGCGTCTGCTGATAGGTCTCTTTATCGGCCTGAGACATTGTCTCATACGCTTTGATGTCCTTGCCTACAATCACGTTATCCCGGCCGCTTTCGGTCAAGCCGATGGATGATGCGATATTGGCCGCCGTTTTGGGATGGTCTCCCGTTATCATGACCGTTTGAATGCCCGCATTTCGACAGGCCGTGATAGCTTGACGAACATCTTCTCTGGCAGGGTCCTCCATACAGGCCAGCCCCAGAAATGTGAGGTCCGAGTATGGTTCAAATTCGATCGACTCGGTTTCTTTCATGGCCAGAGCCAGAACGCGGTAGCCCTGTTCAGCCAACTCACTGTTCTGCTGCAGCCAAAATTCTCTCCATTTATCCTCCATTTGCTCCCGACCGTTCTGTGTGGCCACCCATGCGGCATCCTCAAGAATGGCCTCGGCTGCACCTTTTACGGCGACCAGGTAATTGTTGTTGTGTCGATTAAAGGTCGCCATCTTTTTGGTATCCGAATCAAACGCATCTTCACGCTCTTCGGGATACTCCTTGTTCAATTCTTCATAATCGATGGACGCTTTTTGGGCTGCTACTAAAAACGCCACTTCAAGCGGGTCCCCCACCCCTGCTGTCGAATCAGTCTTTTTTTTGTCCAGGGACGCATTGTTACAAAGCACGCCAATCTGGAGCGTTTTGATGAGCCTATCGTTTTGTCTTGGATCGATATTTTGACCGTCTACTGAGAACTCTGCCCGACCTTGATCGTCAAACCGCCCAATTTTGACATGCTGGTCAGATAAAATGAAATCGGTAATGGTCATTTTGTTCTCTGTCAATGTGCCGGTCTTATCCGTACAGATGACGCTGACTCCTCCGAGCGTCTCGACGGCGGCGAGGTGGTTAACCATCGCGTTTCGCCGGGCCATGCGTATCATACCACGCGCCAAAGCCAGGGTTGCGACAATCGGAAGCCCTTCAGGAATGGCCGCCACCGCCAATGCAATCGCGGTCTCAATCATTTGAATCACTTCTTTACCTCTGGCAATGCCGGTTCCCGCAATTACTGCAATAAACAGAAGTGTCACCAAGAGTAGTTTCCTGCCGAGCAGATCCAGTCGCTTTTCCAGGGGAGTCACCTCATCTTCGGCTTTCTGCACCAGGTCGGTGATTTTGCCCAGTTCGGTTTCCATTCCAGTTGCGGTTACGACTGCTTCGCCCGATCCGCGGGTGATTGAGGTCCCCTTATAAAGCATATTCGTTCGGTCGCCCAGAGAGGCCGATGAATCGATTTCTTCCGTCTGTTTGCTGACTGGGAGTGATTCTCCGGTGAGCACCGACTCGTCCGCCTGGAGTTTGCCGGCAATGACTACCCGCATATCCACACTTACAATATCTCCGCCTTCAAGCAGGACTATATCACCGGGAACCAGTTGGCGGGCATGCACTTCCCTTACCTGTCCGGAGCGGCGAACTCTCGCAGTGACTCTTTCCATCCGATGCAGTGCTTCCATGGAGCGGACCGCTTTCAATTCCATGAAAAAACCGATTGCTGTATTTATAAAAATGACGCCGGCAATCGCCAGGCCATCCATCCACTCCTGGAACACACACGATAATATCGCTGCGATGGCGAGGAGAATAACGATAAGGCTTTTGACCTGATTGAGCAGTATCTTCGCCATACTCTTCTTCTTGGCCTCGCGAAGACGATTGGGCCCATACTTCTTAAGGAGAGACTTGATCCGTCGTTTATCCAGCCCCTCTTCACGTACTACTTGGTATTGCTCAAGAATCTCTTCGCTCTTACAGGCCCATGGCGCCGCTATGCCTGCTGTATGTTGTGATCCCGATTTCCCATTTATCATGACTTTGATTCCGTTTCTCGATGTTGGTCGTCGCACATACTTTACCTGCTAATATATAATAGCAACACAAGAATTTTAAGGCAAGTCTCCAGATGCCAAGGATAGAAGATGGACGATGAATGAAGATGGGTGATGAATCCTTCGGCTTCGCTCGGAATGATCTTGGTTATTTATCAGTCCAGATAAATAGTTTCATAGTTCATGCTGTCGAGGTCGAGTATGACGGCCCATGACTGGCCGGGATTGATTATAAGTGTATTACCCTGTCTATGGATGTCCTGTATGTGGGTATGGCCGTACACAATTAGATCGAAATCACCGGTTATCGGCATATCGCCGAGGGCGCGAGGGTCGTGCGCCATCAGCAGTTTTCTATCTCCGATCTTACCTCTATAGACCCCTCTCTGGATTTCACCTTCATGGCTGCTAACGATACTTTTCAAAGCAGGCTTGTCGGAATCGCAATTGCCAAAAACGCCAATGAATTTAACGTGGTCAATTTCAGTCAGGGCCTGCACCGAAGACGGCGATGTTATGTCGCCGGCGTGAAGGACACAGTCAACATTATGTTCTGTAAAGACCTCAATTGCCTTTTTTAAGAGCGTCTGCTTATCATGAGTATCAGTTATGATGCCAACTTTCATCGTTGCTCCTGATAAAAAGCACTATTATATGAAAAATGTTTATACGGTCAAATGAAAGAAGTTGGTAAATTTGGAAAGATATTGAAATAAGCTCAGTAATAACTTAATATGTGTGTGGTAAACGATTAACGATGGATAAGAAGAAGATGGATGAAGGACGATGCGGGATTTTAGTAAGGCAAAACGAATAGTAATAAAAATCGGAACAAACATTCTGACGAAGAGCGGCGGAATGGACGGCGGATATGTTCGGCGAATTGCGCGGCAGATAAATTCCCTGCTGAAAACGGGCAGGCAGGTAATAATTGTCAGTTCAGGTGCTATCGGAATGGGGGCCGGGCAGTTAGAGATACGCGGCAAGGTAACGAATACAAAAATGCGACAGGCATGTGCGGCTATCGGGCAGCCGTTACTGATGACCGAATATAGAAGGTCGTTTGCCCGTTACGGTGTTACGGTAGCACAGGTACTTCTGACAGCTCAGGTGCTGAATAATAGAAGGACTTACTTGAACCTTCGCAATTCCATCGAGACACTTCTGAAATTGGCTGTAGTGCCGGTGCTGAATGAGAATGACAGTGTGAGCACCGATGAAATCGGCTCGGCCTTCGGTGATAATGATAAGCTAAGCGCGCTGGTCGCCAGTAAGATAGATGCGGACCTGCTGATTCTGCTGAGTGATATAGACGCACTTTATGATAAGAATCCGCGAAAGTTTGCCGACGCCCGGGCGATACCGGCGGTCTTTGAGATAACCGCCGAGATTATTCGCAACGCCGGAGGCAGGGGCAGTATGCACGCCACAGGCGGAATGAAGACCAAGATTGAAGCGGCGAAGATTGCCTCGAACGCTGGCTTCAGAATAGTATTGGCGGACGGCAGAGTTAAAAACGTGATTGGCCGGATTATCGCAGGCGAAGAGATAGGTACGGTCTTTATGCCGAAAAGGAAGCTGTCCAACCGTTCGAGGTGGATTCTCAACAGCCGACCGGCTGGGACGATATTTATCGACGAAGGAGCTTTGCGGGCCGTTAAAGACCGAAAGAGTCTTTTACCCAGCGGCGTTGTATCCGTTGAAGGGACATTCGAACCCGGAGCAGTCGTAATGCTTAATGATAATGCAATGGCTGTAACGAATTTAGGCAGCGCTCAACTCAAATCCCTTGCCGGCAAACACAGCTCCGAGATTCGAAAAATACACGGGCCGGGGCATCGCGATGTTATCGCCATTCCGGAAGATATAGTAATAATTAATTCTTGATGATTTGCTACCGAGCAGTCGGGATTTCCGCTAACAACATGTGGGAACAGTCGGGATTTTTGTCAACCGCACCTTTCTTTCACTCGTTCTACTTTTTATTGTTAAAAAGATATTTGGCCTGTTATTGGCCTAAGTATGAACTGATTGAAAGGAGAGTTAGAGATGTCGGCAGTTAAACGAGCGCATGTTTGGTTTTTTATATTTGTTCTTATGTTTGGAGTTGTCGGGCTTACAGGGCTTGCGGAAGCTTATGGGAGAAAGTCCGAAGAAAAGAAAAGCCTGGAAACAAATACGAGAAAAATCCCGCCTGATAAGGTTTATTACAATAAGAAAACATATCCGTGTTATCCGAAGACACTCGATTTCAGGCCTGATATTCCCTCCCCATTTACAACAAAAGATGGAGTGGAAATTTTACTTTCTCTTACAAATCGTGAAAAATATACACTTATACCTGTTACTGTCGAAAATGGAAATCCTTTGCTTTACAGCAGGAGAATTAAGAGTCAATTTGGTAAGGACTCGCAGCTTCATGTGAATTCTGGAGATTTTCCATCATTAGCTGAAACTGGCCTGCATCTCGATGATGAATTGGAAAAAAAGGATATGATAACAGGCATTCCTGTTTCACTTATCACGTACATCGGCCGGCCAAATAGATTTTCATGGGCGGGCTTTATGGCTGAAGATGAAGACATTATCTCTGTCCTAAAAGGCGATAACAACTTGGTAAAAAAGATGGGGCTTACACATCCGCAAATGGCCAAACCTCTATTTCATGTCTGGAATATTATCCTGAAGGAAATGGAATTTGGAAAGTTTGGAAGATTTTCTAACATCAAACACTTCTTCTACAATGGGGAAAAAATCATCCTTAAGGCAGAAGGAACAAAGGGATGGCAGGTATCCATATTTCAAGATGAGATCCAGGGAAAGTTTGATTTAAATATACGCCGTGAAATGTCAATTACACAAAAAGCGTTTCTAAAAGAAAGGTATCCCAATATTTCCACGCATCAAATGTCTGAACTTCAAAAGAAGCTCTCCGGTATTAACTTTAGCGAAATGTTGCCATATTACATCATGCGCTATGGTTTCTATGAAGGTCATACTGACTACAGGAGCGACCCTATTGCCATTGCGTGGATTTTCGGATTTAAAAGCCTTGAGGAAATCGAGGGGACCTTTAATGGAAAGCTTTATGAAGCGTTGACCCAGCATTTCACTATACATCAGGTCTATATTAATGATGGGAATTAACGGAGGAAAATAAAGGATGACATATTCCCCGTTAACGGTGGGAGGCCGCTTTGGGACAGACTTCCGTAAGTGACAACGGAGCTTAGGACTCGAATAATAATTGATTAAGTACTGCTATTTCTTTTTCTTAGTTTTCTTCTTGGCAGTTTTTTTCTTTGTTGTTTTCTTTTTGGCCTTCTTTTTCGAGCGACATCCGCAAGTGTTGCACATTTTGTCTCTCCTGCTTGTGATTTTGTAATCCAATATCCGCCAATAAGGCGAATACATCTATCAGTAATATTAATCGGCTGGAAGAAATAAAAAACATAAAAAATAACAAAAATATTTCAAATTCGTAACCGAACGGTAACATTTGACCAGTAAAATATGCGTCATGGTAGCTTGTGATAATTTATTTTTGTTGTTACCATTGTAACTCGGTAGGCCTTTATTATTATAGAAACAGCAAAAAGTAGAAATTGAACGCAATATTTTGTATTATCTGTAGTTGAAAGGCGTAGGAGTATTCTTCGTATTGTTTCAAGGAAAGTGTCAAATGGTTTAGGAGAAGCGAAAAATGAAAAATTATCAATTTAATGAAACTGCTCTTTTTGTATTACTGGTTATAATGTCGGTTCTGCTGGCCGGCTGTGTGATAAGCGACAGCAGTGTGCGTTACAGCGGCGTTGAAAATTCACAGCTCCGGCAGATTAAGCAAGGCATAACTACAAGAGACCAGCTTGTGGAAATAGTTGGTGAGCCGACCGAGCAGAGCACGACAGAAGACGGAGCCGAGATACTCAAGTATATATGCACAATGACGAAGGACAACCAACTTGTCGTGTTTCCGCCTCCAATTGTTATCGACGACAAAAAAGAAACAGAACATACCGTTGTATTTAAGATAAGAGATGGTATTGTTCAGCGGCACTGGAGGGAATAACAGCCGCAATAATTTATTTGCCTATTGCCTATTGACTATTGATTACTGATTATTTATTATCATAAACTTAATGAACAGCCAATTTTAAGTCAGATAAGCCGGAGTGGCGGAATTGGCAGACGCGCGGGATTCAAAATCCCGTCCTGGCAACAGGGTG